>NZ_JBNNOR010000006.1:0-319030 GCF_050274955.1 Peribacillus sp. NPDC006672
TCTTCTTCATTGAGATAACCTACGGCGACTCCTTTTCCACCAATATGCAGTTCTCCTGGAACGCCTACCGGGCATTCTTCTCCACATTCATCCAGTACGTAAATTTGTTGATTTTTCAACGGATAGCCATAAGGAATGCTTTTCCACTCTGGCTTCACTTCTGTGATTGGGAAATATATGGACCATATAGAGCCTTCCGTTGCTCCACCTAACCCGATGACTTGTGCTTTTGGCATTCTTGTTTTGATTTTCTCTGGTAAACCAAGAGAAATCCAGTCTCCACTTAGCAACACAATACGTAAGCGCTCTGCTGCAGATCTCTGCACTGTATCTTGTTTTGTGCCTTCCAGATACATATCCATAATTGCCGGAACCGAATTCCATATCGTGATTTCTTCTTCGATCATGATCTGATGAATGCTGGCCACATCTAAGAGATCTGGAATTAATACTAACTGGGCTCCACTAATGAGTGCTCCAAAAATATCATAGACGGATAAATCAAAGCTCATCGATGATAGGGCTATGATTTTATCTTCGCTACCTACTTGGAATTTCTCATTAATATCTAATAATGTATTCACTACTGCTTCATGGGTGATCACAACACCCTTAGGATGTCCAGTACTTCCTGACGTATAGATAGCATAGGCTTTATCCTGCTGGCAGCCTTCTAACGATTCTAAGGCACCATCGTTATAGGTGGAAAGGTTCTCTTTTTCATATAAATCCGGATGAATCATGAGCTTGATATCACTATGTTCCACGATATATTCTATTCTTTCCTCAGGATGTTCCGGATTAACAGGAATATAAGCATGCCCGGCTTTTAAAATAGCCACCGTATTTACAATGGTCTCGATTCGTCTCTCTGCCCAAACTCCAATATAAGAATTGTGCGCATAGTTTTGTTCTGCTAAATAGCGAGCGACCTGATTGGATTTTCTCGCCAACTCACCATAGGTCAATGTATCCTGTCCTAATTTGACTGCAATCGCATCGGGAGTTTTCTGGCATTGCTGGTCTATTAATCTTTGCAGTAAATCTCCTTCATAATCTCCTTGTGTACGATTGTAATCAAGCAGTAGTTTAGAATGTGTCAAAGGTAGCGGCATAGATGAAAGATTATTGTCTATAACTTGCTGTAATCGAAGTTGATACGTTTCAAACATGGCACTTATCATATCTTCATCAAACAAATCTTTTACATAATCCCAAGTCATAATTAATTGTCCGTCTCTTTCCGTAACTTGGAAATCTAAAAACACTTGAGGGGTCTGGCTTATTCCGTATTTATTTTCTCCTAATTTTGTCAAAGTATCTTTAAATTCCGATTTATCGAATAACATACTAGTAAATACAATTGGCATAATCGCTTTACTAGTCATTTCTCTTTTACTTGCAATATTTCGTATAACATCAACACCACTATAAAAACGGTGGTCTACTGCTTCAAATAATATATCTTGAACCATAGATGCTCTATCCCAAAAAGCACTATGAACAGACAAATCAATATCTAACAGCAAAACTGATGTAAAATCTCCAATCAACTTCATTACGTCTGGATGAAAGGACTGTCGATTAAATAATGTTAAATTAAGTGCCATTCTGGATTGATTGCTCCATTTGCACAAAACTTCTGCATAAATTGTACATAAAAATACGGATGGTGTTACACCATGCTGAGTTGCCAAGCCTTTCACAATATTCCATTTATCAGTTGTCAGACTCTTCTCCATTCGCTGAAATATTGGTCTCTCTATGGATTCTGGCTCACAAACTAATGGTAGCTGAGGTGCATATGGAAAATCTTCTATTTTAGCTTGCCAATAGTCTTGAGCTCTTTGATAGGCGGAAGATTCACGAAAGCTCTCCAATGCCCTTACATAATCTGAAAATTGGAATGTTAAAGGTTTAATCTCCATATTCGGTTTCTCATAATAATCCATTATCTCTTGTATAAAAATTAATAAACTGCCTCCATCAGCAATTAACAAGTCAATATCCAGGAAGAGGTAATTTCTTTTCTCCCCAAGAATAAATGCAGATAATTCAAACAATGGCCAATGATCTTGTTGGAATACAAAATGTGACCTGCGATTTCTTTTTTCCAATATACGTTTTTGTTGATCCTCTAAAGACAAGTCTTGTAAATCTTCAATACAAATATCATAAGAAGAAGCAGAACGTCGAACTTTTTGCATTCCTGTATCATCAAAAATAGTACGTAGCATAAGCTGACGCTCTAAAACATGATTCAATGCATCGTTTAAGCGTTTAATATCTAATGCTGTTTCAAACTCATAATAGGCATGTGTGGAGATATTGCCCATTTCCATAATATTTTGTCTTCCAACTAAATAGGCTCCTTGTATTTCTGTTACCGGAAACGGCTCATACCACATGTCTTTATTCCCTGTTAATTCAGATGTATTGACATCCTCTACCTTTAGTTGTTCATCAACGATCATAATTATTTGTTCTAGCGTAGACATTTTAAAAAGGCTTACAATAGGAATTTCAACTTGAAATCGTTGATTTATTTCATCCTGGAAACGAATCAACGTTAACGAACTAACTCCCATCCGAGAAATAGTATCGTCTACTTTCAAAGAAGGGATAGAGAATACTTCTTTTGCAATTTCAACGATTTGATTTTCAATCTCCGTTTTGTTCCATGCTGACTTCTTTGCAGATTCCTTGATACTCTGATAAGAATATGGAGCTATTGCGATAACTTCATCAAACTCATGATTCTCAAATCGCTCTATTAAAAGAAATCGTTGCACCTTTCCACTTGTTGTTTTCGGTATCGTTTTTATTGGAATTACATAATCTGCAGCTATTCCAATCCGTTCTAATACCATATTCTGCACTTGATGGGCAAGTGGCAAAAATACCTTGGCATCTTTTCGATTATGTACAAATACTATAATTTCATCCCTGATAGATGACTGATTGCGAACACCACACACAACGACTTGAGACAATTGTGGGATCGCCAATGTTAACATATTTTCTATATCACTAGCATAATAATTCTGACCATTTACAAACAGAATATCCTTCTTTCTGCCCATTACAATTAGTTCTCCATTGCGTAAAAATCCTAAATCTCCTGTATGGAAGAAGCCCTGCTCACTAAAAGGGGAACTATCATGATTCATATATCCCTCAAATACATTTTTCCCTTTGATCACTATATTGCCTATGTAATTTTCCCTTAAGATGTGGTCTTCATCATCTACAATCAATATTTCTAATTCATATAATGGTTCTCCTACTATGGCAAACTCTGCTGCATTTGGCTCCTTCGTTTCTAAATCTTCCACTTCTTGTCCAATACGAGCTTTATGACGGTTAATACATACACTTCTATTATGTCCTTCTTCAGGAATAGTAACAGCCAAACAAGCTTCTGCCATACCATAGACTTGATGGATCGTATTTTCACGCAAGCCAGAAGACGAAAATTTTTCATAAAATCGTCTAATGGTGTCCATTGATATTGGTTCTGCACCACACATTATGTTTCGCACACTAGATAAATCAATATTTTCTAAATGTGAATCCTTTACAGTCTTCATCATCCAGTCTAATCCAAAATTTGGACTTACAAGCACCGTTGCTTTTAATTGCGCACATTTTTGAAGATATAGCCAAGATTTCTTTAAAAATGTACCAGAATTTAGAAGGGAATGAGATATACCCGCAAATATCGGAGTTAAATGATAACCTATCAAGCCCATATCATGTGTCAACGGTAACCAACTAGCCATGACATCATTTTTGTCTAGTTTCATACGATCTACTATCTGTGCCAAATTATATATTAGATTTTCATGTGTCAATTTTACTCCTTTGGGGTTACCTGTGCTGCCAGACGAATATTGTATATATGCTATATCCTGACAATCTACTGTAATGCATTGCCCTTCTTCCAGATTCGATGCTAATGTTTCATACTCTAAATATTTCAAATTAATTGCTTCATAATTTTCTCTAAATATATTTAAATTTCTTTTATCAGAAATTATCCACGCATTTGACAACTGCTCGCTTACTTTTACCAACTTTTTGAAAGCTTCCGTATCAGGCGATGCAAGTAGCGGCACAGACAAAGGAACGGGTATCATTCCTCCTAAAATACAACCCCAAAACAGCCTTATAAAGAATAGATTATTGTTTGTCTGAAAGATAATATAAGAGCCCTTCTGAAATCCCTGCTTTTGTAGTGCCCCTAAGATGCATTTGGCATTAAAATAAAGATCTTCATAAGACTCAAACAATTCAGAGCCATCGGATTGAGTAAAGTAAACTCCCCTTGATTTTTCATTAGAATAATGTCCAAGTAATTTATCTAGTGTTATACTAACTTCATCCTCTAATACTGATTTTGCAGAAAATTCCATTTTTTTACCTCCATAATAGTAAGTTTTATGCTATGATATTATTTTTATTACAATTGATGAAACGCATTGACCTTGCATCTTTAATATTAAAATTTTTGTTGAGAATTATGTATAAAGTTCCACAAGTTTCACAAGATAGTATCTTATTAAGGCGTAAAATATTTTGTGTAAATTCTCTCTCCCCTTTTCGCCTGTTATTAGCAATTATTATTGCACCACTACCAATTCACTAAATCGCTCTTTCTGAAACTTCCACATCAAACTCCCCTTCAATCCTTGAAACTAGAGAAAAAACATCTAGTGAGAAGGGGAATTTGAGAAGACTACAACGAAGAAAATTATAAGAAACTTTACAAAATGATCAAAGGAAGAAAAAAGTGTTAGTAAAATTAACAACAATACTGCAGGGTTATGTGAAGAATACCCTACCAATTTCTAAGGATGCGGCACTAGTAGCTGATCTGGGACTAGATCCATAAGCGATGAACAATGGGAACAAATTAAGGATATGTTTCCTTCCTATAAAACAGGACGTCCATCAAAATTAAATAATCGCACCATGTTCAATGCGATTCTTTGGATCGCTCGAAGTGGTGTTGCTTGGCATGATCTACCAGAAGAACGTTACGGTTCATGGAAAACGGTCTACAGTCGTTTCTGCAAATGGAGAGATACGGAATTGCTTGTCGCCATTTTCCAAAGGCTTAACGTAGAACCTGATTTGGAAAACTTGAGCATTGATTCTACATCGGTTAAAGCCCATCAACACAGTGCTGGTGCTAAAAAACGCAGGAGGACACGAAGTAAATCAACATATCGCATCAGTCGTGCTGCCAAACTCCATACTTTAGTCGATGGATTAGGAAATCCCCTCGCTTTTCTTCTGACGGTTGCAAGTCTATGATTCCGTTCCAGCAATAGATTTACTTCAGAAAATTGATATTACGGGAAGCCATATTCTTGGTGATAAAACATATGGTTCCGAAACTATTCGGAATTGGATTACGGCCAAACAGGCATCCTATACCATTCCACCTAAAGCGAATAGTCGACATTCATGGAAAGTGGATTGGTATTTGTACAAAAAACGCCACTTATTTGAATGCTTTTTCAATAAAATCAAACATTTTCGCCGCGGCTACTCGTTACGACAAGCTAGCGAAGCCATTTTTGTCGTATGTGATGTACGTGGCTGCCATTTTTAAATTGACTCAGTAATGCATTTTCAGACACTCCCTAGTAGAATAATCTCCCTTTTTTTATTCCATTTATCTACTAATTATAGTATAAATTGACAATAAGTTCAATATTTTTAGATACATTTAATCATTTTTAAAATATCTTTAGATAGGTCAAACGCCCAAAAAAAAGAAATTTGTTAGTAAATGATACAAATTAAAAGTGTTTAATTTATCGGTAAAAGTCAACACTCAAGTACCCCCCTCATGTGCGAGAAAGTAAAAAATATTTTCTTCGTTAGCCCTCCCTCCCGTTGCCAGTTTCCCCCAAGTGGAAACCAAAATAATTAACTGAGGGATATTCTCTAAAGATAAACACTTTGAGCTACTTCCAAAGGTTCGGGTGCAATACCAAGACAAATAGAAAAAAGTCGTTGGTCTACTTTTAGATAACCCCTTAGGCGGTTATCCCGAACAGTCTATGTATGAATTCCACTTCATTTTGGAGCAGACTCCCCCCTTGATGAACCTGCATCTTTTTACTCCTACGTTCTATGCCACTCAGTATAAAAGTGGCTCACGAAAAGATTTCAACCCTAACATAGAACGAATACGCTTCTTTATAAAGCCATGATCTTGCTCCACTATGTTATTCAAATACTTCTGTTGTTTAAGTTGCATACCATCAGGTATACTTTTCTCTTTTTTCAACTGTTCAATTGCTATAGGATAGGCCGGATTCTTATCTACGGTCATGCCACGAGGTTTAAAAACACGAAAAGGCCGCAACGCTTTCTTGAAGAAACGCTTTGCAGCCTTGTGATTCCTTGTTTTACTGAGGTGAAAATCAATGGTATCTCCATTTGAATCAGCAGCACGATATAGGTACATCCATTTCCCTTTTACTTTAATATATGTCCCATCCACTCTCCACGAGTCATTTGTTGGCTTAAGGTGACGTCTTACTCTTTCATCTAATTCCGCTCCATATTGATAAACCCAGCGCATAATCGTTGTGTGGGCTATCGATAGACCACGTTCTTCCATCATCTCCACTAAATTACGAAAGCTCAAATTGTACCGCAGTTACCATCTCACTGTTAACAAAATAATGTCAGGCTGATAATGTTTCCACTTGAATAAATTTTGCTTTTCCATACTGATCACGCACCTTTTTTAGAGTCATAGGATCAGTATGTCCAAGATTTAGAGATTATTTGCACTTGTCTTGAAATTTTTGCACCAGAACCGCAAAATCTATCTTAAGTTGATCAACTTTAACTTAGCCCACAAGAGCCACCTTTAATTATTGATTTTCCTATTCCATTCTTTCCTTACACGATCGTAGTTTTCATTCACCCAATCAATGTCTAAATCAACCGCATGTGACTTAACACTTTTTAATGTAAGTAGAGTTTTGGACTCAACATCAGGATTGATTGGAATATGGTACCAGTCTGCCAAAACCTGCTGTCCGTCTTTAGATAGCAAGAAATCGATCAGCTGCTTTCATAGCTTCATTCAAGGATCCAGCTTTATCTCTTCACTACCAAAATTACAAAACGCCGGAAATCTCACGGAACGTCAGTAGCTTTTCTATTATTATGATTTTTGTCCTATTTTTAATAAGTCTGGTTGCTGGAATTCGATTAAAATTCCATGATATTGTTTTAATAAGCTGGTCCTTCCACTTTAGCTACACGGATGATTTTATTATACAATTCACCATAATTTCTAAATACGATTCTACTAGTAGCAGGATCATTTTCAGAACAAATAGACATTATATGATTATTATCAATTGAAAATAGTCTTAAGTACTTATCTTCACGTTTGTCGATTCCTACATCAATGTGTATATCGTCATTCTTTTTAATGATAAAAGAAAAAGAGTCTAAAGGAATCGACAACCCAGCTCCAATTATTTTTAGATAACTTTCTTTTAAGGTCCACAGTTTATAAAAGCAATCCAGTCTTCTACCAAGATCTTGAGTTCGTAACCATTGATATTCAGTTTTACTAAAAAATCGTTCAGCAATTCCTAGGCAATCTATCGAATTCACCCGCTCAATATCAATTCCGATTGGCCGTTCATCTACTGCTGCAACAACCCAATCCCCCGAATGTGAAACATTAAAATGAAATTGATGCCAATCTTTTAATCTAGGTTTCCCATAATGATTGTACTCAAATTGTATGTCCTCATTGGAAATTTGTAAGTGATCACAAGCCGCACTTCTTATAAGAATATCACCAATCAGGGTTCGAATTTTATCTTTTCTATTTATTAATCGGAGAATCCTCCTAGCTTTGTCTTCAGCTACAAACGAAAAAAATTTTTCGTATAAATTTACTTCTAACTCACTTGTTATATTTACAGCATAGATATCCACAGTCCATAATTCCTCCACAATTTTAATATCCAACCTTAAAATGGGGATAAAATAATCTCTTAACTCCTTATTTTCAAATATTTTATCCGTTTGTTTTTTCTAAAGGGAGTTTATGACAATCCTTTTTCTTGATTCGTCTGTGTGGAGCCTTACCTCCTGACAAAATGATGTGTAGTGTTTTTTTATACCCTCTATCAATAAGTTTATAAATTAATTCATAGGCAATTAAACTTTCCATGCTATGTCCATAAAGAATATAACCCTCTTCATCATCTAGCATAGTAACGATTTATCTGGTTACTGAGAGTTGTATATGTAAAATAATATCGATAACCATAGCAATTTTTTTATTAATCCATATGCAATAAAAGAAAAACCTACGCCTAATCCATTCAAATTTTTGCTGCTTGAACTCTCTTCCATATTCTTTGTTTCCAGTCTTCAGCTAACGAATCCAGTTTAAGTAAAGCATTTGCGCCTTGCAGCCCATCTCGTTTATGAAGGACCACCTCTGCTGCATAATGAACTGATATTTTTTCTTGCAAACGTTCTATTAGCACGATTTCATTTTGTTTATTTATCGTTCCTTCTTGAAGTACTTTTGCAAAATAACCAGTGAAACTCGTTTTTAGCACAAGTTCCAAAAACTTAGGTTCTTGATTGAAGTGGGAAATGGTCGAACAAGGTACCCTCCCCTGGTTAATTTGAACAATCACTTCGCCTATTTGATAAATATCGCCGATATATGTTGTTTCTTCCGTCATCCCCGTAATGGTTAAATTTTCACCGAATGCAGGGATATCCAGCTTTTTAGAGAATTTTTCATTCCATAATGAATAATGCTCAAAGGGGTAAAAGCATAAAGCCCGATCAGGACCTCCATGGAACTTTACATTACCTATCCCATCACCGATTATCCCTGATTTAGTCACTGTCACATTATCCTGTGCTTGTTTATCCATGGCTGTAAAGATATTGATATTCGAATAATTTTCCTGTTTCGGCTTCCCGGCATGTAGAGATTTGATTTTTCCATTTTCCATTTTGCATCTTCCATTCATATTTTAATTTATATCATCCCATATGTATAAATTATACTAAAAATCCATTTTATTCTGTAGTTTTTTATGAGAATATAGCGGATCGGAACATGCAAAAACCCCCATGATCCGTTAAGCGGACGAAATATCATGATTTCCAGAAAAAAACATAGGTTAGGTTAGTAATTTTGTTGCTATTTCAGAATTAAATATGGTAGAATATGAACACAATATATAGTCGAAAACTACAACCGTTCGCCTATATGTTGATTTTCACGATTGAATTCCTCATTGTCGCTCTTTAGGGAGCGAATTTTTTTGCCTTCATTCACATCCATCATTTTCTTTTAATCCCATCAATAAGCATAATTCTTGATTCAATTACCTATTACATGCATTACTTATGTAATTTTAACGAATCATTTCTTTGTAAAGTCTTTCCCTAGGCACGAGCAAGAAGCCAAGCGACATAATGCGTCATCCGCTCAGCTTCCTGTTTTATGCTTGTTTCTTTTTTTTCGGTGCCGCTTTCTTTCGGGTCGTCTTTTTCTTTTCCGGTTCATCATGTTTCGTTCGGTCAATGGAAGCCTGTAAAGCCTCCATTAAATCGGTTACATTGTTGGAAATTGGCTCTTTTGTTTTGGCTGTGATCGTCGTTTGCCCCGTTTTCTTCGATTCAATCAATTCAAGTAATGCGGTTCGATAGTCATCGGTGTATTTTGCCGGATCGAAAGTAGTCGTTAATTGATCTATTAATAACACGGCAGTATCTATTTCCTTTTTTACAATGGTATCATTTGCAGGGATATTCGGAACATCCGCTGCGGAGCGAACTTCATCCGGATAATGGATCGTTTCCATCACTAAGGTATTATCAACGACTCGAATTACCGCCATTTGTTCTTTTGAGCGAATGATGATTTTAGCTAACCCTACCTTATCCGATTCCTTGAGGGCCTGTCTCAGAAGTGAATAAGCCTTTATCCCTCCATCATTAGGCGACATGTAATAACTCCGGTTAAAATATATGGGATCTATTTCTTCTATTTTAACGAAATCCACGATTTCCACTGCTTTTTCTTCATTTTGTTTTTTTAGCTGTTCTAATTCACTGTCTTCCAATACTACAAACTTTCCCTTTGTATATTCAAAAGCGCGGACAATATCATCCTTCCCCACTTCTTTCTGGCAGACAGGACAAACCTTTTCGTATTTAATCGGTGAATGACACTCCTTATGCAACGTCCTTAAAGATATATCCTTATCTTCCGTTGCAGCATGAAGTTTGATTGGAATGTTCACCAAACCGAATGATATACTCCCCTTCCACATCGTATGCATAGTCGTCACCTCATAACTAATTTTTAAAGAGAAGAACAATTTTATTATTCCCCTTTGTAAAAAAAAAACCGAAAAAACAATTGCCAACTCTAACACTTCGTTTTTTTGGCAAAATAATGTTAATCAATCATTTGCGGAGGTAATACTAAATGAAACCGATGCTGCCAACCTATTACCCTGAAGCCCCTACCTCCAAAGATTGGCGTTATGAGGTCAAATATGATGGCTTTAGGGCAATTTTAACGATAGACTCCGATACGATAAGCATATCGAGTCGAAACGAGAAGGAATTATCACCACTATTCCCAGAAATCATTGCTTACATTAGAGATCTGGAGCTGGAAGATTATCTCCCACTGCAGTTAGATGGAGAATTGGTTTGGCTTACCAATCAAGCAAAGGCAGACTTTTTCCAAATACAGTGGCGGGGTCGCCTTGGGAAACAATCCTTAATTTCTGAAAAAGCTCATTTTTCGCCATGCCGGTTTATAGCCTTTGACCTGCTTCGCATCAGCGGAAAGGACATAGCTGCTAAACCTATGGAAGAACGAAAGAGATCCATGCTGAATATGGGTGAAGTACTTGGTTTTCCTATGCCGCCTGACCCCAACGATAAGGCTTTGATACAATTAATTGAGAGTTTTGACGTACTGGATAATGCCTTGAATATGGTCACCCTATTGGATGGCGAAGGGGTTGTCGCAAAGGAAGTTCGGGGTACTTGGCAAGAAGGAAAACGTACTGCATCTTGGATCAAGGTGAAAAATTGGAAGACCGTTTCTTGTTTCATTACAGCATTGCACAAAGAAAATGGTTACGTTTCCCTCGCAGTTTTTAAAGAAGGCGCAGTAACGAAAATCGGTAGCGTTAAAAATGGAATGAGTGGACAAGACAAAAGGATATTGCATGAACTGATCAAGCAAAATGCATCAGATGAAGATGCACAATTTTTTTATATCCACCCATCCATTTGCATCGAAGTACAATTCCTACACGTATATGAGGAAAATGAATTGCGGGAACCTCAGTTTTCACAATGGCTTTTACAAATGGCTCCCGAAGAATGTACCTGGGAGAAATTCGTGGTTGGCCAGTACACTTTTCCAGATACTGTACAGATAACCTCCAAGGATAAACCGCTTTGGATAACCGGTGGAAAAAAGGTGGTAAAAGTTGAATACCTCCATTATTTAAGGGAGGTTTCATCCTTCTTCTTACCATTCTTAAAGGATAAACTGCTTACGACAATCCGCTATCCTCATGGCACTATGGATAAAGAAAGATTTTTCCAGAAAAACAAACCTGATTATGCGCCGGCCTTTATTAAAACGTTCATGGATGAGGATATCGAGTATATGCTGTGTAACGATATTGAAACGCTTCTTTGGTTTGGTAATCAACTTGCATTGGAATTCCACGCCCCATTTCAGAAAGCGGGTAAAACAAGACCCGACGAAATCGTCCTGGACTTAGACCCTCCTTCCATCGAATTTTTCTCATTGGCGATAAAGGCCGCACAGGAAATTAAAAAAGTGATGGAATCATTAAGGATAAAGGCTTTTGTAAAAACTTCAGGTAACAAAGGACTGCAAATTCACATCCCTCTGCCTGAAGACAGATTTACTTATCAGGAGACACGCATATTCACCGACTTTCTCGGCGACTACCTAACAAGTTCCAACCCAAATGATTTTACAATGGAAAGAATGAAAATAAATCGGCATAATCGACTATACTTGGACTTTGTGCAGCATAGTGAAGGAAAAACCATAATTGTGCCTTATTCCTCTCGCGGAAATTCTTTCGCGGGTGTTGCTACACCTTTGTTTTGGAAGGAAGTGGACGAAAGTCTCCAGTTAAAGGACTATACGATTGAAACCGTACCAAACAGATTAAAAAGGGAAGGGTGTGCATTTATGGATTACAGACTTGTCGATAATGGCCCAGCCTTTTTGGAAGTATTGTCGTTCCTAAAACAAAAAAAGACCAACTAATTGTGAACTGCACCCCAATTGTTAGACACCATCTATCAATTGGAGGTGCTATTTTCCATGACAAAATATTCATTAGAGTTGAAATTAAAAGCTGTCCTTGCTTATTGAAGTATTTCAAAAAAGAACTGGAAGATTATATCCAGCATCACAATCACCGACGAATCAATGTGAAATTAAAAGGCATGAGCCCAGTAGATTTCTGGGTTCATGCCCTCAAGGTTGCTTATTAAATAAAGTGTCTAACTTTTTGGGTTCACTTCATTGTTGGTCTTTCAATTTATAATGTCGTTTTCAAATAACTTTGAACTTCATCCTGCAGCTTGGAATATAAGCTTGTTTCCGATTCAAAAACCTGTTTTTCAAGCATTTTGAATTTTTCAGGATGATCTAAGTTTATTTCAATCAACACCTTGAATTCATAGGTTGCATTCCCGATTAAATCTATTGAATACTTTTGGCTTTCTTCATCTTGATGGACGACGCATTTAACTTTTCCGCCGTTATTATAGACAGATATTTCACTTTCCAACGCGTTTAATCCAACAGAGCATGTTACTAGGCTTGAAGCCGACATCGCCGTTCCACATGCATTAGTGAAGCCTACTCCCCGTTCAAATGTCCGCACATAAATGCTCCCTGGTTCCAGCTCTTTCACAAAGCTGACATTGACACCATCAGGGAAAAGCTCATTCGGTTGATTGACCTTTGTCGAAAGGTCTGCCTGCAAATCACTTTGCAAAACGTCACTATCGACGAGCGTGATTAAATGTGGATTAGGAACCGCCAATGCCGAAAATAATAAGGTATCATGAAGTTCCGGCATTGGTTCGTTTAGCAATTGTTCTTTCTCTAATACAAGAGGAAGATCTTTTACATTAAAACTTACCGGGGAAATTTCCACCTTGAAAGTCGGGATGCCCTCATAAATATCTTCCGTTTTCTCCACGAGTAGATTTGCCTTCATCGTTTCCACAATCATTTTATCGAGCCCTAGAACGTCGTTCGCGTAACGCGCAACACAGCGAAGGCCATTGCCACACATCGAAGCTTCCGATCCATCCGCATTAAAGACACGCATCCGGCAATCAGCCTGTTCACTCTCCATTACAAATAAAATACCGTCCGCTCCAAGCTTTTCCCTATTGCATAGGGCCTTCGCGAAATTTTTTCTCTCTTCTTCAGTAAACGTCAAGGCCGTAGTCAATTCATCAATTATTAAGAAATCATTACCTGAACCATGGCTTTTTAAACCTTCAATAATCATCCTGTCACATCCTCTAATATGCTGCTAGTCATTTATCATTTTTTTAATATTCTATATCATAGCATTTTCAGAATGGATGTGTCATCGAGTAATTCACAATAAATCCATTTTTTCCGTCAAAAATATACAATAAAAAGAGCGGTTGGAATAAGAGATAACTCATTCCAACCGCTCTTCCATAATATTAACCGAACATACTGATGATGAAATAGACGATAAACATTCCAGCACTCACATACATCGGGGCTGACACTTCTTTCGCTTTTCCGGTAACAAGCTTCAAGAACGGATACAGAATGAAACCGAATGCCATTCCATCCGCGATACTGTAAGTGAATGGAATGATCGTAATGATCATGATTGCAGGTATACTCTCGGTTAAATCGCTGAAATCCAGCTTTTTAATGTTTCCGAGCATCAAAATGCCAATAATAATTAAAATGGGGGCAATGGCGCTATCAGGGATCACTTTAATCACTGGTATAAACAGCAATGATAGAATGAATAGCAAACCCGTCACCACTGAAGTAAAACCAGTTCTGCCTCCAGATGCGATTCCAGCTGCGGTTTCAACTGTGGCAACCGTAGGACTCGATCCGAATATACCTGAAAATAAAACGGAAACACTTGTCGCCTGCAGCGACTTTTTATAGGCGTCCTGGCGGTTGATACTGTCTACATGTCCGTGTACAAGACCAATATTTTCAAAAACAAGTACCATCGTCATCGCAAATACACTTATCCAGAATTCAATCCGGTCCGCTTCCATGAACGATAATGAAAAGAATAGATCACCGTAGGAAGCTGTGTCCATGCCTGAAAAATGGATTTCCGATAGTTGAACCGTCCCGAACCAATAGGCAATAAGGCTACCTGCCAGGATGGTAATCATGAAGTTACCGGGGACATTCTTGATGAATAACGTGATTGCCAATAAAAAGGTCAACACCGTTGCGCACACTGCTGGATCGCTTAAATCTCCCAATGCGACGATAGATGATGAACCTCCCGTGATTATCCCGCCCTTTTCAAGACCGATTAGCATCAAGAATAGGCCAAGACCAACAGATATGGCTTCTTTTATCGAACTTGGAATTGAATCACTGATTAACTTAGAGTATTTTGTAAAAGCAATGATTACAAAAATGACCCCTGAGATAAACACAGCACCAAGTGCCGATTGCCAAGATAGACCCATCCCTTGAACCATGGTATAAGCAAAAAGGGCATTTACGCCCATTCCTGGAACGAGGAGGATTGGGACATTCGCCCAAATCCCTATCATGACACAGCTTAAAGCAGATAAAAGAATCGTGGCAATCACTGCACCATTCACCGGTATGCCCGCTTCCGATAAAATCAGGGAATTCACGATGAGTATATAGACGATCGTAAAATAGCCGACGACTCCAGCAAGGATTTCACGTTTTCCATTCGTTCCATAGTCTGAAAAATGAAAAAACGTTTCCAAGTTTAATTTCTTCATGTTGTATCCTTATTAAATTTGTCCCTCGCCCACCCGTTTGTATTAGTGACAAACTACACTTGGCGATTTTAACAAAAAAAAGGCTAAAAATAAATAGTATTGCTTAAAATTTGAAAAAAACTGCCGGAAATAATCCCGACAGCCTCGATGAATTTATTATTTTTGTCCTTCCGCATACCCGTCGACTACCAATTCCAGCTTCCCTGTATCAGGTGAAATGATAAGACCATGTACAGGAATATTTTTAGGGATCAAAGGGTGCCCTTTAATCACTTCCACACTTTTCTTACAACTTTCATAAACATCATCAAATCCGCGAAGCCAACTGCGAATATCTATTCCTGAAGCTCCAAGGGTATCTATGGTGCTCTGTGGAATATCACGTTCGAGCATCTTCCCTACTACAGAATCTGCATCGACTGACGCCATCCCGCAGTCATGGTGAGGAATGACCAATACTTCGTCTGCCTTTAGCTCATAAACGGCAACAAGGATACTCCGCATGACACTTCCAAATGGATGTGAGACGATTGCCCCGGCAGTCTTCAGGATTTTGACATCGCCATTTTTGACATTCAAGGATTTTGGCAATAGTTCAACAAGCCGAGTGTCCATACAGCTAATGACGACCATACGTTTCTCAGGGTACTTATCAGTTCTGTACTTAACATATTCACCGTTTTCTACAAACTGTTCATTAAAATCAAGAATCTCATTAAGTAAACTCATATTTACCACCTTTTTGTTATGTAATCAATCTATGTAGCTCTCTATAATTATATCAAATAACTAAAAGATTTGCTAAAGGGTTAACATAGTCAATTTGAACGATGATTTAGAGTGGCGGCACAGAAACCAAAAACGATTATTTTTGGAATTTCATCAACATTGGATGAAAAAGAAAGTATGGGGGTATTTGTCTTGAATCGTTTCCCCCACTCCAAAGGCATCCATCCTTCTTGGTATGAAACGATCCTTTCCCCATCTTTTGTGTTAATCTCAAAGGAATTTACACTTCCCGGCGTTTGAATGGGCATCCATTCTGTACCGTCTTCCTTATATATCATCCCATTAATCTTCACGAATGACCGATTTTCTTGATACGATCCAATAAGGCCTCCCTGATCATCCATGATCGTCATTTTATTGAAAAGCCCTCTTTTGATATGGTACTTAGCTAGTAAACTCCCCCTATGGTCCACCAGTTCATATCGCTTGGCCAAGAGCATCGATAAGAAATTGGGAATCATCCACATGAACCACTTCATGTTCAAATCACGTATCTCACCCATTAAAGATCCATCAGGCGCAAAGAGAAGTAACCGCAATGTCGGTGCTGGCATGAAAGCCAATAAAACATGTTCATTTTTTAATAAACCGGCATTCACTCCGATGAGTTCACCAGGCAATTCCTTAATTCTACTTTCATATATCCTGTGACTGATAAATTGGGCAATACTAAATAAAATAAAAGGAAACGTTATCAATAGTATATTGCCAGGTATCATCGAAAAAATATGGCAAATGAAAAATACAACGGCCAAAACAAGAGATATCCAAGAGGCATTAAAATTTGAATTGCTCGTTTTTTGATAATATTCGCGTATATTCATATTCTGCTTTGCTCCTCACCCCTTACAAGAAAGTTTGCCTCCTTAATGGCACCAATGAATAGGTGTACCACAAGCCGCCTGGGCACCCACTTCCCTTAAAGTGCATTGAAGTAAATATCATAATACTTTATTCGCTTTAATGTGATCTATTCCCTTTTTTAATCATGAGCAATTCCCAACATGGTTCATTTCAGATGAAAAAAGGACCCCGAATTGAACGGAATCCTTTTACCTCATTCTATAATATCCTAAAAATTAAGGGGAACCTGTAATCCGTTCCTTCATAAGCCCTGACAGCAGCAATGATGGTGAATACGACTAAAGCTATCCCGATAACCGGCAATAGCAAGAATCCAATCAATACTATCGTAAGTATCCCTGCAACTATTGTATATACAGTGTAGGAAATGAAAAAATTCATATATTCCCTTCCATGATAATCCACAAATTGTGAAGAGTCCTTTTTCAATAACCAAATCACTAAAGGACCGATAAATGCTGTAAAAAAGCTGATTACATAAATAAGGGCAGCAAACACTTTTTCATCTTTAGTAGGCATAGTGTGTCTTCTCCTCCTCTCTCATATTAATAATTACGAATCAAATGAAAAATAGTTTCATTCTCCTTTCATTATATTCGAAAAAAGTAAAATGGACTGCCTTTTCTTCATGAAACCCCATTGGCAATACATTTGACGAAAAATCCGAACATGTTCTCCCGTCTTGTGCATACAGATTAAATAATGGATTGTCCATCTTTTCTAGAATGGAGTGATGTTTTTTTGCTGAACGAATTTCAAGCCTTCATCCTTGGAATCATTCAAGGCTTGACTGAGTTTTTACCTATTTCAAGTACTGGACATTTATATTTAGGACGGCATATATTCCATCTTGACGAGGCCGGCATTTTTCTTGACACCATGCTCCATATCGGTACATTGCTGGCATTATTGGTCGTCTACAAGAATGACATTATTTCAGTTTTGAAAAACCCTTTCTCCAAAATGACTCTGCTTCTCATTGCGGGGACGATCCCTGCAGTGATTGCCGGCATTTTACTCGGGGATTGGTTTGATGGCCTTTCAAAAACAGGGGTGACCATTGGCTGGGAATTTTTAGCGACCGGGCTGATTTTATGGGTAGCGGACGGTGTAAGAAAAGGTGGCAAGTCAATTAATGAAATTTCCATTAAAGATGCCCTGATCATCGGTACTTTCCAAGCTGCTGCCATCATGCCTGCTCTTTCGCGTTCCGGCCTAACGATAGCCGCTGGGCTCTTCTGCAGGCTGGATAGGGCCACCGCAGCTTATTTTTCCTTCTTGCTTTCAATTCCTGCCATTACGGGGGGCATTGTATTTCAGATGAAACCTATATTTACAGGAGAAGTTGAACGGCTTCCAGTCACTGCGCTTTTCGTTGGTACCCTAGCCGCAGCAATCTTTGGTTATATTGCTGTAGTATGGATGATCGATTTCTTAAAAAAGCGTTCACTGAAAATATTCTCCATTTATGTATGGGCCCTCGGAGTAATCATTTTATTCATGCAATTCACAGGGAAGTTTTAAAGGAGGGCATCAAGTTACCCTAAAAAATCGGGCGAAGAAATCAGTTTTTCATGTAAAAAAGCAAGCGTTTGCCTTCAATTTTCACCCTTCATAAAAAAGTTGAAATTTGACGAAAAAAAAAGGCAAAAAACCTATTCCCAAACCGTTTTTTTTTTAGTATTATACCTTCGTAAGGGTCTTTTGATTTGTATAATTTCTGACAATAAAAATAGGGAAGGCAAATGGTGCGCCACCGGTTTCCGGTTCTAGTGGGTTCGATTCCCACCCCGAAATTTTTTGATGAACGACTTAAAAAATTTCGAGGGTGGGCAGCGACTACGCATAAGAACTGCCCTCAAACGGAGGGACGGAAATGTTAAAAAAGAGAGATTTCACAGATTGTTTTTCTCTTTATGAACAAATGACGCATCCAGATGTCTTCCCTTTCGTGCGCCATAAAGTAGATTCATATGAAGAATATGTTTTCATTACTAAGCAAACGATCGAGGCCGAAGATGCCGGGGAACTCATTTCACGAACAATCTTGGATGAATGGGAAAATCCCATCGGTTGTATTTCTTTATACGATATTGAAAATGGTGCAGGTTTCTTAGGCACATGGCTTGGCAAGCCATTTCACGGAAAAGGGTATAATGCCATTGCAAAGGACGCTTTCTTTAAAGAGCTTTTTTTCGAGCTCGGTTTGGAAACGGTATTCATGCGTATTCGCAAAAAAAATATCCGCTCGATTAAAGCCGCGGAAAAGCTTCCCTATTCTGTAAATGCCAACGAAACAAGAAAGTCCCTTTATGATCAAATCAATCATGAAGGAGATATCTTCGATTTGTATGAAATCCCGAAAGATTTATACACCTTTCATATCCTTAGACAGCATGATGATGACGAACAGCAGTTACTTGAAGCATAAAACGGAAAACATTTTAAGATGGCTTTGTTTATCTTTTCATATAATGGTCAGGAGCTTCCAATATTGGAAAGCTCTTTTTTCTATTTTCACAAGATGTTTAGGAAAGATTGCTGCAATTCCCTATTCATTTCAGGGATATTTTTTTATAATGAATACAATTGACCCATTCAAAAATATATTCAAAGCGTCATTGAAAGGACCTAATCATGAAAAAAACATTTGCTTTTATCGTGCAGCTTTTCATGCTGCTCATCATTTGCAAGGTCGGCTATTATTTAGCCACTTTACTTCATTTACCTATTCCAGGCAACGTCATCGGCATGATTCTGTTATTCAGTTTATTACAGATGAAGGTTATAAAAGTCGAGTGGATTGAACTTACTTCAGGATTCTTGGTAAAGCACCTAGCCTTTTTCTTCATTCCAATTTCAATCAGTTTAATGACCATGGGATGGCTTTTCATTGAATTTGGTTTACCATTGGCACTTACATTGGGAGTCAGCCTGATATTTGGATTCATCGTTTCGGCTTGGACTGTTCAAAAGTTATCCAATAGAGGAGAGGTTAAGCGGCATGACAGCGCTCATCACAACATATAGCATCTTGATAACCATCCTTTCCTATTTCATAGGAAGGAAAATATATGCTAAACATCCATCACCTTTCACGACGCCCGTATTTTTCAGTACGGTTACAATTATTCTCGTACTGCTGATAAGCGGTTTGGACTTTGATGACTATTCACCGGGAAAAGACATCATCACCTATTTCTTGGGACCAGCTACCGTTGCTTTGGCTGTACCACTTTATAAAAATAGGAAGATAATCGTTAAATATGCAATGCCGGCAATCAGCGGCATGATTTTTGGTCTTATGGTCACATTAATCATTGCCTTCACCATTGCTAAAGCATTTTCTCTTCCGCAATATATACTCCAGGGATTGGCGGTTAAATCAATTACAGTGCCAATTGCAGTAGAAATCACGGAACTTTATGGTGGTAATTCTAATATTTCAGCAGCATTCGTCATTTTGACTGGGGTGCTGGGTACGATGATCGCTCCAAAAATGATGGATAAATTAAACATTACAATGCCCTTTGCGCGTGGTATTGCCTATGGTACAATCGCTCATGGCCTTGGAACGGCTCAAGCTGCTCAGGAAAGTGAGTTTACCGGGGCAGTCGCAGGTGCGGCAATGGCTATTGCAGGTATCCTCATTTCCTGTTTCTTTCCGTTTATAAGTAATTTCCTATAAAAGAACCGCAACGTCAATGACGTTGCGGTTCTTTTATGATTTATCCTTTTGCAGGTCGTCATATATACGTCTCAGAATATATGTTTTATACAGCTCCAACTTTTTTTTCTCAATTGGATGATACCTAATCCCTGCGGCTTTTAATTGCTGAATGAACCATCCTTTGGAATATTCATAAGCCATTCTACCCCCTCCTCTGTTCGAAAAAGATATGCTTTAAAGAGGGGATTGATACTTATTTTTTTGCAGCCATTACTTCAAGTAATAATTCATACATTTCCGCTGCCGTTTTGAATGGGCGTTTTTGACGCATTTTCTCCTGATAACCTTCCGATTGATTCACTAAATCCGCTAATGTAGCATTAAAAATCCCCTCATTTAGCTCCTCTTCTTGAATGACTTTACAAAACCCCTGTTTTTCAAAGCTTGAAGCATTCAAGATTTGATCTCCACGGGATGCATTGGCACTTAGAGGGATAAGCAACATAGGCTTTTGCAAACCAAGGAATTCAAATATTGAATTTGAACCTGCCCTTGATACGACGACATCAGCAGCAGCCAATAGATCAAATAATTCTTCATGTACGAATTCAAATGGGGCATATCCCCTTTGTTTCAATTCGTTTTTCACATTTCCCTTGCCACAAATGTGAATAATCTGGTAATCCTTTAGTAGGGCATCAAGGTTATCTGTAATCAAGTTATTAATTTTTACAGCTCCAAGGCTGCCGCCCATAACGAGTAAAACCGGTTTGTTATTCGTGAATCCACAAAACGCCTTTCCGGCGGAAGGGTTTCCCGTAAAAATCCCATCGCGCAATACTGCTCCTAGATACATCGCCTTCTCTTTCGGAAGACCTTTTTCCGTTTCCTGGAAGGTAGTGAAAATCTTCGATGCAAGTGGCATGGCAATTTTATTGGCCAGTCCAGGTGTATAATCCGATTCATGGATTGCAATCGGAATTCTCAGCATCCTGCCTGCCAAAACGACTGGAACGGATACGAATCCACCTTTAGAGAAAATGAAATCCGGCTTGGTCTTTTTTAAGATTTTTCGTGCATCAAAAATCCCTTTTATGACCCGGAAAGGGTCTTTCATATTTTCAACAGAAAGATAACGTCGGAATTTCCCGACTGAAATCGTTTCATAACGGACCTCAGGAAATTCCTTTTCGATGATATTTTTTTCAATGCCTTTTTTTGAACCAATATAAGTAACATCCCAATCATGCTCTAAAAATTCCGGGATGATTGCTGCATTAACAGATACATGACCGGCAGAACCGCCTCCGGTAAATACTATTTTCTTAGTCAATATTTCCACCTTCCAAACTTAAAAAATCACTTTGCATCCATATTACCATATATCCATGCCATTAATAGCTTGAAAAAGCATTAAGTGCGTAAAATCCCATGATGAATGTAATTATCGATTATTTTTCCTTTTTCAACATGAATATATTATAATCTTAGTATTCTACAATACTACAAGATACATTGGAGGAGTAATACATTGCAAGAAGTTTCTAAATCTCTCCATCATTTTGATGGAATCGAAGCCTGGACCCAATTAGGAATTTCCATAGGTATTTTTCTAATATTCCTTTTGCTTCGGAAAGTATTTACTAAATATATATTTAAATTCTTTCTTCGAATTGCAGAAAAACGTAAAGTTGAATTTGCGGCCAACTTAATGCTCGCTATCGAACAGCCGGTAAGATTGCTTATCGTTTTGATTGGTATTATTATTTCGATGCAATATTTCCCGCTTGACTCACCTTCGACTGAATTAAGATTGAAAATATACAGATCATTTTTTGTCTTCTTATTCTTTTGGACGATTTTCAATATCAGTTCGATCTTAACTATTTTATTTCCGAAATTAGTAAGTAAATTGGGACTTGAAGTCGATCAAATCGTCATGCCGTTCTTTACGAAAATCATGAAGTTAATCATCATTGCTTTTGGTGCGTCCATCATTGCGGAAGAATGGGGATTTAATGTTGATGGATTTGTTGCAGGCCTTGGTTTGGGTGGATTGGCTTTCGCTCTTGCCGCTAAAGATACCGTCAGCAATTTCTTCGGGGGTATTGTCATCGTCACCGAAAAACCTTTTACAATAGGAGATTGGATCAAAACTCCAAGTGTGGAGGGAACCATTGAAGACATCACATTCCGAAGCACCAAAGTTCGGACTTTCGCCCAAGCTTTAGTTACGGTTCCAAATGCGACCCTTTCGAATGAACCGATCATTAACTGGTCAAAGATGGGTAAAAGACAGATTGCCTTCCATTTGGGTGTGAATGTTACAACGCCAAAAGTAAAATTGGAAAATGTCATTAGAGACATAGAAAAAATGTTGATTAATCATTCAGAAGTACATCCGGAAACGATTCTTGTAAAGTTTGATGAGTTTAGCCATTCCGGCTTCAACCTTTACCTCTATTTCTTTACGAATGCGACTGACTTTGGAGGATATTTATCAATCAAAGAAGATGTGAACTTTAAAATAATGGAGATATTGGAGCAGGAAGATGTACAAATTGCCATCCCTTCCCAAGCTTTCATTCTTCAAAAAGATTCAAATATAGAAGCCATGAATGATTTTGAATCAATGCGCGACTGACAAAAGAGATTTAATTTTATAACAAAGTTGATGGAACGGAAGGTGCGAGACTCCTGCGGGAAAAGCGCGTCTAGGGGAGACCCGCAGGCGCAAAGCGCCGAGGAGGCTCCCGGACCGCCCGCGGAAAGCGAGTGCCTGGAGTGGAAATCACTGTTCTAATTTTACAAGCCATAAAAAAATCTGTAGACAAACTCAATTATTATGGAGTTTGTCTACAAACTGAGACTTGCCCTAAAATGGCAAGTCTTTTTTAACTTCAATTAAAAGCTTAAAACATCACACGCTTATGTGATATAATTCTTTCATTGTGTTGAAAATTTCAAATATTTATATTGAGGTACTTTGATGAATCAGACATATACTAAATCGCAAAAAACCCGCATGTTATTTTATATATTGATACCTATCCTGATAACTCAAATCGGCCTATTTGCCATGACTTTTTTTGATGTAATGATGTCAGGGCAATACAGTACACAGGACGTTGCCGGCGTCTCGATCGGCAGTTCGCTATGGACCCCCGTGTACACGGGGCTAAGTGGGATATTGATTGCCTTAACCCCGGTGGTTTCACAGCTCGTTGGTTCCAGGCAGTCCAAATCCGTTCCCTATTCCGTGATGCAGGCCATTTATTTAGCTGTCGCTTTAGCCTTGGCCATTTTAATCGTTGGGGCGTTTTCTTTGAATCCCATATTGAATGCCATGGATCTTGAAGATAATGTCCATCGGGTGGCGCATGATTATTTGATTGCCCTTTCTATCGGAATCATTCCTTTATTCGTTTATAATGCGTTGAGGGCATTCATAGATGCACTCGGGCAGACGAGGATCTCCATGATCATTACCTTGTGTGCACTCCCGATTAACGTCATATTTAATTACCTGTTAATATACGGGAAGTTTGGATTCCCAGAACTCGGGGGAGTCGGTTCCGGGTACGCTACTGCCATTACTTATTGGTTAATTGCACTGGTTGCCATCCTTGTAGTGGTGAAAATCAACCCATTTTCGACATATCAGGTTTTCAATGAATTTTTCCCGATTTCCTGGAAAGAATGGCGTGCCTTATTATTGATTGGGGTGCCTATCGGGCTGGCCATCTTTTTTGAAACAAGCATTTTTTCGGCCGTTACCCTTTTGATGAGTAAGTATGATACCGTGACGATTGCTTCACATCAGATTGCCATGAATTTTGCGTCACTGCTTTATATGATGCCGTTGAGTATATCCATGGCATTGACGATCGTCATTGGATTTGAAATTGGGGCAGCCCGTTATAAAGATGCCAAAGAGTACACCTGGATTGGCATATCGATGGCATTGACGATGTCGCTCGTTTTGTCGACCATCCTATTCCTCTTCCGCGAACCTGTCGCCTCTGTATACACTAAAGACCATGAGGTAATGATGCTGACATCACATTTTTTAATCTATGCCATCTTCTTTCAGATATCAGATGCCCTGCAGGCACCTATACAGGGTATATTGCGTGGATATAAAGATGTAAATGTCACATTTGCAATGTCCCTGGTCTCCTATTGGATTCTTGGGCTTCCCATTGGCTATTTCTTTGCACAGTATACGGATATGGGAGCCTTTGGGTATTGGATCGGCTTAATTTCCGGCTTGGCTCTCGGAGCTATAGGGTTGGCTGCTCGCTTAAGGTTCATACAGCAAGTAGAGTATAAAAAAATGGCATGATAAAGAGTGGGGCTGGATTACACCAGCCCCACCTTTTTTACCCTAAACCACTAGGCTTTATATATTTTCCCAAGAACATCCTTACCTCCAGTTACCGGTATGATGCTCCCGGTAATGAAATCTGATTTTTCATCACATAGAAACGTGATGACCCTTGCTATATCCTCCCCTGTACCCGGCCTGCCGACTGGAACCGTATCATCCTTTTCTCCTCTTGCAACCTTAATTTCCTCCTCTTTCCAATCACCTATGATATCTCCAGGACAGACCATATTCACAGTGATCCCATGTTTAGCTTCTTCGGCAGCTAAAGTTCTAGTTAAGGAGGTCAATCCGCTCTTTGCAGCGGCAAAAGCAGAACGATATATCCAACCTGGTGCAGTTTCACACCTCTCAAACCCTAAAGTGATGACTCTCCCCCATCTTCTACTGCGCATTTGCGGAATAAGCTCCTTGGCAAAATAGAAAAAACCATTTAAATTTCCATCCATGATGTACTTCCATTCATCACTGTCATATTCAGTCATGGACTTGCGACCATGCATATAAGGCCCTGCGTTATGAATGAAGATATCAACATGGCCAAAAGCCTCCAAGACCAACTGCAATATATTTCGGCAATCTTTCTCACTTGACGAATCACCTTGAATCGCAAGTGCCTTAACATTGTACTTTTCCTGCAATTCATCCACTAATGCTAAGGCTGCCTTGTTACTTTTTCGATAAGTAATGATAATGGACATTCCATTATCCGCAAGTGAAATTGCCATCCTTTTGCCGATTCCCGTTGCTCCACCAGTAATAAAAGCTACTTTTTCATCCACAGGATTACCCTCTTTATCTAATGGATTTTACTTAATTATACATAAGTTTGACCCATTTTCTATAATTTAGTAATTATAAAAACGAACCTATGGGCTTTAGCCAGCATAAAATATAAGAAATAAACCTGTCAGCCCTTAAGCAGGAGAGAGGAATTCAATATGTTTCCCTGGAATTCACTTTTTTCTTTTAAAAATAACCCGAACCAAAAGGACTTCATGAAAAATATGCAGCAAAGTGATGTACAATCATTCATTGAAAAGGTATTTTCACAGATGATCCCTGACAATATGCAAGGAATGATGAACCATAGTGAAGGCGGGCCACAAAAAGAAAATGCCAAATCTGAACATCCTTTACATGCAGATGTTTTTGAAACCCATTTATATGTCTTTGTGAGAATTCCCATTAAGGATGAATCTTGGCTAAAGAAAATGAAACTTTACCATACCTCTAACCAATCCATCATCGAGGGGATTCCAGAAGAGTCAGATCGGCATGTCATAACACTTCCCGCTCTTGTTAAGAAAAAAGGAGCATCTGCCCAATATAAAGAATCAACATTGGAAATACGCCTTCAGAAAAGTTTCAATTCTCAGTATTCAGAAATCGATGTATCCGAGATTTGATTTGGCTTCAACGGGACCACACAAGTTTTATGGTGCGGTTCCTTCTTTGTCTTGTTGCCAACAACCACCCATTCATTCGATTAGATTTCGGCACATTACAGAAAACCAATCCGATGTCACAAATCATGCCTTTCCATTAGAATTAATTGATCAATTGCGTACAAAAAAGCACACCCCATGTTAATGGAATGCACTCTTCTATTAATCTATTATTTTCCGATGAATTGTTGAGTCCAGTAGTTACCAGATTCTACGTAACCTACTCCAATATGAGTAAAGCTAGAATTCATGATGTTTTCACGGTGTCCTTGGCTATTCATCCAAGCTTGTACCACTTCTTCAGGTGTTTTTTGACCTTGTGCGATGTTTTCGCCAGCTGATGTATAGCTGATTCCGAATTTTTTCATCATATCGAATGGTGAGCCGTAAGTTGGGCTATTGTGATCAAAGTAATTTTTATCTTTCATGTCTTGAGACTTAATACGTGCAACTTTGCTCAACTCAGTGTCGACTTTAAGTGCTGCCAAACCTTGTTTTTCACGTTCAGCATTAGTTAATTTAACAACTTCTTGTTCAAAAGCACTTAATTCAGAGCTTGTCTCTGTTTTTTCATCAGTCGATTTATCAGGTGTTACTTCTGGTGCTTCAGGTTTTGCCTCAGGTTTTGCTTCAGGTTTTGCTTCAGGTTTTGCTTGGTTCGTTGTTCCAGCTTCTGGTTGACCAGGTGTTTGAACTGGTTTTTGTTGCACTTGTGGTGCAGGTAAAGTGATATTGTATTTAGCTAAGTATTTGTTAAGGACTTTTTGCATATCCTCTTTATTCATAGATTGATAAGTTGCTTGTTTCACAGTATCACAGTTGGCTGCTTCTGCTTGGTTAACTCCTACTCCTGTGAATATAATAGCTGCTGCTGCTGCTGCGGACATAAACATTTTCTTTTTCATTCTTATTTCCTCCTGTGATGTTCATTTTGTGTTGTGTTTTGCTTCTGGAATTATCATATCATGCATTTTTCGTAATATTTGCACCATCAATTTCCATTAAATTCACAGGATGCGAATGAGAAAATATTATTATCCAAGTTTTAGAGAAATCTTGCAAAAATGCTTTAACTATCTATGTTTCTGAAAGGTAGTATAAATACTCATATTTTTCCAGACATTCCTTGTCAATGGTAGTTACATAGAACCATTTCCATGGAATACTAATAACTTTCCGTTGACATATCGTTTTCAAGTTAATTATTATGACTTTCTTTACTTTTATGTTACATTTTTTTCAATTTAACTTCGACATTTCGCCGTTAAACTTCATCATTCAACCCTATCCCCCATGAACATTTTTCCAAATAAAAAAACAATCCGGATTCCACCGAATTGTTTTGGTTGATTGTACATTCATCATTTCATTTCTTCATCATTCATCTCGTCCATTTCCTTTTTACCACCATTTTGTTCAGGAGGGCTTGGTTTGCCTATAACGAATTTCTTCTTTGGCATGTTGTGCATATCCCTTGCCGTTACATGGGCATATACATAATAGGTTCCTTCTTCTTCAAAAGTCTTTTCCAATTCATAAATCCCGTTTTCTTTATGTTTTACAGGAATCTTGTCATGGTCATTGCTATTTGCAAGCCAAATTTCAAAGCTGACATCATCCGCATCTGTCACTTCTTCATCCCCATAGGTAACTTTTGCCTGAAACTTCACAGGCTCATTCACTTTTCCATGAATTGGGTCGACAGCTAAATCGACATTTAACATTTTCGGAATTTCCTCTTCCTTACCGCATCCAGCCAATAAAATTAACGCCATGCAAAATAACATGATTCTTTTCATTTTTGAACGTATCCCCTTTTTATGTAATCAATTCTTCTCCTATTATAGGTAGCACTACTCTGACTTTTGTTCCTCTTTTTTCTTTACTTTCTATTTCGATTTTGCCATTTTGCAATTCTACCAATTTTTTGACGATGGACAGTCCGAGCCCTGACCCGCCATCAAAACGGCTGCGTGCTTTGTTCACCCGGTAAAAACGATTCATAATATATGGTAGATCCGCTTCAGGAATCCCGTTACCCGTGTCAGTAACCACCAGTTCGCAATTTTCTTTATGCTGAATCAAGGTAATATTGATTGATCCTCCAGGATCCGTGTACTGAATGGCATTATCAAAAATGTTATGTAGGATTTGTTCCATCCTGCCTTCATCCCCAATAATAATCGGGTCTGGATCCAGATCGACCTGCAAGCCCAATTGCTTTTCCTTTATTATCGGTTCATATTTCACAAGTACGTCTTCAATGAATTGCGCATAGGCAATCGGGGTTTTATTTAACAAGAATGGAGCACTATCCATTTTTGATAAGTCCATCAGATCTCCCACAAGCCGCTGCAGCCTAAGAGTCTCCCTTGAAATGAGTTGAAGGTATTTACGTTCCTCTTCATCATTTTTCACTACACCATCCAAAATGGCCTGCGTGTATCCCTTTACGTAACTAAGCGGGGTTCTGAGCTCATGTGCAACATTTTCAAGAAACTCTTTTTTTCTTTCTTCTTCCAAATGGATGGAGTTCGCCATATCATTAAAGGCTTTTGCCAGTTTACCTATTTCATCATGACTCCTTACCTGAACCTGTATGTCATAATTGCCCTCTGAGACTCGATGGGCAGCAGTCTCGATGTCCTTGATTGGACTGATTAGCTTTTTTAGCCATTTCGTAGTAAAAAAAATCGCCACAATCAAGAATAAAAGAACCGCTGCCATCCACTTTGCAGCAAATTCCTTAAGCAAGACCGTAATAGAATCTACTGGAATATACGTATAGATGATGCCTTCGAGGCGATTCTCGTCAATCAGGGGTATGATGGCCGCTACGATGTTCTTTTCAAACCTTTTCTCGTACCCCTCTTTTTCAACGGCTTTCCCGTCTAAAAGCATTTGTCGTTCTTCTTCAGAAATGAGGGTGTCATAATTGATTTCAAAAGGGAGACAGGCACTCAATTCCCTGGGATTGCTGACGACAAAGACCTCGCTATCATTCTTACTGTTAAACCATTCAACTTTTTGTTTGAAGTCTTCACTGATTTCACCGCCGGTATAATCAGCACCAAGCAATGACGCTTCATTGACTAAATCTGTTTTAAGCTTCTCCACATATAGATTTTTATAATAATATTGGGAAAGGGAGTAAGCGAACAGCACGGAGAGGATGATGGCGGTGATGATGGTAAGCCATAATTTAAAAGAGAGGGATCTCCATTTATTAATCATTTCTTTTCCTCTATCTTATAACCGATTCCCCAGACGGTTTGAATGTAATCGGCCGCGCTTAATTTCATTCTTAACGTTTTGATATGGGTATCCACTGTACGTAAAGATCCCCCATACTCCCCGTTCCATACATTTTCAAGCAGTTGTTCACGGCTAAGTGCCTGACTTTTATGACGCATGAGGAATAAGAGCAACTCGAATTCTTTCAAGGTTAAATTGATGGGGGTCCCTTCCACCAAAACCGTTCTGGATCGTAAGTTTAAGCTGATTTTACCGAATCCTACATGGTTTTGATCCTCTTCTTTCAATGATAGTTTTCCTGTCCTTCGCAATACCGCTTCGACCCTAGCGACCAATTCTCCTGGATTGAACGGTTTGACGATATAATCGTCCCCGCCGAGCTTCAGCCCTTTCACCTTATCCCACTCTTCACCTTTCGCACTAACAAATATTACAGGAATCTCCCAATTTTCACGAATCTTTTCACATACCGAGAAACCATCCATACCTGGCATCATGATATCCAATAGGATTAAATCCACTTCCTGTGTTTCAACCATACTAATGGCTTCTTTTCCATTCGCAGCTTGAAGGCATCGATAACCTGAGTTCAGCAAATACATTTCAACTAGATTCCGCATATCTTCTTCATCATCCACGACTAAAATGGTGTAAACATGCATGTCAACTACTCCCTCAATATCAATTGGAATGGACCTTCACCGACTTTGATCGTTTTTTTAACATCGACTGTTCCAGCATCCATTACATACACTTCATCACTATCATATCCCGCTACGACCACATCTTCGTTAAAGTTCGCCATTTCAAAAGGGTTGACGCCGACCACCTTGCTTTTCACTTCCTCATATTGATCATTCAATTTATATAAGGAGCTTGTACCATGACTAAGGACAAAAATGCCTTCAGCATTCTCCAGGAACTTTATCGGCATGGTGGGAGCCTTCAACTTTTTCTTCAACTCTCCCGTTTTTGCCGAATAAATATATAGATCTTCTTCCACTTGATCTCCATCACCGTGTCCTCCGATCCATATTTCATCCTTTTCTTCCCTCAATAATGAGCCAGTGCTGGAACTATGTATGGGAAATTCGAATTCGACCTTTTTGGTTTCAAGATTTATCACTGAACATTTGGTATCCCCAAAATTAATTACATACAAGCGATTCGCTTGCTCACCCTGAAGAACGGTCAAAGGGCTTTTACCAACCCTGACTATATCCTGTTCCTCACCTTCATCATTTAAAAAATAAATGGAGTGATTCGATTGATTGACTGCCACGATGCTTTTTCCATCATGTAATAACTGCATATTGACGATCCCTTTCCCAATTTCCCAACTGTTTATCAGTTTTCCTTCAGATAAAGAGTACACTTGGACTTTCTCCATATCTTTTCCATAAAGCAGGATAGTATCTTTGTCTGCCAAGAGCAGGGCTCCGGTAAATGGTTCTGAAATATCCCATTTGGCAAATTGATGATAGTTTTCATCTATGAAAGTCAGGGAGGTATCCTTGATATTGACTGTCGCCAAGAAAGATTCACTTTCATTTATTTTTGTAAATGTATGACTGCCATTACAACCAGTAAGCAGTACGATGGCAAGAAAAAGCCCAATGCCCCACTTCATATTTTAAGCTCCTTATTCATTAAATATCTATTTTTTTAAAATTTTAACAATGATTTGTGAAAAAAGTATGAAGCGGAAAAGAATATTCTTTAAACAAGCATCCGTATCATAACCTTTCCAATTCAGTGACATAGGACATGACGATTGCGTTTTTCATTTCTTCTGAAAGCGAAGATCCCATCACGCGTTTAATACAGAGGTAAAACTTTTCCAGTACCGGTTTCCGGGCACGGGGGTGTGCATTTTCATCTAAAAGCTCACGGCGAATGAGTTCCGATAATACTTCCCTTCCACCTCCATCCGGCAGCTTACGATTATTCCATAAACTTAAATAAGCCTCCAGTATTGCTTCTTGCCTGACATTATCTTTCATATTATCCCTTCCATCCATTACTAATTTATACATATTATTAATCAAGTTTGTAAAGACTAACTTAATATTAAGATTACGCTATAAAAAAATTCAAAAAAAGGAGTGAGTACAATGTCTCAAGTATACCGCTGTCCGAATTGCCGGACAAATAAATCTCGCTTCAACCTCATTAAGCAAGTATCAACCCCCATTAAAAAGGATCCGCAATCCGGTGAGATTGTTGAACAATATTCGAACGATTCGCTTCAACCGTTCCATCTAGCATATAATGGTCCAGAAATTCGGGTGCAATGTGCTGCTTGCGGATTAATTGAAGACGAAAAGACATTTGCCGCCTTTGGATTGCAACAATGAAAATGGTCAGACCCATATATGGTCTGACCATTTTTTCAATCTTTTCCCACCGACATTTTAGCCCGGTCAATGGCAATTGGAATGGCTTTTCCATCCTCATATCCATCATCCAATAATGCATTCGCGATTTCAATAGCCTTTTCCCTGACATCTTTATCTAGATTCTTCATCGAATTCGGATAATCATTCTTATTCCATGGCAATATTACCGCCTCCTTGATAAGAAAGTGTCCTTTTATGTTTCCCTTCTTTAATGGACGGCAAACGTTTATTGGGCCGCTTTCTTTTCCAAAGACTTCAACTGGCTGATGATAATTTCCCTATCCAACTTTTCACCGATAATGACGATATTCAATGGCATTTTCATCATTTCATTCATATACATCGGCATTCCGTATGAGTATTGGAATAAATGGGGGTGTTGTGAATGTGTAAAGGAAATGTATCCTTTCATTCGATAGACCGTTTCCGGAAGGCCCCTAAGCCAATCTTCAAAGTCAGTTTGTGCCACGGCCCCCTCAAATGTATGGACCACTGCAGTTAAATGCAAATGGTCATGTACATCAAGCTTTTGATGGCCATTTTGCCGTTTTCTTTGAATCTGCTGCAACGATATCAAGGAAATGGCCGCATATTCCGTCAATAAACAAACAGCATCGGTGTTCAGCGCCTGTATCGAATATATCAGCTGTCCGGCCTCCATCTCACTTACAAGGTCCGCTTTATTCAATAATATGAAATCCGCATGGTGGATTTGCTCAGCAAGCAACTGCCGAAGCTGCGGAGACAGTTCTTCCCGGTCGCGCCACCGTAATAAATCGACGACCGTTATAATCCCTTTATAATCCAGTCTTTTGGCGAAAAGCGGCGACATGATGCCATCCAATACTTCAACTGGATGCGCGGCGCCCGTCGTTTCAATATAAACGGCATCCAGGTCGTTTTCAGTTAGCAATTCATGAAGCTGAACCTCCAGCTTATCCTGAATTGTGCAGCAAATGCACCCGTCAAACAACTCCTTCAGTGGCACTTCATCACCAATCAGGCCGCTGTCCACCGATACACTGCCGAGCTCATTTAAAAGGACGGCCACTTTCCTATTCGCTTCACTTTCCTGTTTTAATATATTTCGTAGAAGCGTCGTTTTCCCGCTGCCGAGAAATCCGCCTAATATGTAAACTTCAGTTGTTTTCATTCGTATCTGCTCCTATAATCCTGTTAAATTCGATTCCGTTAATTTTATCATACTTATCTTTTTAAAGCACTTGCCTGAACTGCAAAAAAACCAGCCCGTAAGCTGGTTTTTCAATAATGAATCATGCTTGAACTTCGTCTTTTTCGTAAATCGGCACCCATCCTGCCACTGTAACGAAAATACGGACAGCTACAGTTTTTCTATCTTCTGCCAGCGTGAAAAAATGCCGTGTGAATTCTGGTACACTAATAAGATCTCCTGGATTAAGCCGTACATCAAACCACTGCTTATCGCTGCCCTCAACGGCAAAAATACTCGTTCCGCCTGCTATGAAACGCACTTCATCATCTTCATGGTGGTGTTCCTGCTTAAAGTTTTCAAGCATTTGATCCAACTTTGGATTTGCATCGGATAATGTGATGATATCTTGGGCTTTATAGCCTCTTCTTTCGGAAATTTCCGCTATTTCTGATTTGAATGTGAAAAGGATTTCATCCTTGTCAGCATCTGTCAGATCGTATTTTTCCACAAGATGGGCCGGTAATTTCGAAATGTCCCATTGCTCATAAATAACCCCTTGTGTTTCTAAAAAGGCTTTTACCTGTTCAAAGTTTTCAATAACCTCGTTTGTTTCATGGAACCTAATCGTCGCCATCGTTCATTCCTCCTCAATGATCTTTTATCTTAAAGAACCTGCAAACGCCTTTTGTTGATTAAGCAACAGTTGAAATTGAAATAAAAATTCGCAAGCCTCAAGTATTCTTTTTGCTTCGAATCCGCTTTTACCCCAAACCGTAATACCATGATTGCGGATCAGCACGGCGCCAGAGTCTTCTTCGACATGTGGCTTGAACTTATCGGATAACTGTGGAATGTCAGCGTGATTATATATGATTGGAATCCGAAGCTCTGAATCTTCATCCCACCGTCCGGTCGCTTTTATGATTTCATGATTATGAAAAGAAACTTGACCTACATCTCCATACAATTCGGATATCACATTATTTTCAACTGTATGGACATGGAGTACACAGTTCGCATTGGTTTTCCCGTAAATTACGGTATGAAGCAAGGTTTCGGCCGATGGCCTTAGCTCCGTTTCTTCAACTGGTTTTCCTTTTAAATCCACCAATAAAAAGTCCGAATCCGTTTGCTTCCTTTTATCCTTACCGCTTGCCGTAATATAAAAGAAAGGACTTTTCGGCTCGCGGATGGACAAGTTCCCGCTTGTTCCCATAAACCAATCCCTTTGGGCCAGTTCAGCTTTAATATCCGCTAGCTCCAGCCATTCTTCAGTATGAGTGTTCAAGCTTTTACCTCCTCCCGCCGCTTTAAAATATCAATTACATCATAAAACGTTTCAAAACCTTGATGAGGAATCCCTTCTTTATCGCAATTCTCAAGCAGCATGTCACGGGCTATGACAAAATCGGCCTGTTTTGCCGCTTCAAAATCCGTCACTGAATCTCCAATAACGAGTTTAAAATCACCCGCACTCGCAATTCCCCTCATAATTGATGGCTTACAGCAACCGCAATCCTTATTACATTGGTCATCACAAGCGTGAGGCCACTCAATATAAATTTTTTCCTTATTGAAAAATGCATTGTTGCAATAAACGGAATCTGGTGGCAAGATATCATTTAAAAGAGGTTCAATGAAAAAATCCATGCCTCCGCTTACAATATATAAAGGGATGTTGGCTTTTTTCGTATACTCAACGAATTCATAAAATCCGGGACGAATGCCGGCCGTCTCGATTACATATTGTACGATGTCATCCTTCAAGCCACTATCAAGCAAGGAAAACATATCCCCGACCCCTGAAGATATACTGATTTTTTGCTGAAGGACATCGTCTTTCAACTTTTCCCACTCCGGAGGCGCAAATTTTTTCATGATGGAAATGATATTATCTGTGTTGGTGATCGTTCCATCGAAATCGCAAAAGATGATCGGTTTCATTATTTCTTACAAGCCTCCCCATAAAACAAGAGCTTTTTTTAGTCCTTCTTCCTCAGCCGCCGCTTCTGATAAGTCCTTTCCTGCGAGAACGGCTTCCACAGCAGAACGGAAAGCCTTGGCCCCGCCCTCTGCTCCGTCAGGGTGTCCGTGAATTCCACCTCCGGCATTAATCACACTGTCCAGCCCAAAATCCTTGATCAGGTCGGGAACCATGCCCGGATGAATGCCTGCAGAAGGAACTGGGAAGGCCTTTTTCCATGAAAATTCATCTTTTGTCAGAGCTTCAGCAATCGCTAATGTCTCGTTTTTTTCAAGTGCGACATTTCCATAAGGGGATGGGAACAAGGATAAATCCGCACCTGATAACCTCACTAATTTACCAAGCAATAATGGATAGCCGATCCCATAAAATGATGAAGATGCCAATGCCCCGCTATATGCGGGATGCGCCATGATCGGTAGCTTGATATGATCATGTTCACTCAAGGCTTGCAATACATCCAAACCATATGTATGAACGTTGAACAATAAAGCATCTGCCCCTGCTTCAGCCGCTTGCTCTGCCTTATCCAATAAATCAAATGTTTTCCCTGATAGATTGACAGCATATAAAGTTCGGTGGCCAGTGGTTTCAAAGACTTCATTCAATATTCTTTTTCCCGTTTTTATTCTATCGAAAAATGGAGTCTGTTCCTGGTCGAAGAGAATCTCATCATCTTTAACTAGATCGACACCTCCTAATGCTTGTTGCTTCAGTTGCTCATTATGGAAGGTTAGATCCCTTCCTAATACACCTTTAAAGATGCTCATCACCAGGGGCCTGTTAAATACTTCAATCTTTTCCCTTATGCCTGTAATGCCAAATTGCGGTCCTGGGAATGCTTTTTGAATATCACCGACAAAATCCAGGTCGATCAGTTTTATTTCACCGTCCAATGAAAGTTTGCCGAAGACCGTCGTAAGGATTGCAGGTAAATCATTAGAGAAATTCCCTGCCGGATAGGCAATTTTTATTAGCGAACGGTACACTTTACAATTAAAATAGCCGTTTGCCCTCTCTTCTTCAGATAGTGGCGTTACGGATACTACACGTCCCTTATGCTTTTCCAGTTGCTTCTGGACTAAATGGGGCAGGTCCGTCCATGTCCCCACAGTCAAACCTAACGCAATGCTCTCTGCTTTTTTCTCATGATTTCCATTAAAGTCATGAATTAAATAAGTAGCGACTATCTCGCTCATCTGATCACTCCTATTACGTTAGTAAACTCTCGAAGTCATTAACCTGACATTGCTCAAAATGGCAAAAACCCCTTCATATAAAGAAGAGGCTTTAAAAAGCCATCTTCTTATCTCCCAGCCATTGGCTGCAAGAATTAGCACCGTGCCTTGTGGATTTCATGAAAATCCGGCGAAGAATTCCGCCCCATTTTACAATGGAATTACGGTCGGTTGCTGGGCTTCATAGGGCTAGTCCCTCCACCTGCTCAAAATAAGAAAACGCTGATATATAGTTACATTAAAGTGTCGAAAGATTAAGAATTTATTTTGTATTCTGACAGGTAATCCATACTTTGTCAATACGTTTTTAACCATTTAAAGGTGGATACATTGGATACCTCAATCCTTCGTTAAAACAATTTTAATGTGCGAATCCGTTCCACAGCCTCTTTTAGCCGTTCTTCCGAAGTCAGAAGCCCTGCCCTTACGTAACCCTCGCCAAATTCACCGAATCCATTCCCTGCGGCAACAGCTACGTGGGCATGCGTTAATAAATAGTCTGCAAAACTCTCTGACGTAAAACCTTTTGGTACCTTGAGCCAGGCAAAAAATGATGCTTCAGGAGCTTTGACATCCCATCCGATTGCCCTTAATCCCTCAATGAAAACATTCCTGCGGGCCTCATACATCTTCACTAAATCCTCTACACAGCTCTGCGAGTCAAGCAAAGCACTTGCCGCTGCTTCCTGTATCGCCGGGAAGAGACTCACATAAAGATGGTCTTGTAATAGTTCAAGAGCTTCTATGACACTTTTATTCCCCATTGCGAAGCCCACTCTCCACCCTGCCATATTGTATGTTTTCGATAGTGTGTATATTTCTATTCCTACATCCTTCGCTCCCTCTGCCTGGAGAAAGCTTGTCGGTTTCTTTCCGTCGAACCCTATCGCTCCATAAGCGAAATCGTGGACCACACAAATTGAATGCTCTTTTGCGTAGGAGACGGTTTCATCAAAGAAACTTTCAGTTGCAGAAGCACCAGTGGGATTATTCGGATAGTTCAAGAACATCATTTTGGCTTTATCAAGCACGTCTTTATGTATAACTTTGTAATTTGGAAGAAAACCATTTTCTTCTGTCAAGGGCATGAGTTCGGTTTTTGCCTGGGCTAACACTACACCTGAAAGATAATCCGGATAGCCGGGATCGGGAACTAGGATCGTATCACCTGGATTTAATAAACACTGCGGCAGTTCGACAAGACCTGCCTTTCCTCCAAAGAGAATCGCCACTTCACTATTTGGATCCAGCTTGACACCATATTCACGTTCATAAAAGACGGCAGCGGCACCCTTTAAATACTGATATCCCCGGAACGGTGAATATTTATGATTAATTGATCTTTCAGCGGCAGTCTGTAAACTTTTCACGATATGTTCAGGCGTCGGTTGATCAGGATTTCCCTGGCCTAAATTAATGACCTCATGTCCTTGTGCCGTAATCGCATTGACTTTTGCGACAAGTGAGGCAAAAAACTGCTTTGGCAGGTCCTGAAGCTGTCTGGATTTTTCGAATTGCAACATTTATACACCTTCTCTGAAATTTCTTGAAATTCTAGTCACAAATGATATATGTTTATCATAGTCTTGTAAAGTATTTTTTACATGTGGGGGGTTTAAACGATGAAGTGGAAAATAGCCTGTATTCAAATGGATATTGCCTTCGGGCAACCAGAAATCAATTTTCAGGTTGCAGAACAATGGATGGAAAAAGCAGCACGATCCAAAAGCGATATCGTTATTTTACCAGAACTTTGGACAACCGGATACGACTTGACCAGGTTAAATGAGATTGCTGATGAAGAGGCAGAAAAAACGATGGAATTTTTAAAAACCCAGGCAAAGCAACACCAGTTTCACATCATTGGAGGTTCCATTGCCAAAAAAACAGGCAAAGGTATCTATAACACCATGATCATCATCAATAAGGATGGAAATCTCATTAAAGAGTATGATAAGCTCCACTTATTTCAATTGATGGATGAACATCACTTCCTGCAGCCAGGTGAAAAAGAAGGTTTATTCACTCTTGATGAAAAAATATGTGCTGGTTTCATTTGTTATGACATCCGCTTCCCGGAATGGCAGCGCGCCCATGCTGTTCAAGGTGCCGAAGTTCTATTCGTAACCGCAGAATGGCCTAAGCCCAGACTCGATCACTGGAGATCCTTATTGATTAGCCGTGCCATCGAGAACCAAGCCTATGTTGTAGCCGTTAATCGTTCAGGTTCGGATGTCAATAATATATTTGCTGGTCATTCCTTGATTATTGATCCATGGGGAGATATCGTAAGTGAAGCGGGAGAAGAAAACGAGCTATTGACAGGTACCTTGGATTTCACTAAAGTTACGGATGCTCGTAACAAAATACCTGTATTCGAAGATCGCCGGCCGGATTTTTATTAATTTCCCCATTGACAAACTATTTAAAAAATTGATATTATTTTCCCGAAGATTAAAATTTCAGAAAACATATACTCTTATCAAGAGCAGGCTGAGGGATAAAGGCCCTATGAAGCCCAGCAACCGACTGTAATACCATTGTGAAATGGGGCGGATCCACCGCCGGATTATAAAATCCACAGAGCACGGTGCTAATTCCACCAGAATTCATTTTTCTGGGAGATGAGAGGTCCGAAGCCAAAACTTCTGCCTCTTTCTATATGAAAGAGGCTTTTTTATTCTTATTTTGAACCTGGAGGGAAAAAAATGACTCAAAACCATTCGAATTTTAAAAGATTAACAAACGAAACAGCTATAACCTTTGCAAAAAAACTTGGGTTGGTCAATGCGGATGCCAGTTTAAACTGTAGAGAAATCGGAGATGGTAACTTAAATTATGTTTTTCATATTACAGACACAGATACAAATAAAGGAATAATAATCAAACAAGCGGTCCCATATGCCAAGGTACTTGGCGAAAGCTGGCCGCTGACATTGAAAAGGGCTGCCATTGAAGCCAATGCCCTTATTCATTTCAAAAGCTATTGTCCCGAATTCGTACCGCAAGTCTATTATTCGGATGAGCAGCTTGCCATCACAGTCATGGAAGATTTATCGCATTTGAAAATCGTTAGAACAGGATTGATCGATGGTGATCCATATCCATTGCTTTCGCAGCATATCGGTGAGTATGTAGCGAAGACGGCATTTTATACATCCGATTATCATTTAGAACCCTCTGCGAAAAAAGAAGTGGCCCGACATTTCACGAATCCGGAGCTTTGCAAAATCACTGAGGTCTTCATTTTCACGGATCCTTTTTTCGAGGAGCTCCCCGGAGATTTCGAGGTAGAATTGACTGATGCCGCCAAAAGTATTTGGAATGATCAAGATGTGATACTTGAAGTCGCCAAGCTGAAACAAATCTTTGAAACCGAGCAGGAATCCTTGATTCATGGAGATTTACATACAGGAAGTATATTTGCAAGTGAAACTGAAACAAAGGTTATTGATGCAGAATTCGCTTTTTATGGCCCAGTTGGTTTTGACCTAGGTCAATACACAGCCAACCTTCTCTTTCAGGCAGTCACACGTAACGGCGCTGGAAAGGAAGAGATTTTCACACACCTCCATCAATTTTGGAATGCCTTTGATAGAGCATATACTGAACTATGGAACACCCAAAATATAAGTCCATTCCGCAATGTGAAGGGTTATCTACCATATTTACTGGCTAAATTCAAAAGGGACGCATTCGGTTTTGCCGGGTGCGAACTGATTCGGCGAACCATTGGCCTATCCCATGTTGCCGATCTAAATGTCATTGAAGATAAAGAAACTAGGATCGCCGCGAAAGCGACAACATTGAAGATTGGTGCTTTTTTAATTAAAAAACGGGGAAAATTGGATGTTCCAGCTGTCATTGATTCGTTGAAAAAACATACTCTTCCATCCTATTCAGCCCTTTAAAAGGAGACCTGTACATGACGACACTAGCACCCTTACCATATTCGGTACAATGGGATGATACCCATATTACATTATTAAATCAACAAGCCCTGCCTTCCTTAACTGAATTCATTGAACTTCATTCAGTTGATGATGTATATGACAGCATTTTGACATTAAAAGTACGCGGCGCCCCAGCAATTGGACTGACGGCAGCATTTGGCGTTGCACTTGGTGCCAAACAGGAAACAACTACTGAATTAGGGGAATTCAAGAAGAATGTAATTCGGCATATTGAAAAGCTCGCCTCTTCCAGGCCTACTGCAGTCAACCTTTTTTGGGCATTAAGGAGGATGGAAAGCACCTTGCAAGCAGCACAAAGCATATCAGCTGCCAAAGAAGCACTTGTAACGGAGGCCAAAGCCATCTTTACTGAGGATGTAGAAATGTGCAGGAAAATCGGGGAACATGGTTTATCCTTATTCGCTAAAGGAGATTCCATCCTAACGCATTGCAACGCTGGGGGGATTGCCACAGCACGTTATGGAACAGCCTTGGCTCCCTTCCACCTTGCAAAAGAAAGGGGCTTTCCGCTAAAAGTGTACGCTTGTGAAACCAGACCTGTGCTGCAAGGGGCACGTTTGACTGCTTGGGAACTGATGCAATCGGGGATTGACGTCACCTTAATTTCTGATAATATGGCTGCACATACGATTCATCAAAAACGGATCAATGGAATTATAGTTGGTGCCGACAGGATTGCGGCTAATGGGGATACAGCCAATAAAATCGGGACATTGGGATTGGCCATATTAGCCAAGCACTTTGGTATCCCTTTTTATGTGGCCGCTCCATCAAGCACATTCGACCTTTCAATCGAATCCGGCTTATCCATCCCGATCGAAGAACGGGATGAAGCGGAAATCGCCTTCATTCAAGGTGTACGGATCGCTCCGGAAAACGTGAAGATATTCAATCCAGCCTTTGATGTTACACCGAATCATCTAATTACGGGCATCATTACAGAAAACGGCCTCATTACACCGGATTTTGTAAAAAACATTCCGCATTTTGTTTAGTGATCCAGGTCATTTTATTGATATTAAAAAACGAGACGGATTTAAGGTATCCTTCTCGTTTTTTAAAGAAAATCAAATAGTAATATTCTTGCGAGGTCTATTATAAAATAATTTAAGTGATTTGAACAAATCACTTCTTTCAATTGATGTCTTCGATACTAAATGATGATTAGTTATTCTTATTTTGTAAAGAATTCTTGAAGTGCCTTCTTATTTTTAGCATAGTCCATTTCCAACACGGCTCCGGTATGGGGATATATTTCATCTTTATAGCTTCCTTCTACGGGGATCCTTAGAGTTTCAACGGTATCAGGTGTATGGAAGACGGCTTTTGGACCCATTTCCATAATCGTTTTCACCCCAATATCAGTATTTAAATACGAAAGTCCTTGTTCGATTATGCTAGGAAGGACCGCCATCCCTTCGAAGGATGATATTTGATTTATAAACGCTGATTTTAATTGAACCAATACTTCCTGTTGACGCTCTACCCTTCCAAAATCACTTTCATCGTCATGTCTAAAACGGACATATTTCAATATTTCATTACCATGTAAAACATTTTTACCAACGCTTGCTTGAATGCTCATATCATCAATAATTTCCTGATCCACATCCACAACTACCCCCTCAGGGGCAAGTAAATCAACCATCTTCACAAATCCCTGAAAGTCAATTACTGCCACATGATCGACCTTGACATTAAAGTTTTCCTGAATGGTTTTCTTTAGCAGATCCTTTCCACCATAATAATACGCTGCATTTATTTTGTTATATCCTGATTTATCCCCAGGGATTTTCACATAACTATCACGCATAATGGAAGCCAGCTTTAGTTTCTCCTGCTCAGGAAAGTATTTTGCCAGTATAATCGCATCTGAACGAGATTTTTCCTCCCCGCGAGAATCAACACCAATTAACAGAAATGTTTTCACGCCTTCTTGAATCACTTCTTTTGTTAGCTTTTTTTCCGTACCTGCATTTCCATTTTGTTTGGGTAAAGGGGCATAGGTGCCAGAATCAAGACCATTAGATATATGAACAGTACCTTTTCTTTCATTACCTCACCTCATCGGAAAATTAACCATATCTTTACCTTATATTGGAATACTATTCATTGAACGACAAAAAAGCCTGCCAACGATAATCGCTGACAGGCTTTTCAGTAAAAAACATTATTTGATTTCTTTTTTTAATACTTCTACCGCTTTTTTCACTTGTGTGTCATTTTTAAGTATTTTTTCCCGGATGACCTGCATCAATTTCACGGTAGTATCATCTTTAATGGTACCAGTTTCTTTAATTTTTTGTTCCCTTTGGAACGCTTTTACCGCATTTGTGGTTGCTTCATCAAAGAATCCATCTATCTTACCTGGATCATGGCCTGCTTCCTTCAGCATCTCTTCGGCTGCTTTCACTTCACTGGAAGAATCAGAAGCTTTCAATTCCTTATCAGGTGAAATGTACGGAAGGCTAGCATAATCGGGAAGTTTCACATTAATATCCGGCTTGATCCCTTTTTTATGAATCCAATTGCCTTCAGGAGTCAACCATTTGGCTGCCGTATATTTGAAGTTAGACCCATCTTTAAAGTCTTGGGCAGTCTGCACAGTCCCTTTTCCAAATGATTTGACACCAATCAAAGGAATGTCCGCAGATTCACTGACAGCGGCCGCGACAATTTCAGAAGCACTGGCACTGCCATCATCAATCAATACGACTACCGGTATCTTCAGTTCTCCATCATTCTTCGATTTATAAACTTCTTTTTTCCCGCTGCGCTCCTCAACTTGAAGGACAACTTTCCCATTAGGTATGAACAGGCTTGCCATTTCTATTGCTTGGTCAAGCAGTCCCCCTGGGTTTCCTCGCAAATCCAATACCAGACCCTTCATATCCTTCTTCGACATCTCTTCAAGCGACGTTTTCAGCTCTCCGACAGTATGTTCGGAAAAACTGGTCACTTGAATTTTTGCAACTCCATCATCAAGCATTTCCGCATAAACTGTTTCAATCGGAATTGTGTCACGTTTAATCGTGAGCTCCATCGGTTCCGACTCACCAGCTCTTGAGATGGATAAATCCACTTTCGTACCCTTTTTGCCCCTTATTTTCAGGACAGCTTCAGAAGAACTTAGTCCTTCAACGCTTTTACCGTTCACACTCAAAATGATATCATTCGGTTTTACCCCTGCTTTTTCTGCTGGGGACCCTTTTATTGGTGAGACGACCATGATTTTTCCATCCTGCTCCTGGATCTCAGCACCGATTCCTTCAAAAGATGAAGAGATGCTCTCATGGAAACTTGATGCTTCCTTTTTATCCATATAAGCAGAGTAGGGGTCATCCAATGATTTGATCATTCCATTAATTGCCCCGTCCACCAGCTTTTCTTGATCAATTTCTTCATAATAGTTATCTTTTATTGTATCGTATGTAGAATACAGCTTTTCAAATTCCGAATGTTTATCAGGTGCTAATGACTCTACTTTTTCATCTCCAAAGGTCAAGGCTATTGTAGTAATCCCTGCTGTTAGAAATATGACTAAGAAAATCCCCATAATAAAAGTAAACTTCTTTATTTTAATGAATTTCCCTGCCTCTTTTGGCTGTTTTTGATTTTCTTCTTCCACTTAGCCTCACCACTTTCATTCTTCATGACGATATAAACGATTTCATTCTATTTTATCAGCTTTCATGTCAATCGAAAAATAATTGTTATCAAAAATAACAACTTATGATCATATGTATTTTTTTAACCCCTAGTAAATGTTAAATCAAATGGAAAGCACGAAGGACACCCAGGCAATTCCTGAATGGAGCCTCTGACATTACAAAAATGCGGATACCAAGGAATGAATGAGCCTCTATCCCAACTGTCATTAAACAGCATCACTTATTCCTGGCCACCCGCCTGTAACACAGTCAATTATCAGTCTTGGATAGCTGCTTCCAATGCCACTTCAACCATTTCGTTAAAAGTTGACTGGCGCTCATCCGACGATGTTTCCTCACCTGTTAAGATGTGATCGGAAATTGTTAATACAGATAAAGCTTGGCGGCCAAATTTAGCAGCAAGCGTGTATAGGGCCGCTGATTCCATTTCTATCGCAAGGATTTGGTATTTTGCCCATTTTTCCAATTCACTATTATCGTTATAAAACTGATCGGCCGTAAACACATTGCCGACCTTCAATTGCAAGCCCTTAGCCGTGCCCGCGTCATAAGCTTTTCTTAGTAAATCGAAATCCGCGGTTGGGGCAAAATCCACTCCTCCGAAAGTCATGCGGTTCATTTGGGAATCGGTGGAAGCGCTCATCGCAAGGATTACATCCCTGACTTTTACATCTTTTTGAATGGCTCCCGCAGTTCCCACACGAATCAGTTTCTGGACATTATAGCTGTTCATCAATTCATTTACGTAGATGGAAATGGACGGGACACCCATGCCTGTGCCTTGGACAGAAATTCGTTTCCCTTTATACGTCCCTGTATATCCGAACATGTTACGAACTTCATTGTAAAGTTTAGCATCCTCTAAAAACGTTTCAGCAATATATTTTGCACGCAACGGATCACCAGGAAGTAAGACCGTTTCCGCAATTTCATTTTCTTTTGCACCAATATGTACGCTCATACAACTATGTCCTCCTTAACTTGTGGTTGAAATGATATTCAAAAACTACTATACCATATCAGCCACAAGTTAGGAAAATTGAACCTTATCCAAAAGACTTAAAAGATAAGGAAATTGGTAATCTAGAAAAGGCTTTTGGCGCCCTCTTCTAAATTGCAAACAAAACGGCGGAGGCCCGCCGTCTTTTTTTAATGGTTTTTAAAAGTAAGGGAAAGGAAGCTGCTAACCGTCGTATGACAGGTTACTCATCGACTTCTTCATCAATTATGCATTTTTCAAGAAGATACTCGAATGTGATGTCAGCAAGATCTTCAACTTCAGCTTCTGTTGGAAGATAGCCCCGTCTTATCAATTCTTGAAAAAAGAATTCCGCTATCTCTTCTGTATCAATAAAAACCTCAATTTCTCGCAAATCATCGCCCCCTTAATTAAAGGTCTATGAGTGTGTAGAGACAAATATTCCAGTAAGGCATTCCATTATGGAAAATCATTTTAAGGACCTACATTTACCATGGTCCATTCGCGGCCAATTATATGGGTTTTTTTTAGAAACTTGGAAATTGGCCCTTTAAAAATTTGGCATACCTTTTACTTCGTTTGCTTTTTTTTATGATCTGGGTAAATTTCCTCTGCCGCTTTTTCAATTTTAGCAAGGGCGATCTTCATGATATGACGATATTCATCATCGCCAAAATGTTCATAGAGCTTACAATAATCATTATATAAATCCAACAGTCCATCAATCATTTCCTTTTTTTCATTTTTTGTCATTGTCATTTCTCGCTCACCTTTACCAGGGTTGTTTTGTTTAGCAATGATAGCAAGCTCATTATTCTTTTTAGAAAGGAGCAGTCCTAACTTTTTAATGATTCCATCTGCACGTTTAGCATCGGCTATCAGAGTCAGTTCTTCTTCATGCGCTTCAAGCCATTCACCATCCGAGATTCTTGATAACTCATAGATTACATCCTCCCAGGCATTTTCCTTATAGCGCCAAATCTCCGTTCGATAACCGATAATCTTGAAATAATCCTGTTCATATCCATCTACCTGGACTAAGTCACCTAATAAATATTTATATTCAATATCGATTTGTTCTTTTTGATAAAGGATTTCTCCTTCATATTCATTTATGGATTGCAATGTTTTTTCGATATAAAGACCTTCACTGTAGTTCACTTCATACACATAAGCACCATCGAGAAATTTTACATCGGTTATTTTCCCGACTGTCCCATACATTGTTATTACGACTGTATCGCCTATTTTGAATTTCGGCTGTTTTTTTTTGCCCATAAGAGACATCCCCCAATATGGTCCTTATCGTTGATTAGTAAATTATATGCACAAACAAACATGGAGGTTAATGGAAAAGAGAGGGCATTTTGCTCATTTAGATAAGTAACTTGCCATTTTATTAAAGGGGAATGAAAAACCTTGTACATTATTTTACTACGACTAAAAAGCCGTCTCATTTGATGAGACGGTTCGTAGTAGGGATAATCAGTGTCACTTTCGTTCCTTCGTCGTGAACACTCTCAATTTGGAATTCCCCTTTTAATTCCTCCATTATCTGGATGCAGGTCGCTACACCTAAGCCGTTTCCATCAGGTTTAGTGGTATAAAAAGGCATGCCGATATTTTTTAAATTCTTGGGATTGATGCCTTTTCCATCATCTCTGACCATTAATTTTATATATTGGGACTCGGCAGTCAGTTGCAGTTCAATCTGCCCTTTTGCTTCGATAGCTTCATAAGAGTTATTCAGGACATTCAAGAGGACCTGTCTTAACCGGTTTCTGTCTGAATAAACAAAGACGGATTGTGTCACTCCATTAATTAACTTTACAGGAGAACTAGGAATTGAAGAAGTATAGGTAGCTATAATTTCATCAAGGAAATCTTTTAAATCTATTTTTTCCCATTCTAATTGATGAGGTTTAGCCAAATCAAGAAGCTGTGTCACGAATACATTTACCCGATCCACTTCATGCAGCATGACATCACTATATTTTTCTATTAATGCTTTATCATGATCCTGGCTCTTCAATAGTTGGAAAAAGCCCTTTATTGTCGTCAGCGGGTTCCTGATTTCATGGGCGACCCCGGCAGCAAGCTGGCCAACGTATTTTAATTTTTCCGTACGGACGATTTCCTTTTCACGATCTTCTATCGTTTCCATCATTCTTAGAAAGGCGAGGTTCAGTTTTTCCATTTCTTCGAAGCTTCTTTTATGGGAAACGACGAATTCCTTCCCTTCAATGAAATCTTCTGTCGCTTCGACAAGATCTTGAACTGGCCGCACAAGAGTCTTTGTAAGTAAATAGACTGCCAGAATGATTGAAACAAATACGATGCTGTAGATGGTCAGATACCGTGATAAAAGGTCATTCAAAGGCTGAAACACCTGTTTCTTATCTGCACCAACAACAACAAACCATTTATTCTCCGTTTGTGCTGTCGTATGGACAGGCTGGATAGAATGAATTTTTTCCCCATTCTCTGCACTGTACAATTCATCCGATAACGAAGCTTCCATCAATTTTTCCTTCGTTAATCCCATTTCCTCCAAGGCTGAATCCTGAATGACGCCATGTGGGTTTTTTTTCGAAATCATGATACCTTCTTGATTAATCATGAAAAAGTTCACTGGGTATTTACCGCTAATTTCATCAGCCTTTTTCTCCATCATCTCCCAAAGCCCTTCCAATCGGAAAGCTGGAGACACAACACCGGTCATCTTCCCTGTATTATCATATACCGGCGCACTTAAAGCTATTATGGGTTTTGAGTAAGCCTGGGTTTTATATACGTCAGAAAGGAATACATGACCTTCTTTGGCCTCTTTGAACCATATTCTCTTCGCGAGGTTATCCCCGATCATTTTATTGGAGGTATCTGCAATGACATTACCTTCCATATCCAAATGCAAGACACCGTAATAATTTCTTTTTGCATCGATAAACTTTTTTAGTTCAACTGACCTCTCTTCTTTTGAAGAGTCGGGATTGATGATTACCGAATTTGCACTCATTAACTTCACATCACTGATCCGTTCGTTCAAATAGATATATGTTTCATTAACAATATTCAGCGAACCTGCATTCAAGGAATTTTTTGCTTCCTTTTCCAGCAGGGACCGTTGTGATTCATAGGATATGATTCCCAATATCAGAACAGGAACACTTGCTATAAGTAAAGAATAAAGCAAAATTCGAGTTTGAAGGCTTTTAAGCATCCTTCCAATCCTCCCTATTCCTGATCTCCCAATAAGAGTCCTTCTTCTATTTGGACATATTGTTCCCATGCATGATCGAATACCGACATACTTTCGAGATAGTCTGCATTCAATTCTAAATAGCTGCTCACTTCATTATAATCAGTCGACTGTTTTGGGAAGCCATGATCCTGATAGGCATGATTGGCAAATTTAGTGATTGCATCAATTTCCTTTGGTTGTCGAAATTTCATTAAATATAAATAAAATGGTCTCATAATGTCGAGCCCCCCTAAATTACTAAGATTTCTGCTTTAATATATCGGAAACTTTCGCTTCCGTCCACTTTTTTAGAAATCAAATTGGTTTTTTCTTCCTAGAATTACGGAAATGCACAATTTTTCAACAAGAACTGCATTCGACATAAGCTGCAAATGCAATGTAAATATCCTTCTCATTCTTTGATTACTTCCATCCTTTTAAAGGCGGGAAATTTTTTGTACTTATACACGCTGAACCATCCGGCAGTTCCAAATATACTGTCCCCTTTACCGATGCAGCCTTCCCTTTCTCACACCATGGACAAGTTTCCATGTTATTCATCCCCTTTTGGAGTACTCTTTTTTTGTTGTGCCTGGAATTTCTTTTCTTTTAATTAATCTCGCTTTTCACGTTGATTTTTTAATGTAGCATGCTCCGGGTTGGTCACGTAATTTTCCCGTCGATTCATTCGCTACAGTCCTTCAGGCACTTAATTGAATTGCTTGTTGTTCATTAAACCTGATACACCTATATCTGATCCTTTATCTCCCATATCAGGATATACCCTTTGAAATAATTATCCGCAAGTCCAGGAGTATAATGCTATAATTCGGAAATTAAAAAGCAAGTACAGAATAATCATCTCTACTTGCCTTTCAATTGAACTCTATTGTTAGGTTTTCTATATTATTTATTGCTTTTATTTGCTGTAAAAAATCCAGTCTTTAACTCACGAGTAGGATTTTCACGATGAAGTTCTTGATAAGCTTTCATTGCATCTGGAGAAATAGGAAATTTCTTTTTGGTACTCTTCCCATCCTCCAAACACCTTGCTATTACTTTTCCCTAATAGTTTATTAAACATTTTTCCCCTTAGATGGCTATCTGAATCCGCACTATCAGCGGCTATTTCCCCCCAGCATTTCGCATGTTTCTGTCACTAAAGAATCGATTTCTCCGTTAGAAAATGAAAGAATCTTTCTACTTTTACCCCTCATTAGTTAGATTCCAAAAGAGGTACTTCTGACAAAACATTAAATACATATACTAAAATAACAATAAATCCATTAGAGTAGAACGTTGAGATCCAGTAGCTAAGACTGAATTCTCATAGGGGTTGGAATAACCTTAAAAGGTAATGACAAAAGCCGTACCCCTTAAATGAAGGTCGCTTTTTAAAATTGGAATTTATCAGCAGTTATATTATGATAGGGCATTATAAGCTTTTCCCTATTTGAACTTCAATTACTCATAATACGCCTTCTGTTTCCCAAGCTGTTTCATATCAATAACTCCAACCCCAGACCATACATAGTATTGTACCGAAGACAGTAATTAGAGCTAGGAATATAGCGCAATATAGAGTCATAAAAATTGATTTGCTATCATCAGTTTCACGAGCATGCATAAACACAACTAGTTGAACAGCTGCTTGTATGAATGCTGTCAATATAAAAATCGTCATGCCTGTTGCTTTTGACATATTGAAGAAGTAAACCAAAAGAGCTACAAACGTCAAAATCAATGAAAATACAAAACCCCATACTTGTTTAGCCGGGAATAAGTCCTTCATGTTTATGTCATTCCTTTCATGTAGATAAAGGTGAAGATGAAGATCCAAACGATATCTAAGAAATGCCAGTAAAGAGAGAAAATGAAGGATTTATTGGCTGTTACAGGTGTCAACCCGCGTTTTTTCACTTGAAGGATAATAAATAACCCCCAGAAAAGTCCTAGCGTAACATGTGCTCCATGTGTCCCTAATGTTGTAAAGAGTATCGATGTAAATGCACTAGTTTGCAGTGTAGCTCCTTCGCGATAATAGGTAATGAACTCAGTAATTTCAAATCCTAAGAATCCTAACCCAAGCAGGAGAGTGATTACGAAGAATGTCAACATGGCTTTCTTGTTGCCAAGTCGCATGGCATGAATTCCAAGCCCGATGACAAAACTGCTTGTTAAGAGCAAGAATGTTTCAGCAAGAACTGGAGTGATTTCAAAAATTTCTGCTCCAGTAGGACCATTACCCGTACGATCAACTAATGTAAAATATGATGCAAAGAGTGTTGCAAAAAGCATAATTTCGGCTCCAAGGAAAATCCAGAAGCCTAAAATATTTAGACGATTTTGTTCTGTACTATATTCAAGAGGTTGCGAGTGATCTATTTCCATTTATTAACACCCCTAAATTTTGCTTCTGTTTCTTTAATTTCTTCTACAGAAATGTAATGCCCATGATCTATTTCGAATGAACGATGAGCCATGCAAACAAAGATACCGATTAACCCAATAATCGCAAGAAACCAGATGCTGAATACTAACGCAAATCCAAAGACAAAGAAGATACAGGACATGATAAACGGTACGCCGCTGTTATTGGGCATATGAATTTTTTCATAGTCACCCTTGAATAATTCATGACCTTTATATTTAGCATCCCAAAACGTTTCCCTTGAGTTCACTTGTGGAATAATAGCAAAGTTATATTCTGGTACTGGATTATGAGTAGCCCATTCAAGGGAACGTGCATCCCACGGATCATCACTAACATCTCTTGGAGCATGGCGAATGCTATAGTAAATCGTATATACGATTAATACAAAGCTGATTGCCATTAAAGCTGCCCCGATAAACGAAATCATATTCAATGGTCCAAATCCAGTCGATTCAGAGTAAGTGTATATACGACGTGCTTGACCATCTAAACCAGTGATATACATAGGGAAGAATGCTAAGCAAAAACCAATGGTTAAAAACCAGAACGCCCATTTCCCAATCCTTTCATTCAACATGAAACCAAACATTTTCGGCCAGTAGTAAGTTCCGGCACCAAGCACAGCAAATACTACACCCGGAATAATGACATTGTGGAAGTGAGCTACTAAAAACATTGTATTATGGTATTGATAATCCGCTGCTGACATCGCAAGCATAACCCCGGTAACTCCACCGATTGTGAAAAGAGGTATGAAACCTATTGAATAAAGCATAGGTACGGTAAATCTGATTCTACCTTTCCACATCGTGAACAACCAGTTAAAGATCTTGATTCCAGTCGGAATAGCAATGACCATCGTTGTAATCGAGAAAATACTATTAACATATGCAGCTTGCCCCATTGTAAAGAAATGGTGCGTCCAAACGAAGAATGAATATATAGAGATAAATACCATTGAAGCAACCATTGATCGATAGCCATATAGGTTACGTCGTGAAAAGGTTGGGATAATCTCACTGAAAAGACCAAATGCAGGCAAGATTAAGATATAGACTTCAGGATGTCCCCAAACCCAGAACAGGTTTGCCCAAAGCATATCCATACCGCCATCAGTCATTGTGAAAAACTTGGTTGCGAATAGTCGATCCATTGTTCCCATGATCAGCGCCACTGTTAATACAGGGAATGCGAAGATGATAATAATGCTTGTGACTAAAGAAGACCATGTAAACATTGGCATTTTCATTAATGTCATACCGGGTGCTCTCATTTTAAGAATAGTCGTCAAAAAGTTAATCCCCGTCATTAATGTACCTATTCCGGCTATCTGAATACCAATCATATAATAATTCGTTCCAACATGCGGGCTAAATTCATTACCTGCAAGCGGGAAATAAGATGTCCATCCTGCATCAGGCGAACCACCAATTACAAAAGAGATGTTGAATAGCATCGCACCCATAAAAAATAACCAGAAACTTATGGCATTTAGACGTGGGAATGCTACATCTCGGGCTCCTATTTGTAATGGCACTACGAAATTCATTAAGGCCATAATGTACGGCATCGCCATAAAGAGAATCATCACAACCCCGTGTGTTGAAAAAATTTCATTATAGTGCTGTGAATCTAATAATTTGTTATCCGGTACGGCAAGTTGCGCACGCATCATCACAGCATCTACCCCACCACGAAATAGCATCAACAAAGCAGATATTAGATACATAATACCTATTCTTTTATGATCGACTGTTGTAAGCCAGCCACTCCATAAAAAAAACCATTTTTTAAAGTGGGTTAAACCAACAATGATCAAGAGAACAGTAATACCAATGGCCACCATTGATGAGTAAAGAACGGGACTAGGATTAGGTATAAGAAATCTAGAGAAAAAACCCATACGTTTGTGTTTCCTTTCTGAAAATATTTTTCTTGAGATAGACTAAGAAATTATTCATGATTGTGTACTGGTTTTTCTTTACTATTACTTGACTTATGATCATGCTCCATATGTTCACCTTTTGAATTTACGTTAGAGTCACTTGAGCCATGATGATGTCCAGCATTTTCACCTTCTGGGGCTGGTGAGAAGTCTAAATGAGTTCCAGTAAACGTTAACTGTCCTTCATGACCCGGTTTTAATAGTTCATTGAATCTTACTGCAGTAATAGGTTTCGCAGTTTCTTTAACTTCCTTTACCCATTTATCAAACCTATCCTGAGACATCGCTTCGACGTGGAACATATTTTCAGCGAATCCTTTCCCACTAAAGTTTGCATTTCGACCCATCATTTCCCCTGATTCGTCCGCTGCTAAGTGTAATGTGGTCACCATGTTAGACATGGCATATTTTTGACCGCCAAGTTGTGGAATCCAGAAACTCGTGATAGGCCCGAATGAATAAAGTTTAAATTCAAGCGGTCGATTTGTTGGAATATACAAGTAGTTTACTGTCTCGATATCGTTTTCTGGATAACTAAAATGCCACTTCCAGTCAGATGAAGAAGCATAAATAACTAATGGATCTTGACCTTTGTACCCTTCTGGAGTGGCTTCCACTTTATTGTTGGAAATTACAGAAACAACGGAGAAGAAAATGACGATTAAAATTGGCACCCCAACAATAATCGTTTCAACAACATGATTCCCTTCAATGTAGGGTGGTTCATAATCTTTAGGTAGTTTAGAGTCTCGGTATTTCGTTAACACAAAGACTAAAATAGCACAAACAACAATAACAATAACTGCCATTATCGCAATTGATAGCCAAATCACATTGGCTTGCGTTTGGGCTTGAGGTCCTTTAGGATCTAAGACCGCTAATGATTCACAGCCAGAAAGCACAATGGAAGAAAGAATGGCTAATAAAACCCATTTTGTTTTCATATATTTATCCTTTCTTTTAAGATTTCATTTCTAAGTTATCCCAAAAAATGCTTATTAAGAGTGGTAATTTCTCACAATCACATTTAAAGGCGGGATGAATATGTAGGAATTCAATTGGGGAATGTTCAGAGAAACAGGTAATCTAAATACCTACTTGAAAAGGAATTTGAATATGTGAGGAGATACTGCATGGATTTTTTTATTCCTAGTGGGCAAAGTAAGGGGAGTGAAGATGAAAATTTTTAGGGTAACAACACTCCTTATGAACCTCCCAGATGGCGGTGATGCTCCAGCTTTGTTCTCTAAAAAGCTAAAAAAATTTAAGGAACTCCCTCGTCCTTTATTATGTCTAGCAATAATCGGATTAATTGCATCTATTGTCACTGTGTTGCTGTTACCTGGTAAGATTTACAAGCACATTACCAAAGCGTTTTAACAGTGCTTTTTCATCTACCCTAATACCCATTGAAGAAATTTCAAAAGACCTCTTTTAACGCTTGCTCCCTTCAGAATTCCGCTTCACCACGGAAAGCAACCGCGACTAATGCCTTTACCGTTCGGGGTGTGCACCCTATTGACCGCACAGCCGGGCGCATAGAAAAACCTCACCAAAAAAGAGATGAGGCAACTTCTAATTATTTGGTTATTTCCCAAAATCAAAATAATTCCGTTTTAACACCCGCTTCATCTTGAATAACTCGTCATACGTCGTCTGTTTCCCTAACTGTTTCGCATCAATTAAAAACAGCTGGTCTTCAATCTCTTTAGTCGTTTCATCACTCTGAAATAGCGCATGGCAATTATCACAATAGAACGATGGCGTTTCATCAATTTCAACAGCCCTCGAACCATCCGGCAGTTCCCAATACACCGTCCCCTTTACTGATGCAAGCTTCCCTTTCTCACACCATGGACACATCTCCATGCTATTCATCTCCCTTTGGAGTGCTCTTTTTTTGCTGTGCCTGGTATTTCTTTTCTTTTAACAGATCTCTCTTTTCACGCTGGTTTTTCAATGAAGCATGTTCTGGGTTGGTCACGTAATTTTCCCGGCGATTCATTCGCTTCAGCCCTTCAGGTACTAAATTGAATTGCTTGTCGTTCATCAAACCAGCGATTCCTAAATCTGAATGTTTTTCTTCCATTTCAGGATATACCCCTTTGAAATAATCATCCGCAAGTCCAGGAGTATATTGCTCAGGTTCAGGATATGTGGTTATCACACCTTCAAAATTTCGCAGCACCGTTTTTGTTGGAGATTGTGAAAGGATATAATTCGGCTGCAGTGTGATTTTCCCTCCCCCCCCTGGAGCATCGACGACAAATGTAGGTACAGCATACCCGGATGTATGGCCACGTAGCCCCTCGATGATTTCAATCCCTTTTGATATGGGAGCCCTGAAATGACCGATGCCTTCCGACAGATCGCACTGATAAATATAGTAAGGTCGCACCCGAATCTTGACAAGGTCATGCATCAGCTTTTTCATGATAGCGACACTGTCATTTATCCCCGCTAAAATAACGGCCTGATTGCCCACAGGTACCCCTGCATCGGCAAGCATCTCACACGCTTTCTTTGACTCTTCGGTAATTTCTATCGAGGTATTGAAATGAGTATTCAGCCAAACCGGATGATATTTTTTTAAAATGGTACATAAATTTTCAGTAATTCGTTGAGGAAAAACAACCGGGGCCCGCGTACCTATCCTAATTATTTCAACGTGAGGGATTTCCCTTAAGTTTTTAAGAATATATTCAAGGATCGTGTCATTAATCAATAATCCGTCCCCGCCGGAAATAAGGACATCCCGAACAGCCGGTGTGTCACGTATATAACCTATTGCAGCGTCCAATTGTTTTTTGGGCACGCCCATTCCGATTTGCCCTGAAAAACGTCTTCTCGTACAATAACGGCAGTACATGGAGCACTGATTCGTTACCAAAAAAAGGACGCGATCAGGATATCTATGGGTCAGTCCCGGTACAGGGGAGTCCTCATCCTCATGAAGGGGGTCTTCCATGTCATATTTGGTTTTATGCATTTCTTCCGAGATTGGGACCGATTGCATCCTGATTGGACACCTTGGGTCATCTTTATTCATTAACGAAGCATAGTATGGGGTGATATTCAATGGAATGGTTTTTGTGGAAATCCTCACACCTTCCTCTTCATCCGGTGTCAGGTTTATCACTTTTTTCAAATCATCAACAGTCCGGATCGTATTCGTAAGCTGCCACAGCCAGTTGTTCCATTGTTCTTCGGTTACATCTTTCCAGAGCTCTATATCTTTCCAATTGCGATCTGGCTTATATAAGTCAAATAACATGGTTTTCCCTCCTGAATTATGATAATAGTATTAAATGCAAGAAGGGTGCCAAGATGACCCAAAAATTCGAATGCCCATAAAAAAAACCGGATCGCTGGCTGCATCCGGTTTTTTTCCATTCAAATATGTTTTTTTATTTTATATTGCAAGGTCTGTCTTGGAATTTGCAATAGTTTCGATGCCTGGAAAACGTTGCCGTTCGTTTGAAGAAGGGCCTCGGTAATCAATTTTGTTTCCATCTCAATCATGGCTTCACGAAGCGGAAGTATTTTTTCTGATGGAGTGGGCTTTTTTAAAAATTGGGGCAAAACTTCAAGATTCAAAACATCATTCTCCGTATGGTTCATCATGAATTCTATCGTATGTTTAAGCTCCCTTACATTACCAGGCCAATGATATTTCCGAAAAAAAACCTTTGCCTTCTCATCAATGCCCTTTATGGACAGTCCTAATTTACTGTTAAAAATTGAGATGAAATGGTCGGTAAGAAGGGCGATGTCATCAGTCCGCTCCCTTAACGGAGGCAGCTCATAGCTCAATACGTTCAATCGGTAAAATAAATCCGGCCTTAGCCTGTTTTCCGATACCGCCTTTTTCGGATCTATATTCATCGCTGCCATGATCCTGACATCCACCCGTACACTCTTTGTGCCGCCTATCCTCCTGATGAAGCCATCTTCTAGCACACGCAGAAGCTTTGCCTGCAAGTCAATCGGCATCGATTGCAATTCATCCAAAAACAAGGTTCCGCCGTTGGCTAATTCAAACAATCCCTGACGTTCAACAGCACCAGTGTAGCTTCCTTTTGCCGTACCGAATAGAAGCGATTCCAATAAACTTTCTGGTAGGGCAGCACAATTTTGCGCGATGAATGGTTCTTTCCTGCGAGTGGAAGCCTGGTGGATACTCTGAACGAAAAGCTCTTTTCCCACACCGCTTTCCCCATAAACCAATACCGATGATGAGGAGCGGGAAGCCTTTTTCCCTTGTGATATCAAACCTTTAAACCCATTATCACTAGTGAGGATTTCAGTGAACGAATACAAACCGACGTTCCCATGCGGTTTTTTTTCAGGACTTTTGATTGTTTTGAGCGAGCTTTCCAGGTCAGCTAACCTTTCAGATAACTGCTTTAAGCTTGAATAATCCTTAGCAATTTCTATTGCACCTATCATAACTCCATCTACATATATGGGGAGCGTCGTATTTAGCGTCTCAATGATTCGCCCATGTGCATTTACATACGATTGGCTATAGTTGTAGATAGGTTTTTCAGATTTAATGACTCGTAGTAATGTCGATGATTTGTGATTTAAAGAAGGGAAGGCTTCAAGCAACGGTTTTCCAAGCACTTCACTTCTTTTCATTCCATCATGCTTGGCCGCCACTCCGTTATAAAATATGGTCTGTCCTTTTGGATCTATCACATGAATGCCTTCGTCGATGGTTTCTAATATCGCTTCCAATACTTCACTTGTATTAAAAAATTCACTTGGCAAGATATCCCTCCTCAAGTCTCTTGCTAGATGTATATGAGGAAATGCCAAAAACTTGTCATGAACCGCCTAAAAATGAGCCATCATGTGTAATTTTTCACCCAAAGGTTCATATCTTCCAGTTTATTGTATATGTAACAATTATTAGCTAAACGTCCGCGGTACGAGTAACCCTGCTGGTGCAATGCAGCATTCATACCGAATGAAAGCGACCGGGCAATTGAATAGATACAAAAAATTCCATGCGAAATAAGATAGTCTTCAAGTGCGGAAATTAAGTGTTTCATCAAACCGTACTGCCGATGTTCCGGCAATGTCGCACAATCAGTGATTTCCGCATTATGATAAAAGGAATCAATTTCTGCTGAAGCAGCACTGACGATCCTGCCTTCATGGACATAAATATAAAAAACTGTTCCCATTTCGATGCACTTTTTCACATATACCGGATCATTCATCGGTGTGGGATACACTTCGAAAACCTTACCATACAATTGGGCCAGCTGAAGTGCATCGGTAACTTCTGCTTTACGACCTTGATAGGCTGACGGCGGATCATCTAGTCCGGATTTTGTCGGCAGACTCTGAACATCGGTAAGGATTTGATCTTCCTTCTCCCATTCTGCACTGTTACGTCTTTCATTCCGGTTATATTTAACAAGGAAGAAACAATCGCTTCCCAAGAAGAATTTATCGATGCTTCCTTCATATAGAAAGCCTTGGGCAAGCAATTCCATAACGTTTTCCTTGCGTGCCTTGAAAATGATTTTCTCTGCTGAAATACCTTTAGCCACCTTCAAAGACTCCTCTACGCATTCTTGAAAATTACCTAGATAATCATCAACCCTGACCCGCTTATTAAATTGGTCGATCGTGATATGTATTGTGCACCTTTGCTTTTGAATTCTTTTTTCAATCATTCCCGCCTCCATTTGTCTCGCTCCTTTCACATCAATCGATGATTGTGACAGAAGGCCTGACCATTTCTAGAATCAGACCCCGGGGAAAATAATTATTGCTGTTCCGCGCCACACCATTCAATTATGGTTAATGCGATGATTTCTGCAACCTCCATCATTTTATCCACTTCTATATATTCGTTGGAATCATGGGCCATTTTCGTTTCCCCTGGCCCAAATACAACTACGGGAGTCGAGCCAACCGATGAAAGATACCCACCATCCGTCGCCCAAGGGGACGCTTCGACAAGCGCTGCTTCCCCCAACACTTTTTCATAGTATGTGCCAATGGTTTTCATAAGCGGATGATCCATTTCGAGATTGCCAGGCAGCCATCTGGCACCAAACCATTCTAATTCAATAGGTTTTTCTTTGAACCATTCATCACTCTGGTTTAAAGCATCTATTCGCTGTATCAGCGAATTCTGTGCCTCTTCCATGGTCTCTGTCGGTGCGATGCCGAATCTGCCTTCAAGAACGGCTATATCCGGCACGGAAGAAGGCCAATTCCCACTTTGAATGCTCCCTATGTTGATCGGAATGGGGATCGGTACATTTTTATAGAGTGAATGACGGAGTGACTCATTCCGTTCTTGTTCAAGCCTCTTGATTTCTTTCATTACACCAACCGATTTATCAATTGCACTGACTCCTTCATACCTCGTGCCTCCATGTGCAGACTTGCCCTTTATTTTCAGTCGAAACCACATCGAACCTTGCTGTAAAGGAAAGAGTTTCATATTGGTAGGCTCCGGAATGATTGCCCCATCAGCTTCGTACCCTCGGATGACTGCCGCAAGTGTACCGGCACCACCGCTTTCCTCCTCAATCACACTCTGAAAAATCAAATCCCCCTTTAATTGGATTCCAGATTCGACGATCGCTTCAATGGCTAGCAATAAAGAAACATTGCCGCCTTTCATATCTGTCGTTCCCCGCCCGTACACTTTCCCGTCTTTTAACTTGCCGCTATATGGATCATCATGCCATGCTGCATGATCTCCTTCAGGAACTACATCAATATGGCCGTTTAAAATTAGGGATTTCCCCTTACCGGTTCCTCTTTTAATAGCGACGAGGTTCGGATTCCCTTTAAAATCCCTGCGGTCACAATAAAAATGGGGATGTTTCCTTAATTGTTCATCCCCGATTTCCCATAGATCTATTTCAAGACCAAGTTGTCTGCACTTCTCGACCACTATCGCTTGTGCACTTCCTTCTTGCCCCCTTTTGCTCGGTTCCTGAACCAGTTTTTGCAAAAGCTGAATCCCATCCGTCCTTGAATCATTTAACCATTTTCTTATTTTTTCCTCATACATATCCATTCTCCTCTCTCATTCTTTTAAAATATGGATGTTTTCAGAGACGGTAAACAAGGCTTCGGTCCGATTCCTGATTTCCTGAATACTGAACGGTTCAAATACATCCGTTAATAAAAGGCCTTCCGAATTTACAGAAAACACTCCTAGCTCGGTGATGATCATATGTACGCATTTCTTGGCGGTTAACGGCAACGTACATTTTTTGACTAATTTAGACATGCCCGCTTTATCGGTATGTTCCATTAAGACGATGACCTTTTTTGCCTTAGCAGCCAATTCCATGGCACCTCCCATGCCTGGCACCCGTTTTCCCGGGACAATCCAATTAGCGAGATCCCCCACTTCACTTACTTGAAGGGCTCCAAGAATCGTGACATCCACCCTGCCGCGCCGTATCATCCCAAATGCAACCGTACTGTCGCAGTAGGAAGCCCCCGCTCTAATGGTGATCGGCAGTCCCCCAGCATTGCAAAGATGGGCATCTTCATTACCCTTTTCAGGAGAACTGCCAATACCTACAAGGCCATTTTCAGCATGAAACATAACCTTATGGTCATTCAAAAGATGATTCGGTACAAGGGATGGAATGCCAATTCCCAAATTGACCAGCATCCCATCGCTAATTTCTGATGCTGCCCGTTTCGCTATTCGATTTCTATCTTCGGTTCCCAAACCCATTTCCAATCGACTCCTTTTGATGGAATGATATAATCCACAAAGGCACCCGGTACAATGATGTCCTCTGGATCCAAAGAGCCAAGCGGAACGATTTGCATGGCTTCGACTAAAGTGATTTGTCCGGCCGCAGCTACAAGTGGATTCGTATTCCTGGCGCTTTTATCAAAGATGAGATTTCCATAAGGATCTGCCATTTCTGCATAAACAATGGCAATATCGGCAGTTAATGCAGATTCCACCAGATAATTTTTCTCACCTAGCTTTACGATTTGCTTGCCATCCCGAACGAAATCGGCCTCAATTCCAATATCAGTCAATATCCCACCTAGCCCCATCCCTCCGGCCCTGATGCGTTCGACAAGCGTCCCTTGCGGAGAGAACTCCACTTCGATCTCCCCATTGTTCATCAATAGTCCTGCATTTGGATTGGAACCGATATGGGAAACGATGATTTTTTTCGCACGGCGTTGGGTGACTAGTTTTCCGATTCCTATATCAGGGAAACCTGTATCGTTCCCAATCAAGGTTAAATCCTTTATCCCTGACTCCAAAATCAGATTGATCAATCCTGGAGGTGTCCCTATGCCACCGAATCCCCCATACAGGATGGACTGATTATCTTTAAAGAGATGGAGGACATCCTCCAAACGACAAATCTTCTGAAATGTATTTTCCGGCACTATGACTCACTTCCTTGTTGTGCTGGCCGTTTTCCTTTGGATTCATTGAATTGCTGAAAAGTTATATCGATCCTCATTAACAATTCTGCACACTCCTCTTCCGATATCGTTAACGGGGGGGAGATGATGATGGCTGCCCCGGTCACACCGTCAAGGCCTGCTGCTGCGGGATACAGCAGTATTCCGTTCCTCATTCCCAATTCAATGATTTCATTGGTCACATCGGCCTCCTTCGGAAATGGGGACTTCGTGGCTTTATCCTGGACAAATTCGATGCCAATCAATAAACCCCTGCCACGTATATCACCAATAAAGGAATACTTCCCAGCTAACTTCTTCAGGCCCCTAATCAGGCCCTTTCCTCTATCGGCTGATTTTTCGACAAGTTCATTCTTCTCGACATATTCTAAAACGGCCAAAGAAACCGAACATGATAATGGATTTGCACTGAGCGTATGGCCTCCGATAATTGACTTCGAGCCTTTGATTATTGGCTCCATCACGTTTTTGGTCATTACTGCGGCAGCTATCGGAGTATACCCGCCACTCATTCCTTTGCCAAATGTTACGATATCAGGTTCCACATCCCAATATTCGGAAGCAAGCAGCCTACCGGTACGCCCAAATCCAGTCATGACTTCATCGGCAATGAATAAAATATCATTCTCTTCGCAGATTTTCTTGAGTTTTTGAAAATAACCATCAGGAGGAACAATGGCACCTCCGGCTGCTCCAATAACAGGTTCTGCGATGAAAGCCGCTATATTTTCACTGCCAATACGCCGGATCGACGCTTCCAATTCAGAAGCACAGGCCATACCGCACGTATGGGGATCAAGTTGAAGTGGACACCGGTAACAATATGGAGGAGATACAGAAGGATATGATTCAAGTAAAGGAGTAAATCGTTCCCGGCGAATCGGATGGCCAGACATTGAAAGAGCCCCCATCGTGATGCCATGGTAGCTCATCCACCTCGATATGACTTTCTGTTTCTTGGGCTTCCCTTTTTCCTGCCAATGCTGGATGGCAATTTTCAATGCAGTTTCAGTCGCTTCGGAGCCGCTGTTTACAAAAAAGCTATATGTCAGATCCCCTTTGGTCAATTTAGCAATTTTTCCGGCAAGATTCTCTGCAGCTTCACTGGTAAATTGGGAACGATAGACAAATGAAACCTGTTTTGCCTGTTTTACCATCGCATCCATGATTTCCTGGACTCCATGCCCAATGTTGGCAGTAACAGCACCGGAAGAAGCATCCAGGTAATCCTTTCCTTCTTTGTCGTATAAAAACACTCCCTGACCATGGCTGATAGTCGGGTAGGCTCCTCCCAGGACCGGCTTGATCAATGAAGACTGCTCCATAAGCCCACACACTCCTTCTCTTTATAAACAAATGCAATATTGTAAAGTGTATGTCCAGATGAAGGCAATCTTGCTAAGGAAATTGACCTATGCATGTAAACGGATAATTTTCTTAGTTTTATGTCCAGGAAAAAAATGGGACAAAAAAAGTGTATCCCACAAGAGATACACTTTTTTCTTACAATACGCTATTTAGTTTTTCTTCACGAATTGACTCCAAAAAACTTTCATCCTTTAAAACAGCCAGCACATTTTTATAAAAAGCAGTTTTATCGATAACTGAAGTATGTACATATTCATACTCTTTTAAAGACGGATGACGCAAAACATTTTTCATGCAGGAATGACAAACTTTTTTGGTTCCTAACTTATAGTAGTTCAAGTTACTTGCATCCCCATTAGAAGTGTCTTCGTTACATACGAAACATGTATGGCTCACACGGCCTTTTTTATTATACTCGGCCAAAGCCCCTTCTAAACGAATGGATGCGGGAATTGTTAATAACACATAATCACCTTTTCTATTTTAAATCTCTTAGTATTATATCAGAAAAATATAGAATTTGAACAATTAGACTCATATTCCCTAATAATGCTTGTAAAATAGGACTATTTCCAGTGTTGGTAAGCGGAATGACTCCTAAAATACTCCAAAATGAAAAATACATTTATACATACCCTGAACAGATAAAACACCGTCCACTTTTTGAACGGCGTCATCAAATTGTATCATGAATGGATTTGGATCGTTGCTTTTCCGTTCTCCACCTTCATTACTGCACTTGCACCAACCGGCACCGTCACAAATGGATGTACATGACCAAAATTGGCATTAGCAATTACAGGTATCCCATTTATCTCTTTTTTGGAAGCAATGATTTCCTGCAAAGCATATTCAGTCATTCCCGAATCCTTTTGGAAACGGCCTATGACGATTCCTTTAATCCCACTTGCTTCTGGCTGATGCAGCAAGGATTGTAAATCCCGGTCAAAGCTGAATGGATGGCTTTCTTCGTCATCTTCTATGAAAAGGATACTGTCCTTTAAAGAAGGCATAAACTCTGTACCTTGCAATAAGTTGAGTGTACAAAGGTTTCCCCCAATGATCGTCCCAGCCGCTTCGCCTTCCTGAATGACCATATATCCAGCATTCGGGTGGAAAGTTCGGTCATCCTGTTCTAAATGCCAAGAGTCATCACTCCACGTTTCACTTGGATCAAGATAAAAGCCTTCACTTTCAATAACTGCCTTTTTAAAATATTCCATCGTATATTCCAGACCAGCCTTCATCCCGAACGTCGAGAAATGAGGACCTGAGTATGTAGTTAAGCCTGTTTTTTTATGAATGGCCAGTAAAATTGCGGTTATATCACTATACCCCATCAACACTTTTGGATTTTCCTTTATCAAATCGTAATCGATATATCGTAACAATTGGTTAGCGTTATACCCCCCGATGGCTGTAAAGATTCCCTTAACATTAGGATCCCTGAAGGCCTCATGCAAATCTTCGACCCGGTCTTCAATCGAATTCGAGAAAAAGTCATCATGGAACAAAGCCGTTTTACCATATGTCACTTTAAAACCAAGCTCAGTCAATCTTTCTTCTGCCAATCTGCGCTGTTCCCCTTTGACAATCGCCAAACTTCTTGAAGGAGCAATTACGCGAATTTCATCCCCTGCTTGTAAATGGGAAGGTTTCATATCTTTATCCCCCTAAATTAATTACATCTGTCGTTATTTTAGCAGAAAAGGTGAATAAAGAAAAACCAAGACTCTTAAGTACTGAAATTCACTTTTCCAAATATCCCCTACAAAAAAACTAGGAATCATAATTTCCTTACGAATCCTTTTGGCCCCGTTTTCCTCATATTGCTATCTTCTCGTCATTCCCGTTGTGCCGTATTGGAAAAAAGAATGGTTATGTATAATTGCCTGTACTGTATTTACCTTTGCCCTATCAGTACAATAATGGATTTTATAAAGATCCCCAGTCAAACCACCAAATTCCCTACATAAAGAAAAGACCAGCTTTATCAACTGGTCTTTTAGTTATTCAATTAGCAACAGAATGAAGCACCGATGATAATCAACAGAATGAACAAGACAACGATTAATGCGAAGCCTGATCCAAATCCGCAACCACCGCAGCCGCCACCGAATCCACCACCATAACCATATCCTCCACCATATCCACCATATCCGTACATTAAGTTCCACTCCTTTTAGAATTCTGATTTCTCTTTACACCTTACCATATGTCATTACGCCCGCCTCGGTCTGTGCATTTGCCTATTTTTTTGAATTTAAGAAAAAACTTATGTAATCAACACCTTCATAACCGTTAAACTTACAATAGGAGAACCACCAGGAGCACCATCCAAAATGTCAAAAAAACGTTTCATAATTTATTGTGTTACTTTAAAATTGGGATATAATAAGGATAAAACATTTCTTAGCCTCTTTAAGCTATCTCATACCTATATAGATACATAAAAGGTTAATACGGGGGAACATAATTGAAAAAGAACGCAAAATCCTTCATCCCTTTCGCTGCAATCGCCACGATCCTTCTCATCAGCTATGCCCTTCAAAAAGCTCCTAAAACATATGGATCAGATGATTCAGTAAATGTTTATCAAAGATTCCAAACTGGCCAGCCCATTCAGTATCTCGTTATTGGTGACAGTATCGGAAGAGGGTCAGGAGCTGAAAATCCTAATCTAACATGGTTCAAACAGTTAGAAAATAAGATGATTGAAACCAATGATATTCCTTTACACGGAGATTACGTGGTCCAAAGCGGCTCCACTGCTTTTGAAGGTCTATTTAAGCTTTCCCAAAGAAGGCAGCATGACCATAAAGATTTGATTTTCTTCATTTTCGGTGAAAATGACCGCAAATATATGAATGTTGATGATTTTACCATGACATATGAAGCTTTAATAAGAAAGGCAAAACGTCTCCACCCTAATGCTGAATTGTTCACAATAACAGAGAGTTCCTTGAAATATGAGGAATTTGCGTCAGCCATTGGACTTTTATCCAAACATTATGGTGCAACTAATGTGGATATGCGTCCAATATTCAAAGATTCAGGATATACGGAAAAGCAGTTGACCAAAGATATGGTTCATCCAAATGGGCTGGGTTATAAACTTTATGCTAATGCAATATATGAACGCTTCCTGGATAATATAAAACGGGGGAAGACTGTTGCAAACCTTCCATCTAAGCTTCATGCCCATTCTGATATTAAATTATCGGAGATTGACCACTATGAAAAAATGAACGGTTTCCGTCCACGGGGCGGCTATTTTACTAGTAGTGAAAAGGGCAGTGTGATTGAATATAACTTCAATGGAAGTATACTTGGGGTGAAACTCCTTAGGAGTCCCGATGGCGGGGAAGTTAAAGTATGGATCGATGGAAATGAAACCACGACTTTGAATACGTGGTGGCCATTTGCCCGTGAAAGATATTTATTTGTCACAAATGGGCTTCCTCCCGGTTCACATACGGTCCGTTTTGAGGTGACTGGCAGAACTAAAGCAATGGACCTTACCATCATCCCATATGTCCGGATCGCATCGATCATCACCAATTGAATCCTATCCAATAATAAATACCCCCCTATCATTCTCAGGCAGGGGGGTTCCATTCAATCAAAAAGCTTTTTGTATTCTCCGTATCCTTCTTTTTCAAGGTCTTGGAGCGGGATGAACTTCAATGAGGCAGAATTGATGCAATAGCGTAATCCCGATGGTCCCGGCCCATCATTGAAAACATGACCAAGATGAGAATCGGCAATTTTTGAGCGAACCTCGATTCTTCTCATACCGTAACTCGAATCAAGGTTTTCCACCACTTCCTCTTCCTTTAGCGGTTTAGTAAAGCTTGGCCAACCGCAGCCTGAATCAAACTTTTCCTTTGAAGTGAAAAGAGGATTACCTGAAACGATGTCTACATATAACCCTTCCTCCTTCAAGTTCCAATATTCATTGTTAAAAGCTGGTTCCGTACCATTATTTTGCGTGACTTCATATTGAATCGCTGAAAGTTTCTGTTTTAATTCTTCTTTACTTTTCATTTTTTTCCCCCCAGTGATGTTGTATAAATGCTTTTCGGCCTGAGCCAATCGAATATCTTTCATAATGCTCAGGTTGCTTTTTATAATAATGCTGGTGATATGTCTCAGCTGGATAAAACGTTTGAGCTGGTATAATCGGCGTTACGATCGGTTTGGAAAATTTCCCGCTCGCCTGCAGCTTAGCTTTGGATGCTTCAGCAATTTCACGTTGGTTTTCGTCATGATAAAAAATGGCCGTTTGATAAGAACTTCCCCGGTCATGAAATTGCCCGCCAGCATCTGTCGGGTCAATTTGCTGCCAAAACATCTCGATTATTTTTTCATATGGATATACACTTGAATCAAAAGTAATCTGAACAGCCTCATAATGTCCCGTAGTTTCAGAACAAACTTCTTTGTAAGTAGGATTTTCCGTAGTCCCGCCAGTATAACCCGAGATAACGGATTCGATACCAGGCTGCTCATCGAACGGTTTCACCATGCACCAGAAACATCCACCTGCGAATGTTGCTTTCCCTAATTGCTTTGTCAAATGAAAATCCCCCTTTTTTACAAACAAACCATTGATTGCATTTTAACGTTTTTATTTTGCCCTGTAAAATAATTTGTCAATCGTCCCTATTAACAAAAATGTTTCCAGACACACGCCCAAGCATATCACCATATGATGGGATCATAATGGAAAAATGAGAGGTGTAAGAAATGAGCGATAAACAATCATATTTACAAAAAGCGGTAACTTATGATTTACTATCGTCTTATTATAAATACAGCAATCCGCAATTGCATGATTATTATTACCATAAACATTTGAAAAGTCTCGAAAAAGCAACACAACAATTGAGCTTTGAACAAATGAATGTCATACTGCCTGCACATGTTCGCATTATTCATGCTGCCCCAACAGCTCCATCGTTTGATGTTTATGTAAATGAAATGCGTATTCTTAAAGATTTCTCATATAAAGAGAACAATAGTTATTCGACATTCCCCCCTGGCGATTACCAATTGGATATATACCGCAGCGGGCAAAGCACCTCACTTTTAAGCCGTAAAGTGACGCTCGAAAGCGGGAGGTCTTATACCGTAGCCGCTACCTTGGCTAATGAGTCGTTGAAAATGTTAACTTTCGAAGATAATCCGTTTGTTCCTCAAAATGAAGCCAAGGTCCGATTCATCCATCTTTCAGATGATTTACCGTCGGTAGATATTGCCGTCAAAGATGGTGATGTCGTTTTTGAAAATCTCCATTTCAGAAAAGCAAGCGAATATCTTAATATACATCCCATGATAGTCGACTTTGAAGTGAGGAAAGCTGGGACAAAAGAGATTGCGCTTCATTTGCCAAATAATAGTTTCCGCAAAAATACTCCCTCAACCCTTTATTTAATCGGATTGAATCGGGAATCATCCACGCTGGAAACCGTAACACTCTCTCCATAAATGAATAAAAAACCAGGATGCATTAATCCTGGTTTTTTATCCATTTATTCACTATCACTGTAATGAAGATGGGATGGTCAATAAAAATGAAATGTCATCATTTTTAAGGTCGAATTCTTTCGCCTTGACCCTAATGTCGCTTTTCAAGTCCATATCCTGTAATGATACATAAATACTTTCGTCATTGGGGTTGATGCTTACCCAATCCGGCATGTTATAACGCTCATTTATTATATTCATTACATATGAAACAGGAAGGTTCATTCGTCCGATAGCAATTGATTTTTGCTTTAAGATCAAATCCCCGTTCTTTTGGGCAATTGGTTCAAAAGTCAATTTCATTTCCACTTCACGATTGAAAAATGGCATTGTACCGTATAACTCGACTTCATCCGTTAAATATACTTCGTAATGAACGGATCCCGTCAGGCCTTCTTTATCAAGATACTGATTAATTAATCTTGTCAGATCTTCCCGATTTGTGTGAATTTGAAATTGGATATCTTCTTCGTGGCTTACTTTTGGTATCAGTTCTTTATCTTTAGTCGGCAAATTAACTAAAATCAAAATAGTCATGATGACCAGGATGTTTAGGGCTAATAGGGAAATAAATAAAGTCTTCCATTTGACATTTGTCATTCTTGGTCATCATCTCCTTTGGCACTCGCTTCCAATGTGTCCTTTCCGATAGTGGTAATATCCATATCATTGTAGATTCTTGTCGCGATTAATTCATATCCGCGGTCATTTGGATGAAAATAATCCTCGGTATAAAGCAAATCCTCTTCGGAATCCTTGAAAATATCTGCTATTTCAATAAAATAGGCTGAATCATATTCCTTAATAATCTCTTTCCCGCTTTCATTCCAATCATTCATGATCATATCAAGTTCATAAAAATCTGCGAACCATTTGGAAAAGGGATTATATACGCCCACCAGGTAAATTTGGGCATGATCATTTTCAGAACGGACCTTATCGAGGATTTGCCTCAATCTTTTTTCATACCCTAATTTAGCCGAATCAAACTGATCCAGTTCCAAATTGGAGAAATTCTGTTTAAAGACCTTCAAGATATCATTTCCACCGATCGTAACAACAATCGAGTCAGCTTGTTTTATGTCTTCTTTAATCCTAGCTTTATCCAGTCTTTTCAATAGTTGGTCGGTCCTATTTCCACGTATGCCATGATTAATCATCTCAACGGAAGTAATCGATGGTTCTTTTTCCAGCTTATTTTGTAAATAAGGCAGATACCCGCCATTATCTTTACTATCACCGACACCTTGAGTCAAGGAATCGCCTATCGATACGATCTTCACAGGGTCCGGAAAAAAGCTGGCAGGAATGGTTTCCTTTTTACTTAGCTCAACTATGCTTTTCTGCTGAACAGTTGGCTGATTTGAGGCCGTTTCACTTTGACCGCAGCCGGAAATCCAAACTAGGCATATGAAAAGACAGGTGATTCTGTACCTCATGACCCTCACCTTCCTACCCATGTATTATATCATGAAGAAAACGAAAGATTGCAATCAATATACCTTTCTTGAGCATTCCTTACTATACAATATGAAAAATGCAAGGAATAAAAGCTAGTCCTATAAAATTTAGCATGTACTGAGCATGTAAAATCATTCTTCACTTCCGCTGATTCTTCAAAAACCAATTACCTCATTTTCACAACGTCAATGGGCACTACCAGAAATCCGAATGAATAAATGAAAACAGAAAGAACAGGTCATTTAACCTGTTCAATAATTCTGTAAAATTTTAATATGCTTAATAATTTCATCAAAGGGAATATCCTGCAGACCTGTATAATCCTTCATGATCTTTCCTTCTTGATCAATTAGAAAAAAGCTGGTCCCATGAATCACCTGATCTTCCGTTTCTGGTTTTTTGACGATTAGATTAAAGTTATCCCGTGCAAACTGCTCGATTTCTTCCTGACCATAACCGGTTAGAAAATGCCAATTGCTGTAATCCACATTAAATTGGTCACCAAACTTTTTTAAAACATCAGGCTTGTCAATCTCCGGGTCCACAGAAAATGAAACGAACTCAACATCCGATATACCCTCATCCTTCAATTGCTGCTGCAGTTTCGTCATATTGGAAGTCATGGGCAGACAGACCGTCTCGCAGCTGGTGAATATAAAATCCGCTACCCAAACCTTACCTTTTAGATCACTTTTTGAAAAAGGTTTACCTTCCTGATCAATGTAACTAAAATCCTCAAGGTCCCAATTTTTAGCATCAGGTACACCATTGGAACCGCATGCTGTCAACAGCAATAAAATTGATGCCCCCATAGCTGCCATAAGCAAATGCAGCTTTCTCATCCCTACCCCGTCCTTTATGTATAAAATATTCTGTTACTTCATTTATTCTAACAGACCAAAAGGAATGAGGACAGCAACACTTTCTACGAATTTAAAACAATTTTATAAATGAAAGACATCTGCCAAACGCAATTTCATGCAGCTTTATCCTTATCAGTCCCAATAATACATGATTGCCATGGCGCCTTCACCTGTATGGGTACTGACAACGGCTGTGGTTGCTTCTATTTTTATGTCTTGATACCCTGTTAAATCTGCAATAGCCTTGCGGACCTTATCCGCTATTTCAAGCCCATTCGCATGTACAAAGCCAATGCCGCTAATTTTTTTTCCTTGTGTATCTTCTATGAATTTCTTGATGATGAACTTCACGACCTGTGACTGGCTCCTGGCTTTGGATACAGGATTCAGTACACCATCATCCAGAAGTGCAATCGGCTTTATGTGCAGCAGTGAACCGATAAAAGCAGAAACTTTGCCAATCCTTCCGCCTTTAACGAGGTTATCAAGTGTTTCTATGACAATGATTAAACTTGACTGCTTTTTAATGTGTTCCAGGCGATCGATTATCTCTGCTACCGATTTTCCTTCCTTCGCCATCTTCGCTGCCTCGATCACCTGAAATGACATCGCTTTTGAAATGAATTTCGAATCAAAAACGGTAACCTTCGATTCAGACATGCTTGCTGCACTTTCCGCTGAGCGTACAGTGCCGCTCATCCCACCTGTCATATGAATGGAAATAATCTCACTGCCGTCTTTTCCAAGTTCATTATATACCTCAACAAAGGTACCTGCGGCTGGCTGTGAGCTTTTTGGAAGTTCTTTTGACTGGTTCATCCTTTTCAGGAATTCTTCTTGTTCTATTTCAACCTTATCCAAAAAAGTTTCCCCATCTATATAGATCGATAAAGGAACCATTGTTATATCATAATATTCTAGTTCTTCCGGTGTCATATCGACTGTTGAGTCTGTTACTATTTTTACTTTATTCATGATTACACATCCCTAAATTAACATATCTATTGTATTATACCTATTCAAGTTACGCATTCAAACCAAATGTTATCTTTTTTCAAGTGAGAGAATACTCATCTATTGAAATGATCGCAAAAAAAAACCGACCCATGAGCTAACCATAACACAAGCCGATTTAACATGGCATTCGTGGCATCTCTTTTATCGGAGATATTAGCTATGGGACAGTCCGCATCACGCATTATTGAGTAAGCTCCCAAAGAAAATCTTGTTATAAACGGGCCATTTGAGTACGGATGCTAAGTAATGCTTAAATGAGTAATTTTCTTTATGATCTTTATTAGCAAAAACTTTCTTTACAAACACTTCCAAACGCACGGTCAACATAAAAAAATTCGGATCACTAGGCAGTAAGACAGGTATTTCTGTAATTGTGACCTTATGTCCAAAACAATCTTTGAATTCCAAGCATTTGAACATCAATATATCAATCCTCATTTTTAACCGATTGCTTACATTATACACAATAAATCTAAAAGTATAAATATTCAAATGTGTAAAAAAACAGACAAATCACGCTTGACATCCATTTGAAAAAAGACCCATAAGTGATATTATCCCCTTAAAGTAGACAGTGTGAAACGTCCATGAAAAAACATGGATGTTGGAAGGGATTTTATTATGGTTAAAAAAGGGGATAAATTTTCAAACTTATACAGAGGAATTCAAGATACAGGTTGTCCAAAGTTATTTAAATAATGAGGGCAGCCAATCTGCTCATATGAAGAAATATGGTCTTAAAAGTAAAACGCAGTTAATGGATTGGGTGCGAAAATATCAAGATACTGACGGTTTTTCAGACTAAAGGGGAAAAGCAGCGGTAACAAGGGCTTAAAAAACCCATTGAAGGGCCGTTTCTCGTACGAAATTCGATAGCGTGGAAGAATTGGAATACTTAATAAAGAAGGACCCAAATCTACTAGGAGGTGTCCTTGCTCAAACGACTAAGTACGAGATTATTGAAGAACTACGATCTCAATACAAAGATTCTCGCTTATTGTCATTGCTCAGTTAAATCGTTCCAGCTACTATAAATGGCGTTCAACAAGTCCTCAAACACAATTCAGTCTTTCAAAGGACGATAAATTACGTGAACGGATACAACAAATTAACATAAAGCACAAGGAATATGGCTACCCTCCATGACAATTACCTTACGAATGCTTTTTAGTGAACCACAAAAAAGTATATAGACTTATGCGAGAGCTTCAAATAGAATCAATCATTCGTAAAAAGCGATGCTTTTTTCAAAGGATACCGGTCCAGAACATTTACAATAATGAAATCGTTGCTTGGAAACTCTCATATCGCACACCTTGTTCTAGAAACACTTGATTTAGCCACAAAAAAGAGATGTGTAAGGAGCCCTCATCCACTTAGATCAAGGATTCCCATACACATCTCATGATTATCATCGCAAACTTCAACAGTAGGTGCCATCGAAAGCCGCTCTCGCAAAGGAACCTGCCATGACAACGCTTGTGTCGAATCATTTTTCTCTCATTTTAAATCTGAAATGTTTTATCTCAATTATTTTCAATCAGAAGAAGAACAGATTCAAGTAATTGAAATATACATCTTTCATTATAACTACAAACGGTTCCTAAAACGACTTAACGATCGGGCTCCGATTGAATATCGAATCTCGATGGTTAAGTCGTTTTAAACTGTCTACGAGGGTTAGTCCCTAAAGTGACCTTTTTTAAGTGTCCATTATTCGGGGTATACTTCAGGCCAAATGCCTTCAAGGGCCTTTTTTTATAAACCTTCCTCGGTGTTTAATGCTTCTTCCCGCAAACTTTCACGCTTCACCCTGCGTTTATAGACAACTTTAGATAATGAAATACTGATTTCGTATAATAACAGCAGTGGAACCATTACCATAAAGTCCGACATAAAGTCAGGCGGCGTTATCGATACCGCTATGACAACCAGTACAAAGTACGCATACTTCCTTAGCTTTTGAAGCACATAAGGATTAATTATACCAATGGAGGTCAAAAACATGGTAACGACAGGAAGCTCGAATAAAACTGCAAAAGGTATCGTCATATTAAATACGAATGAAAAGTACTTATCCGCTGTAAAACTGGTTATGAACATCCCATCGCCCAATTCAATCAAAAAATGAAGAATGGTCGGGAAGATAACAAAATAACCAAAAGCAAGCCCTCCAATAAAAAGCAAGAAAAGCGCTGGAATATAGGCAAGGGTCGCCTTTACTTCATTTGGCATCAAAGCGGGTTTAACGAATAACCAGATTTGCAGAGCAATTATCGGTATCGTTGCCGCAATGGCTACGACGCCTGAAAGCATAAAGTAAATCCAGATAATATCACTAGGTCCCAATACCATCAGGTCAAAATCCAGATCCTTCACGAACCATTTGTAAATATCTTCCACATAAATAAAACTGGCGATAAAAAAGATGACAAAAGCAACAGCTGTAATGATGAGCCGTTTTCTCAATTCATCGAGATGATCGATAATATTTAATTCTTTATCTTCCAAAGTTGATCACGCCTTCATCTGAAAATCCGTATCTTTGTTCCAGCAAAAAGGCGCAAGACGATTCCATCTTACGCCCAGCATTCAATCATTCATGATTTTTTTTGTTGTATTTTTTTATCTTCATCATAATCATCTTTTGTTAAGTCACTCGTGGATTTTTTAAATTCACGAAGTGTCTGTCCAAAAGCACGGCCTATCTCTGGTAGTTTCTTCGGACCAAAAATAATTAATGCCAATATTAAGATGAGAATTAGACCAGGTACTCCAATGTTCGACATGGATACATCCCCTTTGGTTTTGTAATTATCCCTACCCCGATTATAATACCATTTCCAACCAATTGAAAGAGCACTGGCAATTCGTCATAGAATGGTAACAATTATCGACAGTATGCCCTTATCGACTGGGCAGGTAGAATAAAATGTAAAAACTTAAGTATTATTCTATCCTAATTTAACACTTTGTCCATGATTAAATCAATAAGTGAAATAAATTACTGTCTTTATTGACTTCAACGAAAGAGAATCCTTTTTTGTTCATTCTTAGAATGAGACCTTCATAATCATTCTTATCCTTCAGCTCAACACCAACAAGGGCCGGCCCGCTTTCTTTATTGTTTTTCTTCGTATATTCAAAACGGCTAATATCGTCATTCGGTCCTAACACCTCATCAAGGAATTCCCTTAAAGCTCCAGCGCGTTGTGGGAAATTCACGATAAAATAATAAAGCAGGCCTTCATATAATAAGGATTTCTCCTTAATTTCCTGCATGCGCCCAATGTCGTTATTCCCTCCGCTTACCATGCAAACAACCGTTTTGCCTTTGATTTGTTCTTTGTACAAATCCAAAGCGGCTACAGATATGGCCCCAGCCGGCTCAGAGACAATCGCATGCTGATTATATAAATCGAGAATCGTCGTGCAGATTTGCCCTGAAGGAACGACAACGATATCTTCCAGGTTTTCCTTACAGAGCTGATATGTCATCTGTCCCACACACTTGACAGCTGCTCCGTCAACAAATGTATCTATGCTTTCAAGTTCAGAAACTTTACCTTCATCGAAGGAGTATTTCATCGAAGCAGCACCAAGCGGCTCCACTCCAATGCATTTCGTTTTTGGTGAAACCGATTTGAAATAACTTGATAATCCGGCCATTAAACCGCCACCGCCGATAGCTGCAAATACATAGTCGATTCCATCTTCACAATCATTCAGGATTTCTACAGCCGTTGTCCCCTGCCCGGCGATTACCTTTTCATCGTCAAATGGATGGATAAAGGAACGATCTTCTTTTTCACAGCATTCCATCGCCATGGCAAATGCATCATCGAATGTATCTCCGATCAGGATGATTTCCACATTATCCCTACCGAATAGCTGAACTTGATCGACTTTTTGCCTTGGTGTTGTAGCAGGCATATAAATTTTCCCGTGGATACCTAATTGACTGCAGGAAAACGCAACTCCTTGTGCATGATTTCCTGCACTGGCACAAACGACTCCATTCTTCGTCTCTTCCTTGGTCAAGCTTTTCATTTTATAGTAAGCCCCTCTTAATTTAAAGGAACGTACGTGTTGAAGATCCTCGCGTTTTAAATATACATTACATTCATATTTTTCAGAGAGCCTCTGATTTTTTTGTAAAGGAGTGTGTAAAACGATCTCTTTTAGTTCTCTATAGGCAATTAGAATATCTTCCAATTGAATCCCCCTATTCATGGATGCAGTCTGATTCATAACAATCCCTCATTTCCTTCCTAATCAATTCAATCATTATAGCACTTTACTGACATTAATGTAATTGATTTTTCTAAAAATTCTTTCTTTTGTTCGTTCCATATCAAAAAAATCCGATTATGGTCATTTCCCCATATCGGATTTATCGTTTATTTTTTTTGTAGAATAATAAAATCATGTGCATATCGATTTTTTTCATCGATGCTTCCTGGAGTTGAGGAGATTTTATCCCATTCATTTTCATCGATCATTGGAAAGAAAGTATCACCTTCAAAGGTTTCATGAATTTCCGTTATATACAGTCGATCGGCATAAGGAAGGATTTCCTTGAAGATTTCGGCTCCGCCAATCACGAAGACTTCATCCTCACTGTTGTCCGCAAACGTTTTGATCTGTAAAGTATCATGTAAAACTACGCAGCCTTCCGCTTTATACTCCGGATTGCGGGTAATGATGACATTTTCACGGCCAGGCAGTACCCTTCCGATCGATTCAAATGTTTTTCGGCCCATGACGATTGGATGGCCCATCGTCACTTTTTTAAAATACTGCAAATCTGCCGGTAAATGCCATGGCAGTTCATTATTTTTACCTATCACACGATTTTGATCCATAGCCACTATCAACGATATCATATGCTAACCTCACCTTTTATATGGGGATGGGCTTCGTAATTTTCCAAAACGAAGTCCTCGAAGCTAAAATCAAAGATATTTTTCACTTCTGGATTAATTTTCATGATTGGCAATGGTTTGGGATCACGTGTCAACTGCAGTTCCACTTGTTCAAGGTGGTTAGAGTAGATGTGGACATCCCCAAAAGTATGTACAAATTCGCCAACTTCCAAATCACACACCTGGGCGATCATCATCGTTAAGAGCGCATACGAAGCTATATTAAAAGGAACACCTAAAAAGACGTCCGCTGAACGTTGGTATAGCTGGCATGAAAGCTTGCCATCAGCGACATAGAATTGAAAGAAAGCATGGCAAGGCGGCAAGGCCATTTCGTTCAGTTCCCCAACATTCCAAGCATTCACTATCAACCTTCTTGAATTTGGATTCGTTTTGATTTGGTCGATCAATTCACTGATTTGGTCGATCTGCCTTCCATCAGCCGTTCCCCAAGAACGCCATTGATGGCCATAAATTGGACCTAATTCTCCCTTTTCATCAGCCCATTCATTCCAAATGCGAACGTTATTTTCCTGAAGGTAGCCAACATTTGTATCACCCTTCAAAAACCATAATAATTCATGGATAATCGCTTTTAAACTAACCTTTTTCGTTGTAAGTACAGGGAATCCATCTTTTAAATTGAATCTCATTTGATATCCAAAGGTACTGATCGTTCCTGTTCCCGTACGATCACCTTTTTGCGTGCCATTTTCGAGTACATGCTTACATAAATCTAAATATTGCTTCATGATAAACCACCTTTTCTACTTTCATTCTCCTTATTTTAACGTATTATAGCCCAATGTTTAATCTAATTGTTTAATAAAATTATAAGTCTCGGGTGCTTTTTGTCTAAGCAATTGATTTTGTTCGAAATTTACATAAAACATGGCAAACGTTTCTGCAAAGTATTCCTCAGGATAATTGGAAAAATACGTAATCCCAGGAAAAAGCCCATCCACTTCCTTACCCCAAATCTTCAAATAATCCATGTCTTCACGGATTCCATCATACACTATATTATCAATTGAGTGCCCAAGCTCATGCAGTTCCAAATTAACGGAACCATGCCCGTTTCCCTTGTCACTTGCCCCGATTTTAACCAATACCGTATGTGATCCGCCCATACCAGGCACATCATCCCAAGTTGTTTCTTTATTCAAATACCCACGCGGCGTTTTCCCCTTTAATTTAGCCGCAGATTGATTTTCAGTTAAAGAACCATTAAAAAGTTTGACCCTCACACCACTGTCAGCAGTTTTCACTAAAAGGGAATGGGGCAATTTATCAATGGTTCCCACAATTTTCAGTGCTTCCTTTTCATCGTATTCCCCATCTGGAAATAAAAATATTCTTTGCAATTCTTTATTATCCTTAAAAATTCCAGCTTGTCTTAAAAGGTTATCTTTGGGCAAATTCCGCCATTTTACTCCTTCATCCTTCGCTAGGGAATAGGAGAGCATTGAGAGGAGAAAGGCAAATAACGCAAGTAAAGTTAACCATTTTTTACTTTTCATAACCTTCTCCCCTTTCTTCATTTCTCATTAACGTTATGAGTATATATGTATTTTAAAGTCTCTGAACCTTCCACACTATTATATTAGTATAACATATTAATTTAGTGTAAAAACTCTATGACTTTTTGGTAATTTTGTCGCAGCTCTTCCTTTAGAAGAACCACTTTTCCAGTCTTTTCATATATCAATAGTATATAATCATATAAGGTTTAAGGTGATTGCATGGAAACCCATAATAAAAAAGCCAGCTTGAATGAGAACCGGGAACTTGCTGATGAAGTCCTTGATATCTACAGTTTAAAAGTGTTCATCATTCTCGACCTTTTTCTGTTCTCCATTTTCTTTGGCGTACTGCTGCATCCGCTACTGTCTTCTCTCTGGCTTAACTTTTTAGTGCCTTTGCTTTTCTTCAGTACGTTTACAGCCCTTCTTCAAATACTTGATATTTTCCAAAAAAAAAGCTGACATCATTTTGATGTCTGCTTTTTTTAAATGGTGATCAACCATGTTCTTTGAGCTTTTTCCCTTTCTTCAAATGAAATACGACCGTGGTGCCGAAAATCATCAAAATAAAGCTAAAAAATATCGCAGGCGGGATTTCGATCCCTGCAATGGCAATTAGCATTTTTATAGCAATGAATCCGATAAGAACGTAAGCGGCAGTTTCCAATTCAGGAACCTTATCTATCAATTTTAAAAATAACCCCGCCACTCCTCGCATCATCAAGACACCAATCATCCCACCGGTCAAAAGGACCCAGACCTTTTCACTCACCCCGAAAGCGGCCAAGACACTATCGACGGAAAATGCTATATCCATAAATTCCACTGCCGCAACCGTCCCCCAAAACGTACCAAACATACGGATTAACAAGCTGTTTTTACTAATTCCCTGGATATCTTCATCAATCCCAGCTTGTTTTTTTCTTTTATCCCGAAAGTATTTAAATGAGAGCCAACCAAGGTAGGCTGCTCCCATCACCTTCACCCACCATAGCTTAATGAGGAATACACCGATTCCAATCGCTACAAATCTAAAAGCGTAAGCCCCTAATAAACCATAAAAAAGTGCTTTTTTCCGTTGTTTTTCCGGAAGGTGCCTGACCATTACAGCTAATACCAAAGCGTTATCCGCCGATAGTAATCCTTCCATTAAAACGAGGGTTCCAATTAGCCCCCAGCTCACTGGGTCGGATAAAACCTCCACCCACATATGCCAGTCAAAAAATTGAGCATATGTTTGAATGATATTATTTAACAACTCTGACATGATAAAGACTCCTCTGCTACTATACCTGCATAATTAGAAACTATATAAAATAACATTCTTCCCTGTAATGTTAAAAAAACTCTACTTTATTTTACACACAAAATAAATACGTTGCATGACAACGTATCATTTAATGCCTATTAGAAGTTTCATTTTCATCATACTCTTACACATAAATAAAATCAAAGAAACGATCCATTATGAGAGCCTTTGTTTACTCGTCCACTCTGGAGGCGTATTTTTGTCCCAATATATTTTCCCTATATCATAATGGGTGGCAAATGAATCATGATAGGTATGATAGTGAAAATCGAACCAATACCCTTCCAGTGGTGGATTTTCCTGCCTGACATGAAATCTGATAATATCCTTGCCGCTGTTTGAATCATAAATATGAAAAATTTTCTCAGCCCTGCCCGCACTCGGCTGTTCAGTGATCGTTAATTGCTGTAATTTTTCATCTGGAAATTGGGCAGCCATTTCCGTAATGGCTTCTTCCATTTTTGGTAATATGGTCATTTTGAACTCATCGCCAATTTTAGGATTGATCTTATCGCCAAATTTCATAAATGAGTTTTCCTCTGCTTTATTCAGTATGCCCGATAAAAATTCTTCCCGGTTGAATCCCTCTTCAGGTTCAGTCGGTTGCTGTGAAGAAAGATAGGTTAACCCTTCTTCATCCACTAACCCTTTTTTAGTATCCTTTAACGAATCGGCTTCAGCAAGCCACGCCAGATCTGAAGGCGTTACAAGACCAAACGTCAAAACGGATAATAAAATAACGAGACTTTTCTTGAACCAAACCGCTGCTTTCAACTCACACTCCCCCTCCTTTTTTTGTATTATCTTTATACTTAGTATACTTTTATTTTTTAATAATTACGAATATATAGTTACCCATGTTTCAAAAATCAAAAAAAAGGATATATACATATAAACTTTATTAACCCGAACTTTTTCACTAATTATCAACAATTCTATATTTAAATGAAGGATTTTGACGATTTTTGGAGAACTTAATTAGATTCAAGTCTTTTTAAGGAGGGGTCTTATATGGCTTTGACTACGACTGCCATGGTGGCTTTATGTCTTGTAACATTAGCATTTTTCGTATATTTAACATTTGCTGATTAAGAATAATAAATACCTACGAAAAATCCCTTGTCATTTATCTCCAATGGCAAGGTTTTCTTTTCACATAAAGCTTACCTTTCGGCAGATAAAAGGACTGAATACTGGAGGAATCATTTTGGAAAACAACAATGAAAACACTAAAGATAAGGATTACAAGAGGGAAACCGCCACAGGAAAGGCCGGAATGGTCGTTACCGCTCATCCCGTAGCCACTTCCATCGGGGAAAAAATATTACGTGAAGGCGGAAATGCAGTCGATGCGGCTGTCGCCATCCAATTTGCCCTAAATATTGTAGAACCCATGATGACTGGTATCGGCGGCAGTGGTTTCCTTATGGTATATAACGCAAAAGATAAGGATACAAAAATATTCGATGGCCATGTAAGGGCACCTAAAGCTGCGCATCCAGACATGTTTCTAGATGAAAAAGGGGAAGTCATCCCATTTAAAGAACGTTCGATCGAAGCTACAGCAGTTGGCGTTCCTGGAATACTGAAAGCTATGGACGAAGCACTCAACGAATATGGAAGTAAGCCTTTAGCTGACCTCATCGAGCCCTCCATTGAATTTGCAGAAAAAGGGGTTCCCGTCAATTGGGTTCTTTGCGATGCCCTTAAAAACTTTGAGTACCGATTGGGTGAGGAAGCCCGTAAGTTCTTCATGCCAAACGGAAAACCATATCAGGATGGCGATTTACTGATAAAAGAAAACTTGGCGAATACCTATCGGATATTACAACGAGAAGGGATTTCCGCTTTTTATGAGGGTGAAATCGGTGAGGGCATCATTTCCTGTATCCAGGAACTTGGAGGGTTCATGGAACTTTCTGATTTAAAGGACTATAAAGCGACCATTGATGAACCAATGTTTGGGACTTATAAGGATTATCGAATTGCATCTTCCATGGCCCCTAGTGCGGGCGGATTCACAGTCATCCAAATCCTGAAAATATTGGAGAGCTTCCATATCGAACAATATGACGTCCGTTCTTGGGAAAAATATTACTTAATTGCAGAAGCGATGCGCCTGTCATTTATAGACAAAAAGGCATTTCTTGCTGATCCCGAATTTGCCGAATTGCCATTGGCAGGTCTATTGCATGATGAATATATAGCTAAACGCCGCTCATTCATTAATTTCAAAGCAAGGAATAATGCCATTGACTTCGGAAACCCTTGGATATATGATACCGTGAAACAAAGGGAAGTCATTCCACAACCAAATGACGAAGATATCAGTGAAACGACACATTTCACTGTCCGTGACAGATGGGGTAATATCACGGCATGCACTTCTACAGTGGAGCATCCATTCGGTTCGGGCATCATGGTTTCCGACTATGGTTTCATGCTGAATAACGAACTGACTGATTTCGATTCCATTCCAGGGGGCATGAATGAAGTACAGCCCAATAAACGCCCTGTCAGCTGTAAAAGCCCGACCATCATCTTTAAAGACGGCGAGCCGATCTTGACGCTGGGATCCCCAGGAGGACCGACCATCATCAGTTCCGTCGTTCAAACAATCATCAATGTACTCGATTTAAAAATGGACTTGAAAGCAGCCATTGAAGAACCTAGAATTTTCACTCCAATGGGCCCTCATATCGAATGGGAAGCAGGAATGGATATGACCAGCAAAGGTCACTTGGAAGCAATGGGCTTTGCCTTTAATGAAGTTCCCCACTCCATAGGGAATGTCCAAGCCATTCAAATCAATCCTGATGGCTCGAATTATGGTGCTGCAGATTCAAGCCGAGAAGGTTGTGCCATGGGTCTGGACGAGACAGATTATAAATCCTGATCCCTGATCACAGAATGGAAATGAAGCCAAAATGAAATTTGGATGTTTTTCTCTTTACTACCTCAAACCCAAATTCCTCGAAGCGGGAGCTGCGAAAATGGTCTTTCAACACGACTCGCTTTCGCGCAACCCGCTTGGCTTCTTTTATTATTTCCATTGATAAATCCTTACCTTCCGCAAAATGAGTCAATCCCTTGATTCCATTTGATTCCTGAATCGTTTCCTCAAACATCGGATCGAAATATACGACATCAAAATGATTATCCGGCATTGTTTTCAATATTTCGTAATGATCCGCTTGAATGACCTCTATTCTTCTCATCGCAGAAATCATCTTTTCTTCGGCATTCTCCCATGTCTTCATACCATGGTCCACGAGCAAGGCCAAATATTGATTTCCTTCCAATGCAACAACCTGTCCATGTTCACCCACTGCGAAACTTGCGACAATCGCATCAGAGCCCAAACCCAATGTACAATCAAGCACAGAATTCCCTTCATATATATCTCCGGCAATGAGAAATGGATCACTTTCGCCGCGAATTATTCTTTTTATACGGATCATTGCAAGGTTCGGGTGAAAAAAGAAAGGTTCTTTTTCTTGGTACCGATATAACTCCATCCGCTTTTTACCAAAAACGAGGCAATCATCCTTATCATGTTCCGATTGGATATCTCTCACCGACCGTTTTCTTCGCGCTATAAAGGGGATATGTAATTCTTCAGCTAACCTTTCGGCTAATATCATCGTTTCTTTATCGGCTCTTCCTACTGTAGTGACGAACATCAATCCTACCCCTTCATACTCTTAAATTTGAAAAGAATGCCCTGTTTCCAGGACATTCCGCTTCATCACTTATTTACTTGACTGAATGCTGCCAATAAATTTTCCATAATAGCTTCCATTGGCTGTCCCTCTATATCATGGCGAGGAATGAAATGTAAAACCTCTTTGCCCTTTAAGAGAGCCATGGATGGTGAAGAAGGTTCGATTCCATTGAAGTATTCCCGCATTTTAGCTGTAGCTTCCTTATCTTGTCCGGCAAATACTGTTACCAGATGATCAGGCTTATCGTCTGCCTGGAGTACGGCTTGGGTAGCAGCGGGACGGGCTAACCCAGCAGCACAGCCACAAACTGAATTAACGACGACAAGTGTCGTACCTTCTACTGAATCCATAAAGTTTTCAACCGCTTCAGCGGATTCCAACTCATCAAAACCTGCTTGCACCAGTTCCGCACGCATTGGTTTCACCATTTGTTTCATATATTCATCATATGCCATCGACATAAAAAAACCCCCTTGATTACAATTCTTCAATTAGTTTAATCATACTATATTCTTATGTGCATATGCAAAAATGACGCTTAGAGCTTTGCAAATTCGGCGTTCAAGTTTATGATCAATAATCAAAGATTCATTTACGCTGCAAAAAGAAACATGGTGACAGAATCCATTTCATTCTGCCACCATGTTTTAGTATCTACCTTGAATTAAACTTTCATCACTCCGCCTGAGCTGGCATTCGTCACAAGTTTGGAATAACGTGCTAAATAGCCTGTTCTAACTTTTGATTCGAAGCCTTTCCAATTTGCTTTACGTTTTTCGAATTCTTCATCGGAAATTTCCAATTCGATTTTACGATTGTTCAAATCCAACTCGATGATATCTCCATCTTCCACGAAAGCGATTGGGCCTCCCTCAGCTGCTTCGGGGGATATATGACCAATGCTGATGCCCCGAGATGCGCCTGAAAAGCGGCCATCAGTGATCAAACCGACTTTGGCTCCAAGTCCCCTCCCGACAATTTGGGAAGTTGGTGCCAACATTTCCGGCATACCCGGCCCCCCTTTAGGTCCTTCGTAACGAATGACCACTACATTCCCTTCTTTTACTTTTCCAGTAATGATTCCGGAAAGTGCCTCTTCTTGGGAATCGAAACAAATGGCAGGACCCCTATGGTAGCCACCAACTGATTCGTCAACTGCCCCCACTTTTATGATGGAGCCTTGAGGAGCAAGGTTACCAAACAATACCGCAAGCCCTCCTCGCTCGGAATGCGGATTATCTAACGGATGGATAACATCCTTGTCCAAGATTTCACAACCGGCAACATTTTCGCGGAGTGTTTTACCTGAAACGGAAAGGCAGTCACCGTTAAAGGCACCTGGTTTTTTGAGTAACTCATTAATGACCGCACTTACACCTCCGGCATTATGTACATCTTCAATATGATAATCGGATGCCGGTGCAATTTTCGCTAGATGCGGTACACGGTTAGCTATTTCATTTATGCGTTCCATTGGATATTCAAAACCTGCTTCATGCGCCAATGCGAGTGTATGCAGAACCGTGTTGGTCGAACCTCCCATCGCCATATCCAATGCAAATGCGTTATCAATTGCATCAATCGTCACAATATCACGAGGCTTGATATCCTGTTTGATTATCTCCATCAATTGTTTAGCGGATTTTTTAACGAATTCTTTGCGTTCTTCAGCTACCGCCAAAATCGTACCGTTTCCTGGAAGTGCAAGTCCTAAACCTTCTGCCAGGCAGTTCATGGAATTTGCAGTGAACATTCCTGAACAAGAACCGCAAGTGGGGCATGCAACTTGCTCGATTTCCTGCAGATCTTCTTCATTGATATTACCAGCTTGATAGGCGCCCACCCCTTCAAAAACGGATGTTAATGAAAGAGATTTACCGTTTTTGTCTTTGCCTGCCTTCATGGGTCCGCCACTTACGAATATTGTAGGAATATTGACACGAAGAGCTGCCATCATCATTCCCGGCGTTATCTTGTCACAGTTTGGAATGCAAACCATACCGTCAAACCAATGTGCAGATACAACAGTTTCCACGGAGTCCGCGATGATTTCACGGCTTGGTAATGAATAGCGCATACCAATATGTCCCATCGCAATTCCATCGTCTACCCCAATCGTATTAAATTCGAAAGGAACACCGCCTGCTTCGCGAATCGCTTCCTTCACTATTTTTCCGAATTCCTGAAGATGGACATGGCCCGGAACGATATCGATGTATGAATTACAAACCGCGATGAACGGTTTTCCAAAATCTTCTTCTTTAACCCCTGCTGCCCGCAACAGACTTCTGTGCGGAGCACGGTCGACTCCTTTAGTAATCATGTCACTTCTCATATTTGATGTAGACATTTGTTGTACCCCCAATTCCCACTAAATGTTTGACAATTCAATATAATATAATTTTTAGTATACTCTAAAAATTCTAACATATTTACATGCAAATGCAACCTTTCAACGTTAAATATCTGCAAATATCATTTTACTAAAATAATAGAGAACAGATTTATTTCCTTTAAAATACTGTATCTTATCGAAAATTAGCCATTTTAATATTTTGGAATGCCACCGAACCATATGGTCAAGCAATTATAAAAAGGCATACGGATTGAATCACCCGTATGCCTAAGAGTGTAGACAAACTCGATGTAAATCGAGTTGTCTACATTTTTTTATGGCTTGTATAATGTGGCCGTTGTTTGCAACGTAGGGCACTCGCTTTCCGCGAACGGTCCGCCCTCGGCGCTTTTACGCCTTTGGTGTCTCCCTTTGACGCGCTTTTACATTCAATCATCTATAGAACTCTATTCTGATTGGTTTAGTAAAAAGGCGACTGCTCCTTGTTCCACAATCGCGCTCGATTGATAAATAAAACCCTAATTTATATATTACCTACATTAGTGGTAAATACCGATTAAAGAATACAGATGTAGGTAAAAAACTATCAATCAAAAATGGTTAAAGTTGTAAATAAGTTTTGCATATAATCAAAAGTAGAAAAATTTCTAGTGAAAGTTAGATAGCTTATGAATTTTAAGAAACTAGGGGGAATGGAGTTATGATTGAAAGTTTTATACGAAATGGAAAAAGGAAAATAATTATCGATTTAAGCGATCAATTATCAAACGCTACTCGGGAATTTGAGCCAAATGCACATAAAATTATTTACAAAGATCATAAAGATTCAATTACAGTAACAGAAAAGTATTTAGGGCTTGATAAGTCTTATTGGCCAGATGAGGAAGGCTGGGCAGTAGAGGAAGTAACATTATCAACTCATTCCTACACCCATATTGATGCTCCTTATCATTATGGTTCTACATCTAATGGAAAACCTGCAAAAACAATTGAACAAATCCCCTTAAATTGGTGTTATGGAGATGGTGTCCTCATTAATATGACTTACAAGCAAGCTGGCGAAGGGATTAGTATTGATGATTTGCAACAAGAACTACAAAGGATGAATTATTCAATCAAACCTTATGACATCATACTTATTTACACTGGAACTTCCAAGCATTTTCATCAGCCTGGTTATGAGTACTTGCATCCAGGACTAACTGCTTCAGCAACAGAGTGGCTTATCGACCAAGGGGTAAAACTAATCGGGATAGATGCATGGGGTCTAGATCGTCCATTTAATGTAACAGCCAAAGAGGCAAAGGAAGGGAAGTCACAGTTTTGGGAAGCCCATATAGTAGGCAGACGTAAAGAATATTGTCAAATTGAAAAGCTTTGTAACCTTGATAAAATTTTAAAACCATGTGGTTTTACAGTATGTGCGTTTCCTATCAATATTGCTAATGCAAGTGCTGGGTGGAGCCGTGTAGTAGCTATTTTTGATGAAATTAATTAACCATTACTTGTAAGAAAATATATCTTTATATATTCGAAATACCATTATCTTCAATTAAAATGCGAATTTGTCTAGGTTGAGACAGGTCTTCATGAAGTATGACCCTAATTTTAGTTCCGGGTGGTTATGCTTGATACTATTAGCAATTAAGTTTTCAAATGCTCGATTTATTTATGTACTTCTTATCCAATGGCTGTTTTCTTATACTTTGTTGCTATTTACCAAGTAGTGCGGTGTGGTTGATTTCCCCTCCAGATGCTCGCTTTCCTTGGAGCGGGCGGTGAGCCTCCTCGGCGTGAACGCCTGCTTGAGTCTCACCTGTCCCGCTGCTCCCTTAGTAGTCTCGCACTTCCGCTCCAATCAACTTTAAATAGTTCCGTTTTAAAAACAACAATCTTTACGAAAAGAGCCTATCCAATAAAATAAAAGCCGATGATTCTGAACTGCACCCCAATTGTTAGACAACAGCTAACAATAGGAGGTGCAGTTTTTTTTGACCAAATATACGATGGACGAAAAATCACATGCAGTTTTAGAGTACTTGGAAGGGCAAAAATCTTATGAATCCGTTGCACAAGAAAGAAATGTAGGTTTATCCCGCCCCCCTTTTTAAATCCAATACTCTTACTTATATTGATATTGGTTCTCAAATCCAAGCACCTACATTACTAATTTGGCATCGGTGCTTGTCTAATAATATAGGGTGCAAAATAGCATTTAAAATAAGTGCAAATTATCTCCTGTGGGCTCATAGAGGCCCAATAATCTTGAACAAAATTCAATATGAATTTCAAAAGGGGTTCGGAATGAATGTTTTCATTCCGAACCCCTTTACGGAGAGGCTGTCCCATAAGTCCTTTTTAAAGTAAAAAAAGGCAGAAATGTTATTAAATCAACGTTTCTGCCTTTCACTTTACTCAATTTCGGCTTAAATAATCCTTTTGCCTGTTACCATTATAGATTCCATTAAGTGATTCCCATTTAATCTCACTTATCATTCGCTTGTCTTGATTCTGTCATTTGCTTCCAAACTGAACCTTTTGCTTCTTCCCCATTTTCTATGCGATCAATGGCCATCTTGACCTGTAGGGCCACTTCGAATTCAGGGTCCTGTTCCGCTTGCTTTAGAAGAGGGAGGGTCGTTTCATTTCCAGCTTCATATAGAAACATCGCCGCCCTCCATCTAACCAATTTATTCTTATCTGATAGTGCTTGCGACATTTCTCCCATCGCTTCTTCAAAGCCCAAATCGGATAAACAGTCACCGGCCGTTCGCCTTACGGCTGCACTTTTATCTTTCAATGCTTTATACAAGCTCGGAAGCACTTTTCTATCTTCGATCATACCCAAGTAAACAACGGCAAGCCTTCGAATGGAAACCTTACTGTCGGATAGTGCCATGTCCAATACTGGAATATCATCCACAGTTGGATCTTCCATTTGTTCTAAAGCCTGATACCGCTTTTCCCAACTTTCGGCATTCAGCATTTCTGCACTCAGTTTTATTTTCGGTCGTTTCAATAATGCTCCCTTTGTATCCACCATTTCTTTAGCAGCAGCCACTAGCCGATTAATTCGTTCTTCCGGATAAGCTGCAATCAGTTCATCCGATACTTCCTTCACGATATCTTCCATATCACCATATCTTACGCCATAATCCTTCCATTTTCGTAGCAGGACTACATTATCATCTTCTTTTTGGGCAGCGGCAATGCCCTTTATGAAATATTCCGGTAAAGCAAAACGTTTTTCGTGTTGGCTATCACTCGCTTTAATTTGCATCGGAATGCCCTTGAATTGTTGAATCGCAACCGTTACTTCACCGTAATGTTCATTTAATGCCGTTTGTTGATTTTGTCCTTCGGTTTTTTCCCCGAACACCTGACGAATTTGGACCAAGATATCTTTCCAATCATATTTCGCATTGCGCTCAACGGCTAAGAAGTCCGCAACATGATATACTCCCTTGACCCCATCGATTGTAAATAAATCTTTAATCAGCTGCGGTGCGTGTTCAGCTTGATCCTTCTTATAATTATTGCTTTTACCAGCTAATAGCTCTTCAGTTAAATTGATTTTCATTGTATTTGGACTTGGTGTAGGTTCTATCGACTTAATTTTCAATGCATTTCTCTCCTTTAACAAGACGTTTCCATGTACTAGATATTATCACAACGGCAAAAGATTCTCATGCAATTGAGATTGGCTAAAAAAAAACTGGTCCAAGTTCGTTCCCCTGGACCAGTCACCCCGCTCATTCCTCTTCCAATTTTTCCGCTAAATACGTCCATCTTTCCATCAAATGCTCTAATTTTTCCGTTAGTCCCTTTTCTTCTTCAAGTAACAGGCGGACTTGTTCAAAATCGCTTCCCGCAGCTGACATTTCAGACGTGATGTCTTTCAGGCGCAACTCGACCCGCTCCATGTTTCCTTCTATCTCTTCCCATTCCTTACTTTCCGCATAAGTTAGTTTTTTCTTTTTCTTTTCGGTCCGGTTCATCTGAGGCTCTGGTGCTTTTACTGGCACGGCCTCTTCAGTCTTTTCTTCCAAGAACTCTGAATAACTGCCATAATAGAAATCAATTTCAGCTTTATTCTTGAAGACAAGGAGTTGATGGCATGTTTTATCCAGGAAATACCTATCATGTGATACGGTAATGACTACACCTGAAAATGTTTCTAAATAATCCTCAAGAACGGTCAAGGTTTGCGTGTCCAAATCATTCGTCGGTTCATCCAAAAGCAGGACATTAGGTGCCGACATTAATATGTTAAGGAGATATAAACGCCTTTTCTCTCCTCCGGACAGCTTACGAATTGGCGTCCCATGCGACCCCATTGGAAACAAGAACCTTTCAAGCATCTGCGCAGCTGATATGTAGCTACCATCTTTAAGGGCGATTGAATCCGCTGTTTCCCGAATATACTCTATCATGCGCAGATTCTCGTCCATATCGACGCTTTCTTGCGTATAGTACCCTATTTTCACGGTTTGCCCTATTTCCAGATTTCCATCATCTATAGATTCCCGGCCGGCCAAAATATTTAACAAGGTGGACTTTCCACTGCCATTATTACCAACGATTCCAATCCTATCACCTGGTTTGAAGAGGAAGGAAAAATGGTTGATGATGGACTGATCCCCGAAAGATTTAGAGACATCCTGCATTTCCAGTACCTTTTTCCCCAGACGGGCACCGCTTAATTCCATTTCCAGGTTCTCGGTTTTCTGCTTATCCTTTACACCTGATTCCAATGTTTCGAAGCGTTGGATCCTGGCCTTTTGTTTCGTTGTACGGGCCTTGGCACCTTTACGGATCCAGGCCAGTTCTTTTTTGAATAGACTTTCTTTTTTCGTTCTTTCCGTCGATTCATTCTCTTCACGAATGGCCTTTGATTCTAAATAGTCTGCATAGTTCCCTTTGTATTCGAAGAGCTGCGTTTGAGCGATTTCCCAAATCTTATTGGAAACCCGATCTAAGAAATATCGATCATGGGTTACAAATAAAACGGACTTTTGATATTTTCCCAAATATTCTTCAAGCCAGGTAATGCTTTCAAAATCAAGATGGTTCGTAGGCTCATCCAAAATCAGTAAATCCGGGGTCTCAATCAAGGTTTTTGCCAGGGCCGCACGTTTTTTTTGGCCGCCTGACAGTTCCCCCAATTTCCTTGAGTGATCAGGAAGGCCCAGCTTGGTCAGTATCGTTCTGGCATTGGCACTTGTATCCCAAGCGCCAAGCGTGTCCATATCCTGTTGCTGTTTTAACAAACGGTCCTGTATTGCGCTATTCTGTGGATCTACTTGGAGTTGGACGAGCGTCTTTTCATACTCCTTAATCAATGAAAATACAGGCGTTGAACTTTCATACATATATTCCATGATCGTCAATTTCTCATCAAAATGCGGATCTTGGGATAGGTAGGAAATTGTGTAATCATTCGGATGATCCTTCGTTCCTAAATCACTGTCTTCCAATCCTGCAATGATATTCAATAATGTTGATTTACCAGTGCCGTTTATACCAACGATCCCGATTTTTTCCCCTTCGGTAATGGAAAAAGAAACATCTTTAAAAAGAAGCTTTTCCCCTTGTGTTTTCATTACATGTTCCATGCTAAAAACTTTCATAATCGTACATCCCATTCCTTATTAAATTCCTCTAAAAATCCAACCATATATTCATGCCTTTCACTTGCAATCCTCTTGGCAGTACAAGTATTGAGCATATCTTGCAAACGTAATAGTTTTTCATAAAAGTGATGAATGGAAGAGCTTTTCCCTGTCCTGTATTCCTCTTTTGTCATTTTTTTCCTTATTGACAATGAAGGATCAAACATGGGTTGTCCCTTTTTCCCTCCAAATGCAAATGTCCTTGCTATCCCTATGGCGCCAATTGCATCCAAGCGGTCCGCATCCTGAACGATTTCAGCCTCGATGGAAGGAAGCTTCAACTGCCCGGAACTATATGAAATTGTGTTAATGATCTGTTTAATGGCATTCACGCTATCAATTTCCAATTTTATTTCATCAAACCAATCATCCAGCTTTTTCGATCCCTCATCAGCTTCCCGGTTTAATTTATCATCCGGGATATCATGAAGCAGTGCCGCCAATTCAATGATAAACTCATTCCCTTTGCGTTCTTCTTTTGCAATATGTAAAGCCAGCTTACGAACCCGATCGATATGGAACCAATCATGGCCGCTGGCATCAGATTTCAATTGGTCATATACATACTTCTCCGTTAAATCAATCATCGTTTGATTCATTTCACCACTCCATGTCCTTTCTATTTTACCATGGTTCTCAATAATGTTGTGCTTTAATCTTCATTGAACCAACTGAGTCCAATCGTCTGTTCTCCGGTATGCACCCCGATTGCACTGCCCAGTGGGGATACATGTGTCAACACATGAGGAAATTCTGCAGAAATCATCTTTTTCCATCTTTGTGCCTGCTCCGACACAGCTCCATATAATATGGTGCATTCTTTTACTTTACCTGCTTCGACTGATCTGCGAAAATCAGTGAAGATCTGTTTTTCCGCTTTATTAAGGTTCCGGGGTTTAGATTTAGTATGAAGCAAGCCATTTTCGATTGAAATGATGGGTTTAAAGCTCAATAGGCTTCCTAAAATATACTGTGCGCTCGTTAACCTTCCGCTGCGATGCAGCTGATCCAAAGAACCTATTAATACATAGGTTTCATGATTATCTGCATATATTCTCGTTTTAACGAAGGCCTCATTGATGGAATGGCCATTATCAATATAATGCATGAGCCGTTTCATTATTAAAAGCATTGGAAAGGAAATAAGTAAAGTATCAAAAATGTCGACGGGGATCGTAACCATTTGCGCAGCTTGCCTGCTCGCGGAAACGGTCCCGCTTAATTCACTTGAAAGATGAACCGCAATGATTCGATCATAACGTTTTTCAAGCTCCTTATATAACTCTTGGAATCTACCGACCGAGGGCTGTGATGTAGTCGCGTTTTTCTTTTCCTCACTCATTCTTCTGTATAATTCCTCAGGTGATAGGTCTACACCATCTTCATATTCCTTCCCATCGATGATAACGATCATCGGAACGACGTAAACATGTTCATTCAATGATAATTCTTCGTCTAAAGTTCCCGTGCTATCCGTTACCCATGCAATTCGTTCCATGGTTTCCCCCCTCAATCGGTGTCTCCTATTATATTCAACTTTCCCACCATCTGTCCCTTTTAGAAAGCGTTGTGGATAAATATCTTGCCTTACAAAAAGAGCCCAACAGAAGGTACGTCTTCCGTTGAACTCGATATCATTCTTCATAATAATTTTTTTATATCCTCTTCCATTTCCAGTGGTTTTGTTTTAGGAGCATACCGACTGACGATATTTCCATCACGGTCAATCAAGAACTTTGTAAAATTCCATTTTATCGATTTAGACCCCATAACTCCAGGAGCATTTTCAGTCAGATAGCTGAATAAGGGATGGGCCTCCTTGCCATTGACATTCACTTTTGCAAACATCGGGAATGTTACACCATGATTCAACTTACAATAAGAATCGATTTCCAGATCATCACCAGGCTCCTGTTTCAAAAACTGATTACATGGAAAACCAAGCACAGCTAACCCATCTTCTTTATATTGTACATACAGGCTTTGCAAATCATCATACTGTGGCGAAAAACCGCATTTGCTTGCGGTATTCACTATAATCATCACTTTCCCTTTATAATCCTCAAGCGAGATGGTTTCGCCATTGATTTTATTGACTTCAAATTCGTAAATGGACATGTATGATCTCCCCCTTTAGTATGATGATGTCATTTTACAGTATTTAAAGGTACGTTTACCAACTTTTATAATCTTACCTTTTCCAATTATCCCGGAATCTTCAGCGCTTGTATGGATTGTATCAAATATTCTACCATATCTTCCAAATCATCCATTTGCTCTTCTTTTACAAGCCTTCCAAATGAAACTTTAAATAAAGATGAATGAACGGGTTGCAATTTTTTACTGACCGTTTCGCTGGTCGTCACTGTAATGATTCTCTGATCTCCCCAAATTTCTTCCAAATCGATCAAGAATTGTTCAGCAGTCACTTCATCAAGCTTTTTAGGAAAAGAAATGAAAATATTAACCGTGCAACCGGAATTCGTTTCATTAATAGTGGAATCGAGTAACTCCGAACTTAGATTTTGGAGTGACGCGTGTAACTCGATGACTCCGATAACCGAAATAGGCGCCAGCGATTCTTTCAATTCCATCTCAATCTTATATGATCTGGACATGTTTGCGAGATTCACAATATCATCACGGTTTATGACCAATATATCTCCAATGAAGTCACGATCATAGACCGCACCTTCCAATACCACTTTCATGTTCTCATATGCTGTAGGATCGAACAATCTCCATACACCTCTCCAACTTCATAAGTTTATGTATTCATGATCTCACCATTTTACCATCCCCGCGCCGTTTCCCTCAGGATTTAGAAGAAATTATTAAAATAGCTTTTCTATTCGGTAATTTTCTATATAATTAAAATATTATGATTTTTGAAGAAGGAGGCTAATCATGCCAATCAGAATTCCGGAACAACTGCCGGCTAAGGAAATTTTAGAACAGGAAAATATCTTTGTAATGGATGAGGGTAGAGCTACCAATCAGGAAATCCGTCCATTGAATATATTAATTTTAAACCTTATGCCAGAGAAAGAAAAAACAGAGGCTCAGTTATTGCGCTTTCTTGGCAATACTCCCATTCAAGTAAACATATCATTCCTGCGTTTGAGCACACATGAATCAAAAAACACTAGTAAATTTCATTTAGATCAGTTTTATAAATCATTTAATGAGATTCGCACGAAGAAATATGACGGCTTGATCATTACGGGCGCTCCAGTCGAGAAACTGGAATTTTCAGACGTTAATTATTGGGAAGAACTGCAGAATATCATGAATTGGTCAACCGAAAATGTCACATCCACCCTACATATCTGTTGGGGAGCTCAAGCAGCCCTATACCATCATTATGGAATAGGAAAACATGAACTGCCAGTGAAATGCTTCGGCATATACACCCATGAAGTCCTTGAACCAATTGAAAATCTAGTCCGCGGATTCGATGATTATTTTATGGCCCCTCATTCGCGCTATACGGATATTGACTATCAAAAATTAGTTAACCATCCAGAATTGAAGGTTCTGGCACAGTCCGATCAAGCTGGGGTATTGATAGCTGCTTCAGTTGATGGAAAAAGAATCATGGTGACCGGCCATTTCGAGTATGATGCCGATACCCTCGGTGAAGAATATAAGCGTGATAGGGAGCGAGGGATCAATACGCAGCTCCCTGAAAATTACTTTCCTGATAACGATCCGACCAAGGTACCCCTTCACCGCTGGAAGAGCCATTGCAGTCTGATGTTCTCGAATTGGCTGAACTATTATGTTTACCAATCAACTCCATATGAGTGGGATTGATTGGGTAAGGAAAAAGAAAGCGACTAGTTTTTTTGTAGGCATTAACTTTCGGCTATCATGAGAAACAACCTGAGTTTTTGACTCAGGTTGTTTCTTTCATGATTCTTTATTACCGAAATAAACCTCTTCAAAAGGTTGGACGACTACAAATCCTTTCCCTTCGAATTTCATTTGAACGGATTCACCGCTTCCCCTTCCAAAAAACGACTTTAATGAAACATCCGTTACGAATTCAGGCTGCAACTCCCCTGACCAAGCTACTGTGGCATTCGGGTCCGTATAGACTGGATTCCCAGATTCAACCATTAAAGTGAGTGGCTCATAATGGGAAGTGAATGCGACCATTCCTCTCCCCTCGAGTCTTACATTGAACAATCCACCCGCCAATAACCCTGCAATGCGCCGCATCATTTTTATATCCCACTGAATACCCGGCTCAAAAGCAAGTAAATCATTACCATTAACACAGATTGATTCACCATTCAACTGTAAAATTGATATCTTCTTCCCTTGATCGGCGACGTATAGCTTGCCGCTACCGGTCGCTTTCATCAAGGATGCACCCTCACCAGTCAAGGCTTTCTTGAAGAGTTTACCAAAACCATGCTCCAAGATACCTTCCCGTTCGAATTTAATATGCCCGCGATAAGAAATCATCGTACCCATTTTTGCCCAGATCTGCTGTTCAAGATTAATTTCCAGAATTCGTTCCGTTTCAAGTTCAAATAAGCCTTGCCCTTTATCCTGCTGTTTCGTCTTTTCAACGAATTGATCAATTTGATACTTCTCCATCACTGATCCTCCTTTTTTTGAAGGAGGAACAGCCACATGAACGATACAGCTTGTTTTAATTCCTTTGAAAAATGCCCCAATTTTGCAAAGTCCACCCCTCTCTTCGCAACGCCGGTGTCAGCAACCACCTTCCATCCTGTATCTGCTGCCATTTTTTCAAATTCCCAAGACTGCATTGTATTCATAATGACTTTATCTCCTAATAATCGTTGAAAACTGAATTTTTTTCGTGGTTCAGCCGTAGGACCAAGAATTCCAAAACAGGCATAGCCGCCCGGCTTAATTACACGTTGAATTTCCTTCATCACCGTTAATGGTTCACCTGTATATTCCAAAGAATTAATGACCAATGCCGCATCCATCTCCTCATCCTTGAATGGAAGATCATAAAAATCTCCTTGAATGAAAGAAAGTTCAGGTTGTAGAGCTGTTTTTCCCTTTGCAAATTCAATCATGACATTGGATAAATCGACTCCAGTTACTTCAAATCCCGCTTCGGCCAATTTTAAAGAACCGACTCCATCTCCACAGCCTATGTCAGCTACCTTCACTCCCGATGGTACATATTCAGAAAAGAACGGAATAATGTTTTTTCGGCTCCCCGATTCCCACATTTCTTGCGAATTCTTCGCCCACATAGGTGCAAAGACATCCCATTCCTTTTTCGACTCTTTATGCCAAGTATGTAAATTCATTAGACATTCCCCCTCCCAATTAACCCCCAATTATATTAGTACCTGAAGCATACTGAAATTACAATCCCGTTCGTTAATCAATACACAGTTTTCCCAAAAACCAAAATACAAGGCTTCATTATAGCTATTCTGCTCTTCATTAAAAAATCCTTTTTTAAAATACTTATTGATAAATGCCCAGTTCTAAATAACAGTGATGTCATAAAAAAATATCAATTTCCGTTTAAAAAAATGGATAAGTCGTTTTAATGGTGTTTCTACGAAGTATTTACAACTTAATTTAGTGTGGTTTCAATTCCTCGACAATAGGAAAAGGATTATAAACTGATAGCTCCAATCCTCCATGAATGCCATAAAAGACGACACATTTGATTCCATTAATCCCTCAGATATACTCCAGTTAGTATATAGAGCCAGTAGCCTGAAGATTGATTCTGCATGTTGCTCTGTAGCTGGCTTAAGTCGCATACAAGGCTTTCACCTCGTGTACATGGAAGTCGCATAAGTCTATATTGTAGTGCTGCTCAAGTTGCTGTAACTTTAGGAATAGAGGTGTATAAACTTCTGGTGAGTGGATAAGAATTTTTGTTTAATTTATTGATTAAACATTTAAGAATGCTCCTTTAATGGATAGTGGAATTGTAAGAACGAATACAATTATACACGAATGGAGTCATTAAAAGATCGAGGTAAGGTAAAATGGCAAGGCTTCTGTATGCCAGAACACATTAAAATGTTAGAAGGTTTATACTACCGCCAACAAAAGCCTACACTAGATGATTACCAAATTGAAGAATCTGAAAACAAAATATGATGCTATGGAGTTTAGTTCGACTATAAAATTTACTGTTTGGGAAGATGCGTTTGATTGGGAGTATATTAGCCTGGTACATTGATTAGATCCAATAACTAAGCTGACTAATTAGACGGGCTAAATAGATTTAACTAAAAAACACAGACTGTTCAGTATCTTTTTTTTATATCTTTCTCCTATTAATAATATATAAAACTCCCGATAATATAGTAAACATAAGTTAAATGACTAATTGTGACTAAGCAAAGCGAACAGATATTTATTAATTTTGAATACCCCACCTTTTTAAAAAGATGGTAGATTAATAAGAGAAGACCTAGAATAATCAATTGTAATATAAATGTTATATAGATATATGCATGTAAAGACTCTCCCTTTCCAATGTAAATACCTGTACCTACTAACATAACCCCTAATAGTACAGATATCGCAATTAGATTACTTAGGATACTACTCTTACTTTCTACTATTTGTGTAGGAAACAATGTTATTCCTAACACCATGAAACATATCAAAATATGAAGCAACCATACTAACATGATTAAATCTCCTATCTTCTTCTCTTAATCGCATTTGAGCTTCTAATTAATTTAGTACAGGATTATTTCCAACATAACTATACCCATTTTGAGTAAGAATGTCATCTTCATCACCAGGATCTGGATCTAACGATAAAAAGACACCGTGAGTTGGATGATAGTAACATGCCATTAAATAGGAAAGCCCTGTACACCCTAGTTGAAGAAGAAAATGATTATACTACTTATTTGATAAAAAGAATATCGTGTTAGTCATTAAAAATCCACACTTAAATTCCTCATTTTTTTCTAATCATTTAAAAAGGAATCAGTCGGACATAGTGAAATGATAGGTAAAATCATTTAAATTGGTATAAAGATATTTTGTTTTGTTTTGTTTTTTCGTAAAACAGAATAGCCCCTACCACTTGAACTTCTACTGTCGCCAGTATCATTTGTGCTTTCTTCTTATGGCTGCTTTAATTCCAAGAGGACAAAAACTCTTCAGCCTAAACCGCACTGTTATTGCGGTCTGAATTTTCGTTGATGAACGACACCACTTCAGGTATATGAGTTGGATTTGCTAAGGCTATCTGGATATTTCTCCCCCCTTAACGCTTTTTAAGACAAAAGAGATTTATATATTTCACCTATAATGCCTTCCATTTGATGAACACCCAATTCTGCATTCGTCATTATGACTGCACCTTTCTCTAAATACGGAAACGCCACCATCATACATTGAAAACCCACGCCCCAACCAAGTGATGTAATTTCTAGTTCTTTTTCAGAGCTTTCAAGAAACACACCTAACCCAGTCCAACTTTTACCTCTTTGTGGGGTTATCATTTCTTTTGCTAAACTTTCCGAAATGCCAACCTTGCTTTCTCCTTTTACAGCATTCATTAACTCACGAACTAATTCAGCTAAATTCAAGGAAGTTGTCCATAATCCAGAAGCCGCTGGATAAGGATATATAGGATATTTTCCATCTACTAATTCACCATTTTTGTTGTGACCACAAGAAAAATTTTGTCTATCCACTTCCAACATTGCTGTATTGAATTGGCTATTTGCCATTCCTAATGGTTCAAATATTTGCTCATTTATAACTTGATGAAAGGGTTTTTCAGTAACATCTTCTATCAGTTGCTGAATGATACAAAAACCTGCATCCGAATAATGAAATTCACTTTCTGGTTCACACTTGACGTCAATAGGAGTTTTACAATAAGGAGTTTGCCCCTCTAATAATTCAACCATCGAAGGAACCCTTGTTTTTGAATTCAGTTCAGGAAAACTACCTTCAGGGTCTTTAATTCCAGATTGATGACTTAGTAAGTTCCTCAATGTCACTTTTTTATTTTTAGTAAAAGCATTTTCTGGTACTTTCCACGATACAAGACTTTCATTCACATCATCATCTAAATCAAGAACTCCTTCCTCTACTAGCTTCATAGAAAGAATTCCTGTTAAGAACTTGCTAATTGAACACGCACTAAAAATAGAATCTTCATTTGTTTTTCTATTGCTTTCCACTTCTAATATGCCGTAATTTTCTGTTCCACTAATTTCACCGCCCTCAAGCAATGTGATACTTAAACCTTGCACATTATAATGTTTCATTCGTTCTTCAATGTGTATGTTTTTTAATTTCACAATTATCCCCCTTGTTTGTATTATCAAATAAAATATAACACGAATATACGTTCTATTATTATCTATTTGTAAAATAAATTAAAATAATTTTATAAGATGTAGGGCAGGCGATAAATCCACCTTTTCATTTAACATAACCAAAATAAAATAAGCTGCCTGCGGCAGCTTATTTTGAATTTTCTTCATTTCTTTTTTGTATCTTTCGTAAATCCTCGACACGATCGGGAGATTCCTCAAAGAATTCAACCAGGTCGCCAATCCTATCGATGGCATTCCAACTAAGGTGATGTTCAATCCCTTCAACATCATGATAAATATTTTCTTCCTTGACTCCAAGCAATCTAAGCATCTGTTCTAAAAGTTCATGGCGGTATACGAGTCTTTTACCAACCTTTTTCCCGTTTGCAGTTAAAACGAGACCCCGGTACTTTTCATATATCAAATATTTTTCATGATCCAGTTTTTGAACCATTTTTGTAACAGAAGATGGGTGGACGGAAAGGTTTTCGGCAATATCGGAAACTCTTGCATATCCTTTTTCTTCAATAAGTAAATAAATTTGTTCTATGTAATCCTCCATGCTAGGTGTAGGCATTCGGAATCCTCCCATTCAAACGCATATCTAAAAATTTTACTATATAAACGGCCCTGAAACAAGAAGATAACGTCTCAGGGCGCTTTTAAATGAAGTTTCTTCTCAAGTTTGTTTTACGTTTTGTTCTGTTGGGAATGTAAAACTGATCTTCTTTTCAGAATCGGACCAAGACAAAATGGCATCAAAGGTTTTTTCACCTTTTTTAAAACCACTTATCAAATCCGTTTCACCGCTCGACAACAGTTTTTTTATATTTGCTTGACTGATTTTCTTATTAAGGATTTTTTTGGAGATCGTAAAGTTACACTTGGTTTTTTGATAATTTACACATCCATAGAATTCCCCTTTATCGACAATCTTAGAACCGCATAGCTTACAGCTGCCCACAGATGCGGAGCTTCTCTTTTTAGGTCCGCTCCGTTGAATCGACTCGGTGTCCAGTCCTTGAAAATTCCAGCTTTCCGATGATTCCACGGCATCACTGATAATTTTTGCTGACATCTTTTTAACAGCTTCCATAAAGACGCCGGCTGAGGCCTTCCCTTCACCAATTTCCCTTAAACGCTGTTCCCATTTGGCTGTCATTTCAGGTGAAGCCAGGATTTTCTCCCCGATTGCAGTGATCAGCACTTTCCCTTTATCCGTCGCAAACACCTGATTTTTTTTGACATCAATATATTTACGGTCTTTGAGCATGGTAATGATGCCAGCTCGAGTTGCTTCTGTGCCGAGGCCTTCGGTTTTCATCAGCACCTTTTCTAACTCTTCATTATCCAAGTGTTTTCCGGCCGTTTTCATTAAGGTGATCAACTGGCCTTCTGTATAGCGCTTTGGAGGCTGAGTTTTTCCTTCTTTCACCTTTATTTTGGCGACCTTTCCAAAATCCCCTTTTGAAACGGACGGCAAAAGGATATCATCATCATCCTTCTCATTTTGAAAAATCACTTTGCGCCATCCCTCTTGGATCTGCTGTTTGCCTTTAGAAATGAATTCGGCACGCTTATCGACAAGCGTTTTAATGGTGGTGTAATCGAAAATGGCTTTCTCATAATGAGCCGCAATCAACCGGCGGACCACCAAGTCATAAATATTCCGTTCTTCAGCGGAAAGCCGCTTTGGATCGGTCACTTGCTCCGTCGGGATAATTGCATAGTGATCAGTCACTTTTTTTTCATTTACAAACCGTTTATTATTCATAATGCTCGGTTGTGGCAAAGGAAACAGGGATTCATATTCTGAAAATCCACTTAGTTTTTGCAATATATCAGGAAATGTTTCGGCTTCCCCCTCCGTAACATAATTGGAGTCTGAACGTGGATAAGAAACGATCCCTTTTTGATATAAACTTTGTACAATATCAAGCGTCTGTTTCGGTGAATATTTATAAATCTTGTTTACGGTTGCCTGCAATGACGATAGATTAAATAACAAAGGTGGCTGAAATTCTTTTCTCTCTGTAGCCATTTCCGCAATTTCAGCTTCTTTACCCTTGCAAAAGTCGGCAATTTTATCAGCAAGTTCTTTTGTCTTGATTCTCGGATCATTGTTCTGCTGCCATTTCCCCTGATACTTCTTACCATCCATATTAAAGTCAGCGAACACTTCCCAGAACGGTTCAGACTTGAATTGCTCAATTTCCATTTCCCGCTTCACTATCAAAGCGAGAGTCGGTGTCTGCACCCTTCCAGCTGAAAACACATCCGAAACACCTCTTTGTTTCAATAAAATACTATATGCTCTCGATGCATTCATTCCCACAACCCAGTCTGCGCAAGCTCTCGTGTACGCTTCATGATAGAGTGGCCTGGTTTTTTCCTCGCCCATCAGGTTTTGGAATCCCTCATAAATCGCTTTTGGAGTCAAAGAGGAAATCCATAAACGTTTCATCGGTTTATTGACATTACATAGATTAACGATATTGCGTACAATCAATTCTCCTTCACGCCCAGCATCGCCTGCATGAATGATTTCATCGACATCCGGTTTCCTAAGCAAAGTCTTCACTACATTGAATTGCTTTGCCTTTTGTCGGGTCACTTCATATTGAAATTTCTCTGGAATCATCGGCAATGTTTCCATCGACCATTTTTTCCATTTTGAATGATAGGTTTCCGGCGAAACGAGTTGACATAAATGCCCGACGGCCCAAGTTACATAAGCTCCGTCGGGAAAAAGTTCATTCGGCATGATTTCTATATATCCTTGCTGTTTCTTCGTTTTAAATTGAGCTGCTAACGTTGAACCTTGATCTGGTTTCTCCGCAATGATTAGCTTCATGATCATCTTCACCTAATCCGTTACAAAATATCTTTCCCTATTATTATACCTTAATTATCAAAATCGGCTAGATATGACTTCGTTTTAACTCAACTGTTCTAAGAAAACATGAAATAATTGCTTAACTCCGGTGAAGAATGTTTTCGCATCTTAGCCTTGGCCCATAATCTAAGGTAGCTAGCTTTCACCAGCTACTTACAATGAATAATTATAAAACTAGAAAAACAGGTGAAGAAAAACGAAACGTTTTTCTTCACCTGTTTTATTTTAGGGACTTTTAATTTTATTATATTTTTACATTAATCGGATAGAGATAAGGCTCATAAGGTTCACTGATTTTTTCCCAATTAGTAATTTTGATTACAGGAAGCTCCTTCCCGTTATACGTCGTAATTTCTATGACACCATTTGCTTTGATCCATGTATCCATGTCTAGGGAAGAAGCCTCTGGGAACTCTGAAAGAAATCCAATAATACTTGCGTCTGCGACACAGTGAGTAATTAAAAATCTTGAAATCACCAGCTGATTTTGAGCAAATCCATCTTCTTTATAAACAAAGCCCTTCAATTCGATCTTTCTTCCCTTGAACTTATTAATATCTTTACTCATTTCTTCATAATAGGCTGCATAAACATAGTCATTCATCTCTATATTTTGGTTTTGTTCTAACTGTTGTATCAGTTGATTATATTCTTCCTTTGAGATTTCTTCCTGCTGGTTTTCTAGAAGTGCTGGATATACAGGGTTGCCATCTATATAGGGATCATCCTGACCATTTATGTTACTCTCTTCCATTTCTTCTGGCGGGTTACTATTTTCTTTATTTTTGTCTTCTTTAGGTGCTTGTTTTTGGTTTGACAGTGCCAGCATTGCCCCTTTCTTATTGGCAATAGAAGCATCGAGTACTTTGGGTGGAAGCAGAAACCCAGTTAGTAATGGAAACACAATAATAAAATACGAAATTAGTTTTTTTGTGTTAAAAGAAGAATCTCCATGATCATGGTTATGGTCGCACCCATGGTCGTGATGATCACAATGATGATAGCTGCTGTTCTTTGCTTTCCATGTCCTTGTAATTTGAATAAAAAACAAAATCAAAAATATTACAGCAGCTACCTGGCTTAAACTTCCATATTTCGGATTGATGAATTTTGTAATTTCACCGGTCACATGAAGCTTAAATATGAGGGCCGAAAAAGCTAGTAAAATTAAAGCTCTAGCAACTTGCTGAAATTGGAGTTGCATGATTTTCCCTCCTTATAAAAAGCTTTGCAGCAGCATTAATGTGATAAACACCATGGAAACAACCAATGCTAGCAAAACCATAACAAATTTAAATCGAAAAACGCTCATCATCAAAAGTGTGTTCTTTAAATCAATCATGGGTCCAAAAATCAAGAAGCCAAGGATTGATGAAACTGGAAAAATACCGCTAAAAGAAGCTCCTATAAACGCGTCTGCTTCAGAACATAGAGATAAAACGTAAGCCAATCCCATCATAACAAATATAGAAGAAGCCGGACCGTTTCCAGCCTCCAACAAGGATTTTGCTGGCATATAGGTTTGTACAACAGCAGCTAAAAAAGCTCCTATAACCAGGTATTTCCCCATATCAAAAAACTCATCAATTGAATGTGTGAGCATCGACCAAAAGCGACTGGAAAGTGATTGATTTTTACTGTGATTATGGGTTGAAACGGAATTGATAGGAGCCTTAAATTGATTGCCTTTAAAAATCCAACTGACAGCAAAGGCAACAATTATAGCCACCAGAAAACCTAACCCCATACGCAATCCAGCAATTTTAAAATCGTTTCCAAATGCCAAATATGTAGAAGCAATAACAATCGGGTTGATAAGAGGGCCTGTTAACATAAAACCCATCGCAGCATGAATAGGTACTCCTTTTACAACTAAACGTCGAACAATGGGGACGATTCCACATTCACAGGCAGGAAACAGCGCTCCTACAATACAGCTCATGATTACAGCCATAACCTTATTCTTTGGTATCCACCTTTGAATATGTTCCTCAGTAACAAAAATTTGGATTACTCCAGCGATGAGGACCCCAATTAAAACAAAGGGCAGGGCTTCTATTAAAATACTTAGAAAAATAGTATTTAAATTTAACAATGACGGTGGAATAACAAAGGTTTCTTTTATATTAGAACTGAAAGAAAACAGGAAAAGAGTTAGCGCTATTATGATAATACCGGTTATATCTATCATATAACCTCGAATAATCCGATTCATGGGTACCTCCCTCAAAATGTAGTGCTTCTTCCATAAAATATATTAGAAAGTTGTAGAGTATGAATGAAAGATACACTTCATAGTATATGGTAAACTTTAACAATTAAATTCATATGACTAAAGTAAAGAAAGCCCTCCACAAAAAGATGGAAGGGTTATGAAAGTTTTAGATTCTAGCTATGTTAAATATTTTTTCTCTTATACTATGTTTGGTTTTATTCATTTAATGCTGTCTTTGATCTTCAGTTGCCCCTTCCTCGCCTTCGTATCTAAGTTCGTCAAAGTGTGTTCCTTCGCCCTCATGTTCATGTTCGTCAGAATAAGTTGGGGCAATGAGCTCAGTTCCATCTGCTACTTTTAAAATACTACCTTTTTCCTTTTTCAAGGTTTCAGCTGCTTTCTCTGCAAAACCTTCAATCCCCACCCCGAAGGTTTCCATTTTCAAATCGGAATTATTTCGTTTTAAATCTTAAAACAATTTTAGAGTAATGTAATGGATTATTAGGGGTATGGTGATAATTAACATGCACTAAAACAGGAGAACGTAATTCATTACGTCAAAGAAACAAATAGTCCACGCCTAAAAAGTCCACATTTAACCGTATAACAGGCTTCCAATAGTGTGAATGAGCAGATTTTTCGCTAGTTGGGTGATTCTCCTTTATGGCAGCTCATATCTTAATATAGAAGTTTTTTAAGTTCACGTCTTATTACTATTTATTTTCGAGATCTTTTAATTGAGAGTAAACTTCCCTACTGTCTAGATTTTCTCCAATAACAACGAAATGATTTTTAAAAACAATATCTTGTGGATAATAAGAAGGAACCCCGTATGTATATTGGAATAGATTAACTTTCCCTTTTTCTTCCTCGAATCGAACAAAGCCCTTTATTCGGTGAATTGTATCAGGAAGTTTCATTAACCAATTTTCAAAATCTGTTTTTTTAATTTCATTCGTAAAGGTATAGGTTAATGATTGGATATGCAAACGTTGATGAACATTCAACTTCTCAAATTCACAAATGGAATTACGATTGGAATAAGGAATACCTGATAATGATATGTTCGAATAATTAGTTATATGAAGAGTTGCACCTGGGTTTATTGATTTTATATCAGCTTTAATTTGCTGTAATTCTTTTTTACTTAACCGAATAGTTTTATTGATGATCAAGGTATCTCCATGTTTTACTTGCTCTTCATATAAGCGATTCAGTTGAGGGCTATTTCTGCTCCTTTGTAACCATCTGTATGCATCAACCGTTGTTATGATTGAGCGTATGGATATACGGTCAGCAATGACAGGAGACAGACAAGCATCCAGGATTTCAATAGGATGGGCCACACCAGATGCCTCTATGAATATTACATCAGGTTGATGCATCTGGAATAATGTTAATAAAGAGATTTCCAATTCATCTTTAGCCGTGCAACAGATACATCCATTCAACAATTCCTGTAGAGGAACATTGTCCCCTATTATGTCTGAATCAACGGATTTCTCGCCCAATTCATTCATTAAAACTGCCACTTTTCTTCCGCTACCTTTTTCATCCATTAATAGATTCTGCAACAAAGTAGTTTTTCCACTTCCGAGAAATCCACCTATGATAACTACCTCTACTTGCGCCATTTTAACTACTCCTTAATAAACATGTTACTTTAAAATTATGTTAGTAATAATATGTCTATATTTGATGCAAACTTTTGTTATCCTTTTTACCAGGTTTTCATGTTTGCTCATTTTAAATAAACTTATTTCCGCAAAATTGATTACTTATCATATAATCTTACCTATTCATAAACGGATTTATCTTATACATTCCAAGTAAATGGGTCTGGAAGCCCTGCCCAGTTGCTTTCTAGCTCACTTACCGTTAACAAGCACGCATCCAATTCTTTTGTGAGTTTTCTAGTGTTGATATCCATCCCAATGAAGACAAGCTTAGTATGACGATCTCCATACTCAATATCCCATTCCTTAATGATTTGTGGTTCTTTATTAAATATCTCCTCTTGTTGTAGTTCCGATAGAGAGGCAACCCAATAAGACAATGGCTCAAGTGTCACTGATGGCCCTGCTTGTGAAAATAGCAAAGCTACATTATTTCTGGTCGCACACCATGCAATCCCTTTAGCTCGTACGATTTCTTTAGGCATTGAATGGATCCAATTTGAAAATTTCTCTGAATTAAAAGGCAATCTTCTTGCATAAACAAACGATGATATTCCATATTCTTCGGTCTCGGGTGTATGTGTAGCATGCCCTTCATTTAATTCTTGAAGCCAACCTGCTGAGGTGCTTGCTTTATCAAAATCAAACAGTCTAGTATCCAAAATGTTTGTTGGATCTATCTGGCTATTTTCTGTACGGATCAGCTTAGCATCAGGTTGTAATTTACGTAATACATTCTCTAATTGATTTAAGTTTTCATCCTCTACCAAATCACATTTATTAAGAATGAGTACATCGCAAAATTCAATTTGATCTATCAATAAATCAGCAATATTTCTATCATCACTCTCGCCTACTGCTTCCTTTCTATCCAGTAAGGAATCCCCTGATTGAAAATCATGCCAGAATCGATTCGCATCTACAACCGTAACCATAGTATCCAATCGGCAATATTTAGTTAAATCGATACCCATATTCTCATCTATATATGAAAATGTTTGTGCCACGGGAATAGGCTCGCTAATCCCAGTTGATTCTATGAGAATATAATCAATATCTCCTGCTTTAGCCAACTTTTCTACCTCTTGAAGTAAGTCTTCACGTAAAGTACAGCAAATGCAGCCGTTGGACAATTCAACAAGCCTCTCTTCTACCCGAGAAACATGACCACCTTGTTTGACCAGTTCGCTATCAATATTTATTTCACTCATGTCATTTACTATCACTGCTACTTTTAATCCTAGGCTATTTTTTAAAATATGATTCAGTAAAGTTGTTTTCCCTGCCCCTAGATAACCACTTAATACCGTAACCGGAATTTTTTTCATATCATTTCCCTCACCTTCTAATAAATAGTAGTCATTTCGATTTACGTGAATGTTTTCTTTGGTCCAAGGCACGCTTGGTCACTATCATGCCACCACCCCATGATAGCAATAGGTGCCATAATTGAAGTGAAATCCAGTATTTCATCACTAAAATTGTAATACCTTATCTGTTTTTTATCATTCAGTCCACATAAATTGTTCACCTATCCCCAAAGCTAAGACAAGATTTTTTCCATATACCTTCTGTCCATTAGGTAAGGAAACAGACCAACGATCATCTGTCTTTTCAATGTATCCAGGCTTTTTTAATTACCACTTCTTCCATGAGCTAATTACAGTGTTCATTGATAGCATCAGTGAAGGACGGTTTATAATATCCGTACAGAGCTGTATGTCCATGCATCCAATCTTAAATTGTAGGGGAGTCACCAGCTTAGTATTTTTCCCTTATCTAAAAAGGAGACTAATAAAGTGCACAGATGGTTTTAAGGTTAAGATAAGAAGATAAAAGCTCGCTGGGTAGTTTTATCGGATTGCTTTAATTTATCAGTATAATCAATCCATTTAATTCGATTACACCGTTCATCTATAGATTTATCTATTTCCATTTGTGCCTCATCCATTATTTCCTTTATTGTAGAGATATGGAGAGAGAAGTGATCTGCTGCCGCTTTAAATGGAGATTTCTCAATCATTAACTGAAGAAATTGCTTTTCATTCACAGATACTTCCTCTAATTGATATTCCATACTCTCAATATACTGGTAAACTTCTCTGTGTATATTAGGTAATTTTTTGATAACACTTCGAAGTAAAAATTCCATTAAGATAGGATTAATCCGCTCCATATTTTCACCCCTTAATATTTCCATAAAAACACCAACTACCAAATTTGAACATCTGGTAGTTAGGAGATTGAATATTTTACCAACTGGATTTTTTCACACCCGGTATTTGACCTATGTGAGCATACTCTCTAAAAGCAATCCTAGACATTTTGAACTTTCTTAGATATCCCCTTGGCCTTCCAGTTACTTCACATCTGTTCTTAAGCCGTGTAGGTGAAGAATCTCTAGGAAGTTTTCTTAGTCCTTCAAAATCACCTTTTTCTTTTAACTCTGCACGAATGGCTGCATATTTCATCACCATCTCCTGCCTTTTTTGTTCTTTAACAACTTTTGATTTTTTCGCCATAATAATTCTCCTTCCTCAAATCGAAACAATTACGATTTAATGCGTAATAATACCCAGCTTCTCTCCCGCTATGAGTTATAGTTATAACTTTAACATTATAAATCGTAACAATTACTATTTACAAGTTTTTTTTATAAATAAATTCATGCATCCCTTCTTTAGAGTTATAAATCCTTAAAAATTCTGCTTGATGTCGAATTTTTTTGACCGAAGTATTTCGATTGTATAATTTTGCTTGTTAATCCACTTCAGAAAAAACAAAGTTGACAAATTCTTCGGCGCCTATAGATAATTCTATCGGGATTCTATTCGCGTTAAAAAGCCCAAGGGGTTAATTTTCCTTCAAAACCTGGGGCACCCCACCCTGGTCCCCTCCTGCCTACTTAACTTCTCCCTTCTACGAACGCACTCAACAACAATTTCGCGCTATTTTGCTGAAAGTATCATGGTATCACTTTTTCTTTATGTTATTGAAGCATAAGCATCATTTAAAAGAAGTATCAGATGTTCTGTTCCTCCTTTGAACACAATGAGTAAGAGCTAGCATATACTTTTAAAGCCCTAAGGATTTTCCATTTTGCGGTCCTACTGGTGACTATGTTTGTTTAGCCGTTTCAAAATAAACAGGACATTTGTCGGAAGGGGAATATAAAATCTGGGGGGAACTAGTAAGGTGTATTGAAAATACAAAAAAGAGGGAGATGGCGCTTTGAAGAAATTACTTAGCTGTTTGATAGTATTAACAATAGCCCTGGGGATATCTTTTTCCACCGCTTCAGCATCTGCTGGAGGATTTCACCACCCGCAAAGCTGGGATAAAAACTCGATTTTGCGGAAGGACACTCATGGGGTGGAAGTCAAAAATATGCAGTATATCCTCAATGTCATGGGTTTTTATACTGATTCAGCAGTGGTTGACGTTGATGGGATTTTTGGGCCGAAAACCGAAGCGGGTGTAAAGAAATATCAAAAAGAAAACCATCTTATAGTGGATGGTGTGGTTGGCCCCAAGACGTGGGCCAGTTTCTCGCAATATATTAAAAAGAATGGCGAGAACACCTATGGAGCAGGCGGGTACATGGGTCTCAGAATCAAATGGAAGTACGACGATTCTTCTTATACATCAGGATCAAAAGCCTACATTTACGGTAATGGAGATACATTAAGTGACCAATATCGCCTGTATGCCAATTAAAAAACTCAGGTCCGTCAATAAGCGATGTCAATGAAGGAGAGAGAGATAATTCTATTAAATTTCTCCTTTCTATTAGTTTCAGGTTAATTGTAAAAAGCCGATGATTCCTACGTAAGAATCATCGGCTCTATTCATTCAGAAATATTCGCTTTCTGTTTTTTTATGGGTTAAAACCCAATATAAATCGTCCATTTAACGATAAAAAAGTTTTCTAACTCAGGCTCGTTTTATTTGATTAGCACCTAGAAAAGCTATTCTTATAAATTTCGCAAAGCATCTGATATAGGAGTTTTACCATAGCTCATTGTGATGACTTTTCAAATGGTATTAGGATCTTGCAAACATTGAACTAACGTGTCCACTACATTTTCTATAGCATTTCCATAAAAAAAACAGTCAAAAATGACTGCTCTTCTTTATGGTTATAGTGTGACTGAACAGGAACCAATTTCATTTCCACCCCAGTTTAGTGAAAGCTTGTCTTGATCTGAAAGAGGACCAACGCCACTAGGGGTTCCGGTAAAAATAATATCTCCTTTCCCAAGCCCAAAATGCTCTGCCGTAAACTCGATAATCGTTTGCAAATCAAAAAGTAAGTCTTTAATATTTCCGACTTGTACACGCTCCCCATTTTTTAAAAGAGAAAAATCTAATTGTTCACATGCTTCGACACCCTGAAATGGAATAAAATCACTAACAACAGCTGAATTTTTAAATCCTTTAGCCAAAAGCCAAGGATGCTGTTTTTGCTTTAACTGTGCTTGAACATCTCTTAGTGTTAAATCCAACCCAATGGCCATAGCATCAACTATTTCATCTACTTTCATTCCTGTTTGGTACTGCTTTGCGATATGTATGACAAGTTCTGTTTCATAGTGAATGGAACCCTGATTACTTGGCAACGTAATTAACTGGCCATTTGCTTCTGCAAGCGAATGAGTTGGTTTTGAAAATAAAAAAGGGGAAGTTGGTATTTCATTATTTAATTCTTTTGCATGTAAAGCATAGTTTCGACCTACACAATAGATATTTTTAATGTCTTTCATTACTAAACTCACTCTTTTCTTTAAATGTAATTTCATGCTAAAAATGTAATGATTCGATAGTAACAGGTACATACTCTAATACTCTAATAATCTTAAATATATTTTATATTTTTCTGACTTTTTATACAACCGTCCTAACTATTAAAGATGTCCATATTGAATAACATAATTCGTTTTATCAAGTATGTTCGTACGATGTTAGGATTTATATTCTTTCAAAAAAGTAAAGGCCATGGTTTCTGAGTAGAAGCGATGCATATATTTAAAATGAAGCAGACTCCCCATAGGGGAAGCCTGCTTAAAGTCTTAAGAGCTTGTTATTTCCTCTTGTTCAACAACTACAATTTCTTTTTTGTGAAACATTTCCTCCGACTTTGCTATTACTACTGTAGCCAATGCATTCCCTACCACATTGTTGCAGTTCGAGTCATAGCCATTATGAAATCAACGGGTACACCAAATGATAAAATCCAAACACCTACCAAAAAGAGGTAGAATATATTCTACCCCTAAATTCATACAATTTAGTTTTTGTTTTGGTTATTTTTAAAGCTTTTAGTTCTAAGTCCTCTACCCCCTAAAATCCCTCAAGTATTGGACTTAGTAATGTTTCGTCTGTATCCCATTATTTTTTTACGAATTTCATTTTTTGTATTTGAAATCGATCCCCCCTATCCTATCCTTTTCTTGTCTTGTTTTCTTTGAAAGTAACTGCTAATAGTGCCTTTAAAGCCACAATTCTCCCGGATTGATGCTCTTACTTTACTAAATACTCTATTATTGCTTGAAATGCATCTATACCCTCTGAATCAGCAGAATGATATGAAGATAATTTTATAATCACTGTATCAGCTATTGGGGCAATGTGTATTCGTTGGTCAAACTTTCCTCGAGCTGAATATCCCCCATATCGATCATGGCTAACCCACCATTTATTATAATAAGAAAATCCTGATAGATAATGATGGCCACTTTCCGCTAGATATTTTTGATTTCCTCCTTTTTGAATATCCCTAATCATATGTTCCGGAATGATTTGTTGGCCATTATAGTAACCATTGTTGCGCATCATTTCACCAAATCGTGCCAAATCACACAGTGTAGCCCGCATACCTCCGCTGGCTATATCCGTACCGATTTGATCCATATGCATCAATGCGTTTTCTTCTGCCCCCAGTTTAGACCAGATGAAATCTTGAATTAATTCCGCTAAGTTTTTCCCTGTCAAGCGTTTGACAATCCATCCCAACGTTTCTGTTTGTCCGTTTTCATACTTAAAAACAGTACCAGGCAATTTATCCTTTTTGCTCGATATCATAAATTCGTATAAGTTTTCCGGCCCATTATAGTTTTCAGGTTTTGGCATTGAACCGGATGCAATAAAAATCGGTGTCCCGCGGCCTAATCCCATTGGCGTGTCAGCTTCCATATATTTCACAGGAACTTGCATCTCTAGCAATTGCTGAACAGTTCCCTCACCAAGTCCTGTTCCTTCTAACTCGGAAATGTAGAAGGAAGCTTTTTCGTTTAAATCCAATACTCCTTTATCAGCAAGCAAACTAACAATCAAGCCGACAAATGATTTTGTAACGGAGTTCAATGCATGTGGCTGATACGATTTATATCCATTAAAATAGTTCTCGTATAATACTTCTCCTTTATGCATCACTAAAAAAGCATCAGTGTTCGTTCTCTTTAGATACACTAAAACACTTTCAGCATTGGTAACGTTTATCTTTGCTAAATCTAATGAATCTTTAGCATATGATAATGGGGTCGGCTTATGGTTTCCTCTCCAGATAATACGGTTGGAACTCAGTTCACCGCTATGACAGTACCCTTGCAATTTTTTTTGAGTAGTAAACCAATTATCCTTCGTCACGATATCCTCTGAATTTGGCGGAAAAATCTTTATTTCATTCTTTGTAATGGCCTGCATAATAAAAACCTCCTATCCGTTAAAAGGATTGCTCTATAAGCATAGAATCTTTTGTATCTTTGACATTATTTTTTATCGTTATGGAAGCTATGGCCCCTGCAATAGCAGCAGCAATTAAAAACCAGGAAGCAGCATTGTATGAACCATTGAAAAGAGTAAGCACAGTCCCAATGACGACAGGAGAAATCCCCCCGGCAATTTGCCCGCCAAAACCGACAAGTCCTGTCACAGAACCAGTTACTTCCTTTGGCGAGTATTTAATGACCATCGTGTAAAGGGACGTTCCGATAAATGCGATGGAAATAGCATTAAAAGTCATATACACAATCCCTAGTGTCACAGATGTTGCATTAAACATCATATATAGAAATACACCAGAAGATATGGATCCTGCTACTGCCAGATATTTTTCTCTCCCTGTCATATATTTATCTAAAATCCATCCGCTTGCATTAAACATAAGAAAGGAAGCAAGATACGGGATGGTCATTAAGGCACTTACTGACAATAAGTCTAACCCTTTACTTACCCAATAAGAGGGCATCCAGGTAATCATCCCCCAATTCACGATATTGGAAGAAAATTTAGTAAAGAAGATTTTCCAAAAATTATTTGTTTTAAATACCTTTTTATAAGAAACCTTCTTTTTATTCTGCTTTTCGTTATTGATTTGTGCATCTGCCGGAGATTTTAGAAAGACCCAAAATGCCCATGCGACTAAAACACCTATAATCCCTATGCTGACAAACATCGATCTCCATCCAAGGGAAACCACCAAAACCCCGATCGTAATGGAACCTATCGCACCCCCGAACGTTTGTGCGGATAGAAAGAATGAACTTGCTCTCCCTCTTTCATTTTCGGGAAAGTTATCCGAAATCGATCGTATACTTGCAGGAAAAACACTGCCTTCCCCGATACCAAACAGGAAACGAAACAAAAGTAGTGATGCAAATGACCAAGCAAAACTCGTAAAAGTAGTAAAAAGCGAAAAAGCTAAGATGGAAAGTACTAACACTTTTCGTGCACCGTACTTATCGGTAAGCCACCCTCCAATTGGATGCATCAGAGCGTAGCTAAAAAAGAAGATACTCAAAACCAAGCCTGTTTCAAAAGAGTTAAGGTGCAGGGCTTTTTGAATTGGAATAATGGCTACGTTTATCGACGCTTTATCAATGTAACTTAGTGTCATTCCAATAAATAGTAGAATGATAATAATGGTTTTACGCTTTTTATTGGTCGCATACGCATGCATTCCATTCGCCTCCTTTCGCAGTATGAATCAACACGGTTAGCCGTAATCAATACTATACTTAACCATTCAAAAGCACGAAATGAAAGGGCTTTCATTTTATTGTAAAACATCTTATTAAAAAATACTGATAGAAGTCTTGGCAAGGGACATATTGGGGATGCCCTTTGCCTGTTGATGTCTTATTAATTTACCAGACGTTCTGTCCCTTCCCAGAAAGGTTTTTTCAGCTCTTTCTTGTCTATCTTCCCTACCATTGTTAGAGGTAATGAAGTCTCAAAATAGACCTCTTTTGGAACCATATAGACAGAAGTTCGGTCTTTACAGAACTCGATTAATTCTTGCTTTGTGCAGGTTTCACCTTCACGAAGCTCAGCAAATATACATACAGCCTCACCCCAATCATGATGTGGTATGCCAACGCAAGCGCTCAGTGCTACCGCAGGGTGCTGGTTCACGATCCTTTCCACTTCAGCGGGGTATACATTGAAACCGCCAGAAATGATCATATCCTTTTTCCGTTCAACAATATGAAGATAACCGTGTTCATCCAGTTTCCCAATATCTCCCGTATAAAACCAGCCATCACGATATGCCTCTTCTGTCAGGTCTGGTCTTTTGTAATAACCCACTGAGACAGAAGGGACTTTGACAGCAATTTCTCCTGGCTGCATAGATTCCACGTCATCTCCATTGTCGTTAATCAAGCGAATTTGCGTCATTTTACACGGTTTTCCGCAGCTTTTTAACACTTCAGGGTAGTTCTCGTACGCCCAGAGATGATCGCTTTTTGTTAGTCTTGCGATCAAGATACTGCATTCAGTCATCCCATACTGCTGCCTAAAAATAGGTCCAAAGATTTCAAACGCTTCTTTTAGACGTTCTGTAGATATAGGGGATGAACCATAATTAATGTTTCGCAACGAGCTCACCTCGTAGCTTTTTTTCTTAGCCTCCTCAATCAATCGGTAAATAATTGTCGGAACAATAAAAGTACTTGTAATCCGTGCTTCTTGTACCGTCTGTAAAAACACCTCTGGATGAAACGCTTTCATAATGTAGATATGGCAGCCAGAAACTAATGACCGCTGCATGAGCACACCTGCTGAATGAATAAGCGGAGTACAAAACAAGATCTTATCTTGGTCATCGTATGGATATTCCATACATGAAGCCATGAGAGAGGCTCCAAAACCCCGTTGAGAGTGCATAACCCCTTTTGGCGTGCCTGTTGTACCACCGGTGTACGAGATAGTGGCTAAATCATCTAATGTGGCAACAGGAAATGCCATACTGCCTCTTTTGTCATCTAAATTAATAGATTGGATTTCATCAGGGTATTCAATTCCGAAGCCTGGGAGGCCGATAACCGTTACAATTTCATTATCCTTCTCTTTTTGATAGTCAAGCACAGGAATTATGTGTTTCTGGGTTGCCATAATGAACACTTGGGGCTCGGCATCTCTCAAGATAAACTCGATCTCTCTAACACCCAGCTTATCATTTAATGGGATGACGGTTGCCCCGCATCGACTAACAGCAAGATTATAAACGACGTTTTCAATGCTATTGGGAATGACTATCGCAACATGGGTTCCGACATTTACACCAAGCCGTATCAATTGGTTCGCTGCCGTCTCCACTTTATTCCTTAATTGCCTGTAAGTGATAGTTTCATTTGTCTCTACACAAGTCAGTGCTGGCTGATGATCAAATTTGTTAATGTTGTTGAACAGAAAAGCCTGAAAAGTTAAAGTATCCAAAAATATTTCTCCTCCCTAGTAAAATTTCAAAATGATAGGTTGACATTAACTATTAATCTTTACGATATTCTTAGCTGTTAAATCATGAATGGTACTTTTTTCCGCAGCCTAAATACCCGAGTAATCCCTCTTTAATGACTTCGTATCCAAGTCTCAAACGCTTCATCACATTCGGATGGAATTCTTCGACAATCACATCGGCTTCTTGAGAAAGTTTAAGAGATAGTTCTTTTCCCTTTGGGGTTTTAAATTTAGGGCAACCGATTTCTTGTTTCGATTAAGGATATTGAAAAATGAGGATGACTTTCTAGTCGGATCGCCATGTTTCGTATCTTCGATTCTTAATACATCCATCCCCAAATCACCGAGCAGCATCGTGCAATACGGTCCCGGTAATAAACGGGATATATCCAGCACTTTTGTTTTCACTGAATATTCAAACAAAGGAATCCGCCTTCATTTCTTATTTTTTCAGCAATTCTTTCGCAATTGTATTTTTTTGGACTTCCGTTGTACCCGTTAAAATCCTAAACATCCTTACGTCTCTGTACATTTTCTCGACAGGATGTCCTTTCATTAGCCCCTGCCCGCCAAAGATTTGAACGGCTTTGTCGGCAACTCGATTGGCGACCTCTGAAGTAAAAACTTTAACCATAGATGAAGCCCCTCTTACCTTTTCACCGTTATCAATCTTTTCAATTACATCGTAAAGCATGCAGCGTGCGGCGTATATTTCCGTTGCCATTTCCGCCAGCATATGTTGAATCGCTTGAAATTCTCCAATCGGACGGCCAAACTGGATCCGCTCCTTGGCATGATTAATGGATAAGTCTAATAGCCGTTGGGCCACGCCAAGGTAAGTAGCGCCCCATGAAGCCCGATTTTCATTTATCCTGCTAAGTCCCAGCATTAGCCCTTTGCCCTGTTGACCAAGAATATTGGAAGCTGGGACCCGGCATTGGTGAAAGATGAGCTCAGCCGTGCTTCGTTCTCCCGAAATCGGGACTTGAATGTTTCCTACTTCAAAACCTGACCTTCCCGGTGATTGTTTCTCTACTATAAAAGCGGTCACTCTTTCAACGCCTGTCTCCATGATCTCTTTCGCCATCACAATAGCCCAATCTGCATAAGGAGCAGCGCTAATAAAATGCTTTTTCCCATCTAAAATGTAGTCATCACCATCGCGTACTGCCGTAGTTTGAATGGCATGGGCATCAGAACCTGCCCCGGGTTCTGATAACGCAAAACAACATCCCGCATCTGCATTAATCACCGGCCATACATATTTCGTTATTTGCTCTGGAGTAAATATTTTTAACATCTGACCTATCCTTAATGGGCCACCTATTTCCCCTAATACGTGCCCCCATAAAGCCGCACCTGATTTCGCCAACTCTTCCTTTAAGACACATAGCCCTTTCAGGCTAAGTGCTTCCCCGCCAGCCTCTTTCGGAAGGCTGATACCGTAAAACCCCAGTTCCTTCGACCGTTTTCTGACCCACTTAATTTGTTCCATTGGAATTTCTTTTTCTGAGTCAATTTCGTGTTCTCTTTCAAAAGGTAACAACTCTTTGTGAATGAAATGAAACAGCCTATCCCTTAAATGTTCTATATTCTCAATTTGTTCTGTTTTCTGCATACTTTACTCCTTTCCAAAACACGTTTTCTGATTTTAAAAGGTATTTCATTTCCCCTCATCGTTATTCGAATAGTTTTAATATTCATAATTTTATTTTATATATGGTTGCCATTAAAGTAAAATAGCTATATATCATATATACTTGAACCAAATTCATACAAAGGAGGGAATGTTGTGCACCTAGAACAATTAAAATATATTGTTGAAGTGACTAAAACACGTTCTATTTCTATCGCTGCAAAAAATCTTCATGTTTCTCAGTCTACAATTAGTAAGGCTATTACCAATTTAGAACAAGAATTAGGAATTAATTTGTTTACACGTTCACGGTTAGGCGCTATACCGACAGCTGAAGGCAAAAACATCATTAAAAAAGCGTATGAAATTGTAGTTAAAATTCATGAAATACAAGAAGAAGCGCAAGCGCAAACATCCTTAATAAATGGAGAAATAAGTCTATCTGCCAGCCCCAGTTTATTCACGCCACTTTTACTCAAATCATTATCAAACTTCAAAAAAGACTATCCCAACTTCCGGATTGTCATGACGGAAAAAAAATCACCAAATATTATTGAAGATGTTTTACAAGGTAAAATTGACATGGGATTGGCCCTGATCGATGAAATTAATTGGAATTCTCATGAAGAGTTAGTTTTCGAAACACTATTAGAAGGGGAAATAATGGTATGTGTTAATAAACATTCTCCATTGGCATTCAGTGACTATTTAACTCCTCAGGAATTAATCAACGAAACAGTAGTAATGTACGATGGAGGAATATGGAAAGATTCCATTTCTGTATTTATGAATAGATTCGGCTCCTTGAATATTTTATTTACTTCAAACAATACTGAAGTCATTAAAAAAGCCGTTTCAGAAGGATTAGCGATTAGCTTTTTGATGGATATAGCACTAAAAGATGATCATTATGTAAAAAGTGGAGAAATTATCCCAATACCCTTAATGAATTTCGAATCCAACCGATCCTTCGGATGGGTACGGTCAAAGAAAAAACATTTTTCTTTAGCAGCCAGAGAGTTTTTAAAATACCTCAAATTACAAATCTCCAAATTAGAATGAGGTTTACCATTACTCGGCAATCCCCTGTATAAATCGCATGAAAGCTTCTACTTATGACTAAAAAGAATGGACTAAATTTGGCATCTCTTCCTGCAGATGGGGAAGTCTTTATAAACAGTGGAAGTCAGGTCAAATAATGCTGTGGATTTTATGGATGGTGCTGATATAGAGGATGCAGATTATGTAATCAAAGTCGGTCTTGTTGTAAAACAACGTAAGGTGATGTGAAGGGTGAACCGACCCAATAAAGTTAGACATATAGTTTAAGCAACTTCTAAGACCTGAGCTCGGTATTCTATCGGACTCAGGTCTTTTAATTTTACCTTCATCGTTTGTGGTTATAGTAATAAATATAATCATCTAATTCCTTTTCAAAGTGCTCCATACTTTCAAACTTTTGGAGATAAAGCAATTCGGATTTTAACAAGTCAAAGAAGTTTTCCATGACTGCGTTGTCTAAACAATTTCCCTTGCGGACATACTTTGTATAATGTGGGCATCTTTTAACGTTTTTTGATACTCCTTCATTTGATAATGCCACCCTTGATCCGAAAGGAGGATGACTGTACCTTCTGATTTTAGGTGTTTAATCGCCTCATCTAACATATCTCCAACAAGTTTATAAACGGGCCGTTTCATCACTTTGTAGACAATAATTTCACCATTACATAAATCAAGGACAGGGGATAAGTAGCGTTTCTCCCCAAATAAATGAAACTCTGTTACGTCCATTACCCATTTTTTATTCATTTTCTCTGCTTGAAAATCACGTTTTAAAATATGGGGGGGCAATTTGACCAACATGCCCCCTATAAGAAGGATACTTTTTCATTCAGACTAAACATTTTACGCCCATTTCGTTCATGAAGCGGTTGATGGTCTTTGGAGTGTGAGAAAAACCCTATTTTTTTAACTCTTTTGTGATACGACGATAACCGTAACGTCCAAAGGGATTAAAGTTCAACTGATCCTAAGAGTGGCTACTATGTGAAAGATGAATGAACCACCTAAACAGTTTGCCTATTCGTTTCATGCGGCAGCAGACCGCAACGGATTTGTGTTGGGACGATAGTAACACCCGGAAATACGCATGATAGTCACATCTTAGAGCCTCTTTTTGGCAAAGAAATACCCTATACACGTCCTCGAACAAAAGAAGGATTCTTCCGCAAGCATGACTATGTGTACGATGAACATTTTTGATTGTTATCCCTGCCCATCGGGAGAGATATTAAAATACACAACAACAATTAAAGAGGGCTAAGTACCAAAAACCCTCGAAAGAGGGTTACTTGTTATTTTCCTTTGGAAACCAATCCAAAATTCAACTACATTGATTTATTATTTTTTTTGAAAAAAGATAAAATAAGATCGGAAATTATATAAAGAATAACTAAAGATGTAAAAAGGAAAAACCAAATATTGTTATTACCTTGATTACTAAAAATTAATATGAGACCTAAAATAGTAATAACAAACTTTATTAATAAAATTAACTTATTCATATTTTAATTAACTCCTCCAATAATAAATTTGATTTTTTATACTAATTCCGATGGGTGGGTAACATTAAACAAAAGGAGGGTGCAACCATAAAAAAACCAAAAAAATCTTTTATTTCGACAGCTATTGTAACTACACTAGCCTCTTCAGTTACTCCTATTGCTTTTGCTCACGATGTGTCACCTATTAATAATCAAGAAATTCAAGAAACAGAAAAATTAAGCGAAAAATATTTCATGAACAACTCAACATTATTCAATCAATATATGGAATTAGATTCAAACAAAAAAGAATACCATTTAACTAATAATGCCAAAGATGTATTAGATTATCAAACAAACTTTAAGGGGACTTAAAAAATTGTCGATGCAGGCAATGCTTACTTTCGCTGACATGAATGTGAAGAAAATGGCCAATTGGACATGGCAAGGTCCCAAAATGGCCTAACATAGTGGGCTCGTAGAGACTCAATTCCTTAATATTGAGCAAAATCTAAAGGGAATTTCAAAAGGGGTTCGGAATGTTTTAATTCCGAACCCCTTTTGTCTAAATAAAATTTACAATTAGTTTTTAAAGTTATTGCTAGATTCCTCTATGGTTAATATTAAATACTTTTTAGAGGTAATAAGATTAATAAATGAAAAACATAAGGAAATCGAGGCAACAATAAATACAACTACAATGCTATATCGCTGGCCAAGTATCCCCATCATAAGAGTTGATATACCGAATGTTGCCATTATTAAAGAACTCTGTACAGCATAAACCTTAGCCAAAAGCTTTTCCCTAACTAAACTTTGGATGATTGTATGAATAGAAATCATCCTCAGTTCTTCAAATAAACCAAATATACCAATAAGCAAAAGGGAAAGGTAGGGATTTACATTAATTCCAAATAAAAAAGTCATTAGAAAAACCATAAAGGCTCCTAACAATAGCACATTCTGAATATTTTTGTTAAGGAAATCAGATTTTCTATATCCAAGTATTCCTGCTAGAAATAAGCCTAATAATAAAGCCGTGTTTATATAACCCCACCACTCAGTTCCTACATTTAGCCTTTTGTCTATAAAAGGGTATAGAATGGATGATACCCAAACTGGACTAGCTATAGAACCAAAAAATAGGGTTGAATGGAGGACACGCAGCCTTTTATCTTCTGCAATTATTCTCCAGCCTTCAAACATTGAAGTCATTTTACTTCCCTTTACTGATAGTTCTTCCAATTCTTCAGACTGTTTCTTTTCTTTGACTTTAACGAATGCCAGTAAGGAGGTAGATAATACATACAAACTAAACGTCAAGATTAATAGCCCATTAGAATGCAAGAATGCTGCTAATATACCACCTGCGGCCCATCCACCCATCTGAATGAATTGATATATAGAAGACATAAGGCTATTTGCTTTTAATAAGTATTCTTCCGAAACAAGTTGAGGTATTAATGCACTACTTGCTGGATTAGCGAAACTATCTAAAAACGTGATAAAGAAAATAATTATATAAATCGTTACAATCGTATCTTTCGATAATAATAATGATTCGTATAGGGTTAGCACCAGTAAGATACAAGTTTTAACTAATTGAGAGTTAAATAAAATTTTTTTTAACGTGTATCGATCTATAAGAAGTGGTGCTAATAATCCTCCTAAAAATCCTCCAAGCATATTTATTACAGGAACCAACGAAACATAAAATAAAGAATTTGTTACATTGTAAACACTTGTTATAAGCGCAACAATATAAAAAACATCTCCAGCATTTGCTAAAGATTGTCCTCCCATCAATACATTAAATGATTTATTCTTCAATGCAAACAACCCCTCTTATTTAATTTTTCTAAGAGAAAAAATATTTGTTTACATTGGTTTCACTCCTTGAGGACTTATTAGAAATATTTCACACAATTTTGTACTTTATGTACCAATTACAATGAATAATTCTTGTTCATTGTGATATCGAGTAATAAAAATTTCAAATTAGGAAGAGAGGGTGTTTGTTTAATATTGGAAATATTTGCATTAATAATGATAGCACATAAAAATACTGTTTAGAAGTGACAATAAATTTTCTTATTTAAGTATCGGCAGTATATCTGTTATTTAAAATAGGATGGATTCTACTGTAAGTAAATGTTTTTCTTTATTTAAGATATAATCATTGAAAGATTTATACTTTCAAAAGACCGCCAATTGGCGGCCACCTTTTAGGTCAACAAGTGACTTAATTTGTGTTCCATTTATGTACATTAAACTCTTAAAACTCAATATTGATAATGACGCCTCCTCTTTAAGCTCCCGAAGTTGCTGCGTCAACATTTTTTGAGTAATTGCGGGTATCAAGCTTTTTATTCATTTTTACGTTTCTTGCCAATGTTAGATGAAAGAGGATTACAGGTTTCCACTTTCCTCCAACCACCTCCAAAGTTGCCTCTACCGCAGTGTTGTAGATCTTTTCAGGCTCCTTCATTACACACCTCGCCTCCCTTTTCCGAATTTTTTTCTATCCATCTGATTTCCTTTAGCAAATTCAATCTGTAACTGCTCCCACCGTATCGTCATCAAGATAAAATTAAAATACACGAAAACGAAAAAAGCCCCCATCGAATAAAGCCCTATACATGTATAATATTAAAATTTTTATACACAATAAAAAAAGTTGAAGGATAAGCCTTTAGTAAAAGTAATGAAGGAGACTTTTAAATTGACACAAAAACAACAATATCAGCAAGCTATCAATGCAGCTCTACAAGCCCAAAAAGCTGTTCAATCTGCTCAAGCTAATGAGAATTCACAACAATTCCAACAAGCACAGCAACAGCTTGAAAAAGCTCAACAACAACTTCAAGAAGTTCAACAGTCTTGGTTCTAGTTCCATCTACATAAAGTAACGTTCTTGCTGCATCAAAATGAATAATCACTTGAAGAGAATAAAGCAGATGGAATAGTGAAAAATGCTATAGTGCTTTCAATACGTTCTCTCCCGGATGAGAATAAATAGGGTCTCTTAATATTTTTAACATAGTCATAGGCTTGGAAGCAGTTCAAGTCATTACATCGCGGATTTTTTTCGTTTTGTGCCTGTAAACGTCAAGTAGCCCCAAAAACACGATGAAAATGGTGTTTTCGGGGCTACCTTTTTTTGCTTCCCTTTTTATTGGCACCTTGAATGAGGATGGTACCTCCATTGACCAATGCAAGACTTTGTCTATTTCTTTTTTAATTGTCACATCACTATACATGATGGCACTCATCTGGCTCTTCAAGGAAGTCAAAAGAGGATATAAATATGCTCTTTTCAGACTGTAGACAAACTCGATAAATAATTGAGTTTGTCTACAGGTTTTTTGAGGTTTTGTAAAGTTTGAACGTTGGTTTCCATTCCAGGCACTCGCTTTCCGGAAGCGGTCCGCCCTCGGCACCCTTTACGCCTGCGGGGTCTCCCTTGGACGCTTTTCCCGCTGGAGCCTCGCACACCCTTTCCAATCAACTTTGTTTTAACATTTAGATAGAACCCCTTTTACCACAGATTCCAGGAATTTTCTAATTATAAATAATTAAGAATTTTTATCTTGAAAATGGTAGAGCAAGAAGTGCTGTTTTGCGAGAAAATGCGGTGTATACGGCATGTCGTTTCGCAGCCAAGAAACTATAGTGCCTATCAAAGCTGAAGACCCGTGCCATATAGCTATATCTTTTTGAATTCCTGCTTTATAAAAGAAAGAATCATTTCCCAAAACTTCTAACCTTTCAGTTATTATTTCGGTTAGCATATTTAACAAGCGTTCAGTAAAGATAGGTACCCTCTTCGAACCTAATATCACTTTATAAAATTTAGCATGTCTAGCAATATGATCAAGCATCCGCACCAGCATTACAAAATCCGTATCGTCAGTGGCACCCTCGTTCACAGGTTGACTGTTCACCGCGGGCTGAATATCTTTAATCATATCATCAGCCATTTTTTCTAGCATATCCGGTATATCCCGATAATGGAGGTAAAACGTAACACGGCTAATTGTAGCGCGCTCCGCTATACGGCTAACAGACATTCTCTCAATATCCATTTCCTGTAGCAAATCAACAAAAGCCTCTTTTATTAAAAGCCGCGTACGAAGAATTCGGGGGTCTGTATGACCCTTGTAATTATCCATCATTTTACTTTTCCTTTCTCCTTAGTATTAAAATATACAATTTCTTTAGGTAATGTACAATATTCCCCAAATAAACAACACAATTAGATTTAGTGTAAACTAATTTACATTTTGCGTTTTATTGTAAATTGTAAGAACGGAAATTCCTAACTATAATCTGTTTTATACAGTGTTAATTATCTTACACATTGTAAAATAAATCTAGTGAGAAATAGAAAGGAAGTTTATAGTTTGAGTAAAGGTATCAATACAACTAGTAGGTCCATTAAAAAAGGACCTATCTTGTTCATTATGATTTTGGGGGCTTTTCTAGCCACGCTAAATCAGACAATCATGAGTGTTGCAACCCCAGAACTAATGGTTGATTTTAATATTTCGGCGGCAACTGCACAATGGCTGACAACTGGCTATTTGCTAGTGAATGGTATTCTAATTCCAATCACAGCGTATTTCATGCGAAGGTTCACCACCCGCCAGCTTTTTCTAGCTTCGATGCTAATCTTTCTTGCAGGCACGATAGTATCAGCTGTAGCAACAAACTTTCCGGTTCTTTTGACTGGGCGCATGATTCAGGCAGCGGGAGCTGGCATTATTATGCCACTACTTACGAATGTCATTTTCACAATCTTTCCTCCTAATAAAAGAGGGGCAGCCATGGGAATGGTAGGCTTTGCGATCATTTTTGCGCCTGCCATCGGTCCTACTCTAGCAGGATATATCCTGGAAAACTATGAATGGGAATTAATGTTCTATGGTATGATTCCGTTTACCCTTTTGGTGATTATCTTCGGCTTTATTTTCCTGAAGAATGTCTCGGAACAAGTTATCACCAAGATGGACATTATAAGTGTAATCCTTTCTACTATAGGGTTTGGCACTCTGTTATATGGCTTCAGCCGAGCAGGCAGTGAAGGGTGGTCCAGTAGTGAAGTACTTGTATCTATTGCAGTAGGAGTCTCAGCACTTGGACTTTTTACCTGGAGGCAGTTAACTTCTCAGGATCCACTGCTGGATCTCCGGGCCTTCAAGTATAAAATGTTCTCCCTTACAACCATTATTAACATTGCGGTTACCATGGTTATGTATGCAGATATGATGTTGCTTCCACTGTACTTACAAAGTGCACGCGGCTACACAGCTTTAGAATCCGGATTGTTACTTCTCCCCGGTGCGCTTGTGATGGGCTTCTTAATGCCTATTACAGGTAGGCTGTTTGATCGATATGGTGCAAAATGGCTGTCCATAATTGGGTTAATAATTACGATTACTACAACGATCGGCTTTATTGATTTGACAGATTCAACTAGCTATACCTATTTAGTTCTCATGTCTACGGGCCGTCGTATCGGAATGGCACTGATGCTTATGCCTATTCAAACTGCAGGTTTAAATCAATTGCCTTCCAGCTTGACTGCTCATGGCACAGCAATCTCCAATACCATTAGACAAGTAGCAGGCGCAGTTGGTACATCCCTTCTTGTAACAGTTATGACGAACCGTACCGAAACACATTTTAAAGAAATGATGTCCACTGGAGGAAATATGGCAGGTCAAGAACATATGATAGTAGAAGCCACCATTCAGGGCATTAATGATGCTTATGTTGTAATTATAGCAATTGGAATTATTGGATTAATTCTTTCGTTTTTTATTAAACGTGTAGGGCAAGCCTCTGAGGAAGATTCTGGTACTAAAGTACAAAAAGTTATGATCAAAGAGTCTTAAGAGAGCATAATTTCAATCACTGAATGAAAAAGGAAGAATTCCGAACAATTTATTAGTGATCATGCTTATAGTGAATCTGTTCTAAATATTCATTGGTAGTAGGGAATTCCATGTATTGAATATTAAAATTGATTTGCTACAAGCATGATTATTTATAAAGTAATATATGTATCAATTTTGAAGGAGGAATAGTATGGATAAAGAAGTATTTTAATATCAATAAAGAAGCCCTTGAATATAGATCGCCAAAAACTTTTCGATATTCAGGAAACACTTGATCTAAAGTGGTATGAAACTGAAGTTTAGCTTACACATACATATTTGTTACGATTTCCTGTTGCCTTGACAAATTCCGGGGGTCCAAAAGCTAAATTCCTAATATCCCGGACAGGATTCTTAAACTCTTCCCCTTTACTATTTGTATAGAATATTAATTTATCTAGGTCAGTATGTGATAAATTAGTAAGAAACGTTGTAAAGCTCTCTTTATTTTGCATAACAAGCTCTGCACAGACTTCTATATCGACCTCTGACCAGATGGGCAGTCGTGAACTGTCAAATCCTCGTAATCTAGTTATCCATACTTTTTCTGCAAGCAGGATATGGGAAAACAAACGGCTCACCTTTTGAATTTTATCTTCAATACTTTGCAATGTTTTAAGAATACGTTGATTAGCCCAATTTAAATGCTCATACATCTTTTAGAGAGTTTTCAATGAGAGTCACACCACCAATGATTGGATTTTCCATTTTAAAAATCAATTTTCCTCCACTTCTGTATTACCATATAACTCCATTGATTCGAGTGAAATAAAAGGATTCTTATTCAACAAAACTTTCCCGATAGTTGCATAAAGAAAAAGCTGCATAAAAGACAGGTTCGATCTTAAGCCAGTGCACCTGTCATTAAGAAAAGCGCTAACCTAAAAAATGACCATGTTAGTTATTGCTCTCATAAATTCTTGAACTACTTCCCCAAGGATGGTATCCATCACCTATATAAGAGAATCCATATTTTTCATAGTATCCAATGTGGTCAGTACAAAGGAAAACTTTATTGAATCCTGCTTTTTGGGCATCGGTCTTAGCACGGGAAAGAAGCTCTTTCCCTAGAGACCTGCCACGATAGCTGTTTTCAATATAAAGAGCACATATCCAAGGCCATAAATCCATACGACTGATAAAATCATTGCTAATTAGACCTGCACAGCCAACAATTTCCCCTGAATCCTCCATTAAATACCAAATAGGAAACGGACTGTCCGTTGTTATGCTGTGTGTAATACAGTCCTCATATACTTTCATACTGTTTTCATTTGCCCATTTACACTGAAAATATTTAATCGCTTTTTCTTTATACTCTGGATGTTCTCTAACACTAATAATTTGCATATAACTCTCCCTTCGTTATCTTTTTTATAAATTTTTTTCAAGTGAAATCCTTACTAGAATATCGGACTCGTTAATTGAAGATGAATTTTAACCCAGCTTTTCAATTGATAAAATCCCCTCTAGATAGCAATTGTACCTTAAGGGGACCATATTAATAGTAAATCCAAGCAGTCTTCATTCTCAAGTGTTTATGTTAGTCCATATTGATTTGCCCAAAACTTTCGAACTTCTGAGCAAAATAACTTGAAGTAAGATCAGATATATGAACGCCAGTATTTTTTGTTGTATGAATAAAGAGACCATCCCCTAGATAAATACCTGCGTGGGTTATCTCTTTACTTGAATCTGTATCTCTAAAAAATACTAAGTCCCCTGCCTTTGGATTTTTGAGTTTCGGCAGCAAGGAATAGTAGTCCGCTGCCGAACCACGTTTAACGGAAATGCCCTGCTCCTTCATGACCCAATAGATAAAACCGCTGCAATCCATTCCAATAATCGGATCATATTCTCCTAAAGCATAAGTAAACCCACGGAGAGTATATGCATACTTGATGACATCAAGAGCTTTATCATAGGAAGCCTCTTGATTTGCATAAAATGGATAAAGGGGATTGCTGTATATTTGAAGATACTGCCCCTGCATCAAGCTATCAGTTGGTAAAGCATTACGCTTTTTGATTGTACCCACAGAAACACCATATTTTTCCGAGATGCTTTTAAGGGTTTCATTATTTTGAACGACATGCTCTCCCTTGGGTGTATACGTTTTATACGCGACTTGGAATTGTGCAAAATACTTTTCTGTGATAGATCTCACCTGAACTGTCTCTGCTCCATATCCAGAATTAACAAACTGATTTCCCCCCAGATAGATCCCAGCCGTCACGATTTTTGAGCTTTCCTTTTCAAGAAAAAATATAATATCTCCAGTCTTAGGGGTATCTGTAACCATTCCTTGCTTATAATAGCCTTCAACTGACAAACGGTCGATGGGCACCTTTTGTCGGGAGAGTACCCAATAAATCAATCCGCTAGAATCGAAACCATTTATAGGTGTCTCTTCTCCAGCCGTTTTTTTAAATCCTGTAAAGGTTTTTGCATAATTTCCAATCTGTTTCCCTCTCTCTGACCATTGATAGATGGAAGGAGTATATACAGTCTTAATGATTAACTGCTGGCCCACATATAACTTATCATCCGGTAAACCATTCGTCTTCATTAATTGCTCTGCCGATATATCATAAGTCGCTGCAATCGATTCTACCGTTTCTTGAGAGGATACAGTGTGCACTCGATCTGCCGCTTCAACTTTTAAGCCAGGTAAAAAAGTAAAACTAACCATGCCTAGCAATAAAAGCAACATACTCCCTAATATTCTTTTCCCCATTTTATCCCTTCCTTTATAACTAAAAATATCTTAATATTGTCATGCAGATTTTCTTCCTTCTTAATAAAATATTCCCTGTACAACTTTAACACAAAAATACTATTAATTGGATTACCTTCCACTTTTTCTTATTGAGCTAATCCGTCCCATTAATTGATTTTCCCTCCGCCCAATTCGGTATCAAAGAATTTATCTTTGATTAAACTTAATATGGATCTAAGGCGGTGATAATGGACGATTTCATCAAAGTAGTATTGGTGCAGCAATCCAAATACTTGCTATGATTAGAGAAAAAACTATCCTTATGATCATTGAAATCATTAAAAATTTCATTTAATAACAATAAAATGAAAAAAACAATCAAATCTGAAAAATGATTGTTCGACCTAACAAATAAAATTATAGTATATTTACATTATTTATCCGACATATTTTCTGACTTAACATCAAAAGGCCGCCATTGGCGGCCTTCCAGACTGTAGACGCTTGAACTGCCCCGTAAATGTTAGACACCAAACTAACATCAACCATTCAACCACTTTTTTGTCAGGAGAAAGAGTACGATTGTACCAAATATAAATTAAATTCAACAACAATAGCTACACTAGTTAATGTATTTACAGTACCAATATTCCATCCCGTCAGTCTACTAATCCTATATTCATTAACCATACGTTCGAGAGGAACAAATATCATTAAAGGCATGCAAAATACTACCTGTATTTAATTTCAAGAAATACTTCACTAAATCCCCCCACTCTTCTGCCCCTAGCTCCATAAGAAAAAGAGCTGCACTTCAAAGCAATTCTATTATTGAAGTAAAGTATCTGTTACTTTAAAAACAAAATTTATTTATTAGGCACTAATAATACTGTTTTTATTTTTAAAGTAAATATACAAATTAAATATGCTTAACCCTAAAATTATAAGAAACATATATGAGGAAATAACGTCTCCTGCTATATTTAATTCATCAGCAATGTATCCCATAATAATAAGATTAATACCAGAAACAATTATTGAAATTATTGAAGTAATACTAACTGTGAATCCATTAACAAGGTTACTTCGTTTCTTAGCCAATAAAATAATGGAAATTATAATTAAACTAATTATAAAAGTAATAAAAACTAATCTTAAAAAATCGTAAATTTCCAACCCTTCCATAGTTATCCTCCCTATTATTCTATTCCTGCTTATATTACCACAAAAACCCATTATTCCAGCAATGCCAAAAAGACGCATCTTAGCACGTTCTTGAAACGGCTTAATTGTTCTATATAGTTCGAAAAGGTTTTACGACTGATTATAGTAATTTAAATCTTTCCAACCTTCAAAAGTATTTCTGAAGTTTCTTGATAAATCATTATCTTTACTAAGAAGTAGAATCGCTGAAGAGTCCCACAAAACCAATTCAACTTTTGCCTTAGGATGTTGGATATTTGGAGTTCCCCCCCAAAGATTTGGATTGCCGTCTGCATATGGTTCTACTTTAATGTCATCTAAATCAATTTTCTCGTTTTTATCAAATGCCGAAAATACACCCCAAATAAAATAAAAATCTTTATTATTAGCAAGTTTCTTTAGATTTTCGCCTGTAATCCAGAAGTTATTATGAAGGTCGTCAAAAATCCGATAATCTTCAAAGTAATCAAGGTAATTTTCTGGGTTTGACCAATCTAAATCTGTAAGTAGCCAATTATAATCTTTTTCGAGCCCGTTGAACGAGTTTAATATTTCTTTTAACTCGAAGAACCCTTCTAAAATGGTTTTCATTTCTTACACCTCACAACTAATATCCCTTTATTTTATCACTTTTTTTAAAACTTCCACTTTAGTTCCATAAAAAGAGTTGACCTTCACAGACATTAAAGAACTATTGCACTCGTTCAATCAACAAGATACTCAATTTGTGTTGGGTTTAATCCTAAATACTTTAATTACCAATTGCTATTAACTTTTCAGTAACGCTTCGTTGTTTCCGTATATCTTTTACTGTATTCTTCATTAATCTGAAGATACCCCTGCAACTCTTCATTAACTTCAACAGATTCTTTTAAGTATCGTGTCTCTTTTATTGTGTTTGCAATAAGAAATCAATTCTTACATCACTATCCATACATTGTCCGCCTTTTTTCAAAAATTAATGATATTCATATTATATCAGCACCTTGTACAACTAAACTGCCCTGAGACGGCCGCGGCACCCTCTGTTATAAGTAATTAAGTATACAATTTTAAAAAAACAGTTTGATTACAAACCTTTCTATAAACTAAACTGCTTGCTTATATTTATTTAATTTGCTAATATAACTGACGAACGTTCGTTAAATTAGAGGTGATATTATTGAAAAGCAATGAAATTAAGGAAGCAGCTTTAAAATATTTTACGATCCATGGTTATGAAGGAGCATCACTATCTCTAATAGCTGAAGAAGTCGGCATGAAAAAGCAATCCATTTACGCCCATTTTAAAGGCAAGGATGATCTTTTTCTGAAAGTTTTACGTGATGCGAAAGAGGCCGAGCTATCTTCAAAGCTCCAATATTTCAGTAAAGTTGATGCAAAAAATCCTGAAAAAGATTTATACGGGTTTCTAAAATTGACCATCGATCTTTTCCAAAAAAATGAGCATTTAAAGTTTTGGCTGCGTATGTCCTTTTTTCCGCCAGCCCATCTTGAAAAAGCAATCGGACAGGAAGTCATGGATATCGAGGAAAAGGTGCAGGCGATATTGGAAGGAAAATTTCAGGATTGGATCAATGCTAAATTAATCGTCGAAGAAGCAGCAACTACGCCGACCTTTGCTTTCTTAGGAGTAGTGGATTCCATTCTGCTGGAGCTTGTATACGGCAATGATGAGCAACGGCTGAACGATAAATTAGCATCCTCTTGGAAAGTATTTTGGAGAGGTATTTCACAAAAATGATTCACATAGAAAGAGGTGTTAATACATGAATAAACCAATTAAGGAACAAAAGGCGATATTAATTATTCTTCTTAGCAATATATTCATTGCCTTTCTAGGAATTGGACTCATCATCCCCGTTATGCCATCGTTTATGAATATCATGCATTTATCAGGAAGTACGATGGGCTATCTTGTTGCCGTATTTGCGGTATCACAACTTGTTATGTCACCATTCGCAGGTCGTTGGGTCGACCGTTACGGCAGAAAGAAAGTCATCATTATCGGCTTATTCCTTTTTGGTGTTTCAGAACTTATCTTTGGTGTAGGCACGAACGTATCCGTGTTATATATATCAAGGATCCTAGGGGGAATTAGTGCCGCCTTTATAATGCCAGGTGTTACTGCATATGTTGCAGATATTACATCAGTTCAGGAACGGCCAAAAGCAATGGGGTATATTTCGGCCGCCATTAGCTTGGGCTTTATTATCGGACCTGGTATCGGTGGCTTTATTGCGGAATATGGTATACGCTTGCCCTTCTTTCTTGCGGCAGCCATTGCTTTTTTAGCATGCCTTTCATCAATATTTATGTTAAAAGAACCGCTAACAAAGGAACAGCTTGCAGAGGTTTCTGCTAATGCAAAACAAACAAACTTTATTAGCGATTTAAAAAGATCACTTAACCCGCTTTACTTTATTGCGTTTATCATCGTATTTGTACTCGCTTTTGGTTTATCAGCGTATGAAACTGTTTTTAGCCTATTTTCTGATCATAAATTCGGCTTCACGCCGAAGGATATTGCAACTATCATTACAATAAGCTCAATCTTCGGAGTTGTTGTGCAAGTATTTATGTTTGGAAAACTGGTAGATATCCTTGGTGAAAAGAAGTTGATTCAATTATGTTTAATCATCGGCGCAATATTCGCAGTGGCTTCCACTTTGATATCTAGCTTTTTGGCAGTACTGGTGGTAACTAGCTTCGTCTTTCTTGCATTTGACTTGCTTCGTCCGGCATTGACGACATTTTTATCGAAAACCGCCGGGAAAGAGCAAGGGTTTGTTGCTGGAATGAACTCAACCTATACGAGCTTAGGGAATATCTTCGGACCAGCAATGGGAGGAATACTATTTGACGTAAACATCCACTATCCTTATCTTTTTGCTGCTGTCATTATGGTCATTGGCCTAGGTATTACAGTCATTTGGAAAGAAAACCGATTAGCAGATAGATTAGCTTAATAACGAGGCGCCATCTGGATAATTAAAGACCAAGATTGCCCTAATATGATTATTAAAGTATATTTCGAGCTGGAAAACTCTTAAACTTGTATTATACTTTTCTTTTGAATAGAGACCCCCTGTCCATTTTGGGCAAGGGGTCTTTATGCCTCTAGGTGTTAGAAGCTTTCGCTCGATGAGGACTTTTAGGTTTTTATATCATAATAGTCATGAGCCGGTGCGCTGGGGATATCGTTTTTTTTATTGGAAGAGTCTTAGCCTGGTTTATAAGTCAAAATGTTGACGGTAGCACATGTTCCAAACGCTTATCGCATTGATTAATAGGTTTAAAGAACATGCCAGCTGAAGCTCGTCCTTCACGGGTGCAGCACTTGTACCTTGTCGCCTATTTCAATGGATATCAAATCCTCTCCTACTACAACTGTTCCTTCATATGTTTCTTTTGTTCTTCCGAGTAAATTAGCTTTTTCTTCTGTTAATCCACCTAATAATACAATATGTGAATACACAGCAAGTTTTGGTTGTATTCGGCTAAAGACTTTACCTGCTTCCTCGGGTGTAGTGTGAAGATCAAGAATATTGGATATTGATTCTGATTCATTATCAGGCCTTGCGGCTGCAACCTCATGAATGACTACGTCAGCACCTTTAGCAAATTGAATTAGATTTTCATTATAACGGGTGTCACCTGAGATAACTACTGAATGTCCTTTGTAATTAACCCGATAACCGAAAGCAGGTTCAATTGATTTATGGTCAACCTTGAAGGCTATTACCTCTATTCCCTTTTGTTGATACACGACGCCTTCCTTGATATCATGTGCTACAATACTTGCTCCTTCAACGTTTCCATTTCCAGATTCCTCCCTTGCATCCAAATCGGCTTTAAAAGCTTTATTCATATGTAACATCATTTTCTCTGTTCCCTTAGGTCCCCAAATGTTAAATGCTGGCGCTCTTTTCCCACCTGTTGGCAAAGAACCTGTAAGCCATATGTCTGGGATGCCAATCGTATGATCCGAATGCAAGTGTGTAAGGAATAACTTGTCAATGCTGCCTGGTAACATATTCGCTTTATATAATTGCAAAGCAGTTCCACGGCCTGCATCAAAGAGGAGTTTTTCATTACCAACTTCCACAAGGGTAGCAGGACCGGACCGAGATGTACTTAAAATAGGCGAACCTGTTCCTAATAGAGTTACTTTAAAATTCGATTGCATTCCAGCTGATTGACCAAAAGAAGGAAGTAATAATGATAGTAGTATTGAAACTACCAACAAAAAGCAAATAGAGGTATTCCTTATTCTTTTCTTCATAGCAAAATCCTCCTTAAATTATTTGACTTTACTAATAGGAATCCGTTCCAGCATCCTTTCGAGTGTTTGTTTCGAATACAAAACAACGTTTCGGTATTACTTTCATCAAATAAATATTACAATATTTTTAATATTCAATCAACTTAACCTAAAGCAGTTTAACCTTTCATCAAGAACAACAAGAAAGCGGAAGATTATTAATTACAGGTCAAAGTTCGTGAAAGAAGTTGAATATAATCCATAAAAAATATTGGATTTTATTTTGGATCAATTGTTCATACTAAATAAAAAAATACATGTTAAAGAAGGAGTTTATATGCCAAATCAAAAAAATAATGACCATCATCCAGCCCAACATAAAAGTCAGGACAGTCGATTAAAGACAGAAGATGATACTTTCGGCATACTTAAACAAGAAATGGAAGTGGATACAGATGTCAATGAAGATCCAAATCGGGAAAAATTATTAGATGAATCAGTTGTTTCTTTTCTAAAATCGAAAGAAGGACAGGAATATTAGAGAAGGAATTGTGCTCGCTAATGGCATGTTTTTAGAGCCACCTAATCCACCTTTATATTTTCAACTATCCTCCGATTAAATGATTCAAAAAAAAAAGCGAGAAGAAAAGATAGAGTCACTTCTTACCAAAGGAAGTCAGATCTTTTCAATCAAGAGAACATTTTCAAAGGGATCACTCATAAAGCTTTTGGGTGGCCCTTTTTGTATTGTTTTCTAAATGTTGGTTAGATTTACTTAAGAAAGATTTTTGTAGCTCTCCTTTTTGGAGTACTGTCAGCAAAACCAGAAGTTATAACGTTAAGGATATACCAGTATTGAAAAAGACGATATAATAACTTTTAAAATGTAGTGTAATATTTGTATTTGTAAAAAGGAGGTTCATTCTCATGAATATTTTAATTTTAGGTGCATCTGGACGAGTTGGAGGTCAAATAGTTACTTATGCCCTTCATGATAGACATCATGTTACTGCATTAGTTCGAAATCCAGAGAAGCTTCAAATAAATAATGAAAATTTAACTATTATTCAAGGTAACGTTTTAAATAAAGGTGATATCTCACATGCAATGCATGGGATTGATGTAGTTATTAGTGCACTGAATACTGATGGGACAACCACTCTATCAGAAAGTATGCCACTAATTATCGAAGCAATGGAAGATGAAGGAATACAACGAATTATCACTATAGGAACTGCAGGTATCCTGCAAAGCAGAACCACCCCAAATTTACTGCGCTATCAGTCAATTGAATCAAAGCGTAAGTCTACCCGTGCAGCGATAGAACATCATAAAGTTTACGATATGCTAAAACAGTCACCACTCGAATGGACTATTGTCTGTCCTACGTATTTGCCGGATGGGGAAAGTGTAGGTAAATACCGTGTAGAAGTTAATCTTTTGCCGGAGGACGGCTTAGAAATATCCGTGCCGGATACAGCAGAGTTTACATTTAGTCTCATAAAAAGTAGCGATTATATAAAATCACGTGTAGGTATCGCCTACTAATAATCTTCTTTTGCTACACACACAAATGAGTTAACAAAAACCGCCGATTATGGAAAAACAAATTTATTTTTTCACCCGCCAAAAAGCCCTTCAAAACCTTTTTGGAGGGCTTTTTCTCTGTTTTAATTAGGCCAAATCCAGGAACGTTTCTTTGAAAAAACGTACATCCAATCCATGCAAATGCTGCTCCCGTTCCCTTTCCGCGCCACCTGTATAAATAACCGCCATTCACAAGGTTAGAAATGGCCTGTCTAACCTTCATCCTTCTTATTCCATATTTTTCAGTGTATTCTTTTTCTGAAGGAATCATCACTCCTGGCACCAATTCAAAGCTTTGAACCGCTTCTATCTCCTCTTCAAGTTGAAGATAAATGGGACTCGGAGAATCCTTTTGGATCATCTAGCGAACATATCCTTTCACCGTGATAAATTCTAAAAGACATCCCGGTTGGAAACATCTCAAGCTAAAAAACGTTCATTGATCTGATCAATGGCTTATATAAGGTTAGACTTACCTTTCTAAGTATCCAAATTCCTTTTTGTGAATTTCAATACCGATTCCCTTGAACGTTCGATTTCATTTTTATTTTCATTATAGAATTTTGAAACATATGCATAGAAAATAATGCTGACCGTTAGAAATTGTGCAAAAAGCGAACTTGTTGCAGCACTACGGAATTTAGCCTCCGGTGCACGTACATGATTTAGGGACATATCAACTTTTTTAGTTAGTCCATTGTTCCCCAAACGCGATAAACCAATTGTTTTAATTCCATATGCTTTAGCAATATCTACGAGTTCCAGAACTTCTTCAGTTTCACCACTATTGGAAATACAGAAAAAAACGGTGTTCTTTGATGATGCAGCAAGCGCAGTGGCCGTAATATGCGGGTCTTGATTGGCACTTACAATCTTTCCTAACCGTAACCATTTCTGTGTAATATCTTCAGCAACTAGCCATGAAGCTCCTAAACCATAGACATAAATTACATCTGCACTCCTCATGGTTTCAATGATATTGTCAAGAACGGCCTCATCCAAATAATGTGCCGTTTCTTGTATAGCTTGTACAGAGTTGGAGACTATTTTATTTTTAATGGACGCTATTGTTTCATTAGGCTCAATGTCATGGAAACCTTTTTTCTCCGGTTGGGAAATCAGGGATGATAGGGATACCTTCAGTTCAGAAAAACTGTTAACTTTTATTGAATGACAGAATCTCGTTACAGCCGAACTGCTGGCATTGGCATGATCAGCTAATTCATGTATCGTCATTCTTATAATATCTTTTGGATTTTCTAAGATATATTGGGCAATTTTCCTTTCTGATTTAGGCAACTGGTTCAATAAACTTTCAATTCTCAATATAATATTTTCGACGTGCATATGATTTACTCTCCTTGATCTTTACTTACTTTAAGTGCTTCATTGCTATGTAGTAACAACCCAAGGTAGCTGATACGTCTTCTAAAACAAATTTCACATTCGGGTTTTCAAGTTTAATATGATTGATGAAAGAGCTTTGCACCAATGGTATATTCGTCAATATGCTACCTTTTATTGCAATTGTAACATTCTCACTTAACTTCAACTTCTTGATAACCTCAAGCGTTTGTTTTGAAAGGTGGTACCCGGCCTGATTCAGAATATTTTGCGAGAAACTATCGCCCTTCTCCGCATGTTGGACAATCAGGGGAACAAACGCGGCAATCTCGGATTTCGTGGCGGAATAAATGAATTTTTTCAGTTCCATAACACTATTGTAGCCAAGTTTTTCAAGTATTGTCTCGGTTAACTGGCTATAGCTATATCCCTCATCCTCTTCTTTCGTCATTTTTATAAAAGCCTGCATGGCGATCCAATAGCCACTTCCTTCATCCCCAAGAATGTGTCCCCATCCACCAGCAGATTTCTCGATTCCTTTATGGATGCCGATACTTACAGATCCAGTTCCGGATATGGTCAAAATGCCATCATTTCCTTTAAGCAAAGCAGCATGAGCAATAATTGCATCATTTACAATGATGAACGGGGCCTTAAATGCCCTGCTTAATGCACTTTTTATGCCCTGCGGATTTTCAACTCCTCCATACCCGGCTAATCCTAAGCAAATGTAATGGCAGCTTCCATTGTTAATGGGCATTACGCATTGTTCAATTGCCTGTATAATGTTAGCGATGGATTTTTTTTCATTAATAAGCAGATTTCCAAACCCCGCTATGCCTTCACTAATTTTATTACCATCTAAATCATAAGCCACTGCCTCAGTTTTAGTGCCTCCGCCGTCAACTCCGATAATATAATTCATATTATTCTCCTATTCAGTAAAAAAGGAAAGGAATATCACCTTCCTTCCCTGATCAATTAATATTGAATTGGAATTTCCCCCATGGTTCCAAATAATCGAGAAGAAAAATTTCCTCTTCTGATATTCGGCCAACTACATTTGTTTTCCCCGAATTCTTCATTTCCTTTAATGCAATCTGCAATTCCCCTTTATATTGTCCATAGAGCTCATTTTCAATTAAAATATCACCGCGCCGAATATCAGGCGTATATGTTGGTTTAAATTCTTCGTTCTTATATTTCACGCGTGATTGGGTCGAGCGAATTAAATAATCGGAAACATCGCCACGGTAAAAATGGAATTCTTCCAATACTATTTTTTTCTCAAGTGCTGTTATGGTTTCGTGAAGGTTAACATTAAATGTTAACAGACCGCTGTTTAACAGGCTAAGCTGCTTCAATTCATCTTCAGATGCGTAGGCATTTGCAATAATTACATCATCAATCAACCCTGTCGCATACAAATGTTTCGCTTGTGTTGTAATGGGCAATTCCCGGTGCATCTCTAAAGTACATAATCCTTCCGTTACAGGCCAAGGACCGCACGTGGCTGCATGTGAGCTGATGAAAGCTGCTGTGCGGATATTATGCTTTTTAAATGACTCACAGCATTTTATAAAATGAGGATAGCTCAATCCTGCATAGCGATGCGGATAGAAGTTATGCGATCCAACTAAATTCTCTTTATTTGGTTTGTAATCCATAATATTATCTAAATATCTTGTTGCATTGCTCATGTTTATTTCAATTTTTAGATCATATGGATTATGTGTCATAACCGACTCTTCGTTACCTGTAAAACCCATGTCCAGCCTGATTCCATATGCACCTAATCCTGCAAAAAACGATAAGTCATTATAAGAAATGCCTAACGAACCGAATACTCGGGGAGCAATATCGACCATCACTTCCATATTCAATTGATTGGCATAAACTTTCGTTTCTTTAAATTCTTTTAATATCTTCTCTTTGTCACCTTCGACGGAAAGCAAGCAAGTAAAGATCTTTTTGAACCCATATTTATGTGCAAGTGCAATGTATTCTATGTCTTTTTCAACGGTTGAATGCTCTGGATAGATAGATATACCAAGTTTACCCATTATTTAATCACCTCTTTACTGTTGTGGGGCTAGCTTTTTTACAATGCGGATCATATGTTCAATTAGTTTTTGTTCGCTCATTGCCGTCATCAAGTGATCCTGAGCATGAATCATTAATAAAGTTTTTTCACTTGGAACTCCATTCAATTCTGCTTGAATTAGCTTGGTTTGTGTCTTATGGGCCAAGTTCAATTCTTCCTGGCCCTGTTTAATTAGTTCCTCTGCACTTTCAAAATTAAATTCTTCCGCTTCTTTCAGTGCTTCGAATGCTAATCCTCTTGCATTTCCGCTATGTGATATTATTTCGAAAATTTCCATTTCGTTATTGTTCATTTCAGTTGACATATCATTGCACTCCTATTTTATGTTAGATTATGAAGGCTCATTGGTTTACTGTAATCCCAATTGATACACCATTCACTTAATATTCAGTACGGCACTTTCACTGAAGAATCGCGGTAAGTATTCTTCATGCGCTTTTAAAAGTTTTTGTAAAACGTTTTCCGCCAGCTCATCACTTGGAATAAGCGGGTTAATCGTTAAAGCCAATAACGCTTTATCATAAGAACCTGTAACGGCTGCCTCTGCACCAATTCTTTCAAATGATTTGATTTGTTGGATTAAGCCAAGCACTTGTATGGGTAATTTACCCATAGCCAAAGGAATTGGTCCATTCTTCGTTACGATACAGCTTACTTCTACTGCTGAATCATAATCAATATCAGTAAGCGATCCTTTGTTTTGTACATTTAGCACTTGAGTGTCTTTTTTATCATTATAAATAGAAGAAATGACGTTACACGCTGCATCGCTATAGTAAGCTCCACCGCGCTGCTCTAATTGTGGAGGCTTGATGTCAAGGGTTTCATCCTTGTATAGGTCAAACAAACCTTCTTCTAATCTTTTCACAATTTCAGCTCGAGTTTCCCCTGATTTGAATGCTTTCAATTCTTCTTCTAAAATCGTTTTCGTTTTGTAATAATAACGATGGTACGGGCAAGGCACCACTCCTAAGGATCTCAAAAATCTTCTGTTCCAAGCCAATGGGGCAATATTCTTCATCGTCAGCTGAATTTCAGGATTGCCAAGCATTTCAAGCACTTTATCTGTTACTTCTTGATCATCAACGAACACATGCATCCCGAATACCATGTGGTTTAACCCGGCAAAATCTATGTGTACTCTCTTCATATCCACACCAAGCATGCTAGAAATAGACATATGCATATTAAATGGAACATTGCATACCCCAATGACTTTTTTATGCTTGCTGTAGCGGAGAAGGGCTTCCGTTACCATCCCCGCTGGGTTTGTGAAGTTAATTAACCAAGCATCAGGGCAGAGCTCCTGTATTTCTTCTGCAATTTCCAGAAGAATGGGTATAGTTCGTAATCCTTTGGACAATCCTCCTGCACCGTTTGTTTCTTGACCAATTATTCCTAATTCCAACGGGATCCGCTCGTCCTTGATTCGTGCATCAAGTAATCCCACTCTCATTTGCGTCGTGACAAAATCAGCATTTTGCAAGGCTTGCCGGCGGTCTAACGTCAAATGTATTTCCATTGGAAGTCCTGCTTTTTCAACCATTCGTTTTGCTAAGGTTCCTACAATCTCCAGTTTTTCTTTTCCTGCCTCAATATCCACTAACCACAGTTCCCTAATTGGCAGCTCATCATATCGTTTAATAAAACCTTCTATTAGTTCTGGTGTATAACTAGAGCCTCCACCAATTGTGGCAATCTTCAACCCTTTTTTCATTTCCATTCCCCTAACACCTCATAGTTAGCTAATCTGAATTTTTATTTATAGATTATTGCATAGCAAACCAGTGCACTCACCGCTAATAAAGACAAGAATAATAGTGATGCATGTTTCTTGTTTTTAAACTTACCTTCAACAAAACAAACAACCATCGTCAATCCTGCGCTTATGGCAAAGGTATTTCCCAAGTATAGTGATAATTGTTTATTAATCTCAAAGGCATCCATTAATCCGTTAAAGATAAAATTAAAAACAAGAATGAAGCTAAAAAATAGAAAGGCACTTTTGTAACTAAAAAAGTGAATTCTGGATGTTGAATTCATATCCCTTCCCCCCTCAATTTATAAAAGGAGTTTGGAGCATTTAGTCCCAAACTCCCTTTTAGGTATTCCTTATAAAGCGATATTTTGATTATCCGTTGTTTCTACCACGTTTTCCTGCGCTAAAAGCTTTTTATCGTACATCTTAAAGAATGGCAGATAGATAAGGACCGAAATTGTTAAATTCACCATCACGAGCACAACGGCTCTCCAATCACCGCCTGTTGAAAGGTAGGCACCTATTGGAGCGGGCAATGTCCAGGGAACCATTACATATGTCGGGTTCACAAGTCCGATGGACGTTGCTATATATGCAAGTGTCGCACCAATTAGCGGTGTAATGATAAATGGAATAATAAGTACCGGGTTCAGTACAATCGGCATCCCAAAGATAACAGGTTCATTGATGTTAAAAATGCTTGGCACAATTGTTGCTTTCCCCATTGCTTTACTATAGGTAGATTTAGCCGTTAAGAGCATGGCTATTACCAAACCCAATGTTGCACCAGACCCACCAATCCAAATAAACCATTGAAAGAATGTTTCAGGGGCTATGTGGGGAATTGCCTTTCCAGCTGCAACTGCCGCCGAGTTATTCCCCAAGTACACTTCCCATACCGGACGAGCTACGGCACCTACCACTGAAACGCCATGAATACCAAATGACCAGAAGAATGTAATCAAAAATACTGGAATTAATACACCTGGCAATGTATCGCCTGCACTGATGAGTGGTGCAACCGCTTTATCAACAAGTGAATGTAAATCAACAGCAAAAACGACTGTAATTAAAGTCATAACAAGCAATACAATTGTAACTGGTATTAATGCTTCAAATGAACGGGCCACTGAAGTTGGAACAGAATCCGGCATTTTAATTGTGATATTTTTTGTCTTACAAAGACGTAAAATTTCGACTGCAAAAATGGATACAAGCATTCCTACAAAAAGACCATGGCCTCCGAGATTTGTCATTGGCAAAACAAACCCCACATCATCCATCATCTTTACACCTATTGTGAACAAGAAGGCTGCTAATGAGAGTAAACCTCCAGATAGCGGATCAAGTTTATAGCTTTGAGATAAACTGTAGCCTATACCAAAAGTAATATATAACGTCATGATAAACATCGTTAATCGATATGGTATTAAAATTTCAGCTATATGTTTTGCAGACCATTCACCTAATGCAGTATCTGCTGCAACCGGCGGAAATGCAATGATCAAGAATAAACTGCCGAAAATGATGAAAGGTAACGCAGAAACCACACCATCCCGAATTGCGCGTAAATGTTTTTGCTCAGACAATTTAGCCATAGGTGTTGAAAGATTATTTTCTAAAAAAGCTACAAACTTGTCCATTCGTGTTTTCTCCTTTTACGTTTAGTGAAAAGAAATAGTAATTAGTTTATTATTTTGCTAGTTCGGTTACAAGTTTTAGTAGCTTGGGTCCGCCAAGAGGACTGTAAGCTTGGGCTGGAATGGCTTCACATGGGACACCCGCTTCATCCGCCGATGCCTTAAAGCCATCGAAACGATGTTTGACTTGCGGAGCTACCATTGCAACATCCCAGCCATTTCGTACTTCTGCATCAAATTCTTGAGTGCCGACTGCCAATACTTCTATGGTTACACCCTGTTTTTCCCCTTCCTTTTTTAAAGCGCTTACAACGATTGCACTAGACATTCCACCTGAGCATACGAATAATACCTTCATTCTTTGTTCCTCCAATTTTTTTATTTTTTTTATTAAAAGCGTTAAATCGTTTTTCTTATGAATCCTTGTGCTTTCACTAAACGATTTGAGGCTTCTTCATACGATACATTCGTTAAAATCATGACAATTGCAATTTTAGGCTGTGCATGTGCCTTTTCTAAAAATTCATCTGCAATTTCATAGCTACAGTCAGTAGCATCCATGATAATACGTTTTGCCCGTTCGACCAGCTTTTCATTAGTTAACTGTAAATCTACCATTAAATTACCATAAACTTTACCAACTCCAACCATTGAGGCGGTGGAAAGCATGTTGCATACTAACTTTTGCGATGTTCCAGCTTTTAAACGGGTAGAACCCGTCAGGACTTCAGGCCCGTTTACAACTTCAATCGCAACATTTGCAATCTTACCTATCTCAGAACCTTTGTTACAGCTTATCGACACAGTTCCTGCACCAACTTGATTGGCATATTCCAATCCAGCAATAACATATGGAGTGCGTCCACTAGCTGCAATGCCCACTACGACGTCCCTGTTTGTTAATTCGATTTTCTTCAAATCTTCAGGAGCTAATTCAAAACTGTCTTCAGCACCTTCAACTGCTTTAATGAAAGCCTTTTCCCCACCGGCTATAAGCCCCACTACTTCACTAGGATCGGTATTGAATGTCGGGGGACATTCTACTGCATCCAATAAGCCGATGCGCCCGCTTGTTCCTGCACCCATGTAAATTAATCTGCCATTTTTTTTCATGGCTTCAACGATCATCTCCACGGCTTTAGAAATTTGCGGAAGTTCTTTTTTTACACAATGGGCAACTTTAATGTCTTCTTCGTTCATTACCTCTAAAAATTCAAGTGTTCCCATTTCATCCAAACTCATGGTCTTTTCATTACGACGCTCTGTAGTTAAATGCTCTAGCATACATATCATCCTTTTTTATTTCAGTGGTGAAAGTGGTGAAAATTTTTTAGCTATAGAGAATATATCACTATTAAAAATTAATTTCAATATTGTGTATACATTTTTAAAAATTAATTTTAAAATAAACGGTAGATAGCTAAATGGTTGTTATCATTCTATTAAAAATTAGAAATGATTGACTAGCCATTTTATGAACCAAACCTCCGATTCTTTTTATTGTTTAAATCATATCTCACTATTCATATGTGACAAATTCATATATTCATTATTTGTTAACGCTTACAAATAATTAAATATAAATATTATTATGAAATGAGGTTGTACTATTGATGAATGAAAGAATTACAAAGACAAGATTTGGTTCACTGGCTCTAGCCGCTTTGGTGGGAGGATCACTTCTCCTTCCATCCGATTTGATTGCACATGCAGAAACGAGGACTATCCCTCAGCAAACTACTTATGTAAAACAGGAACTGCGCGCAACTTGGATTGCAAGTGTGTTAAATATTGACTGGCCGTCCAAACCAGGTTTATCCATATCTGCACAGAAAGAAGAATTCATAAAATATTTGGATGAACAAAAAGCAATGGGGATGAATGCCGTCGTTATGCAAATTAAACCAACTGCAGATGCTTTTTACCCTTCTGAATACGGTCTTTGGTCAAAATATTTAACAGGAGTCCAAGGAAAAGACCCTGGGTATGACCCTCTTGCATTCATGGTAGAGGCAGCACATGATCGTAATATGGAATTTCATGCGTGGTTTAATCCATATCGCATTACCATGCCTTTAGATAAGACAGCTGAATTATCGGATATTGATAATCTTCCAGAATCTCATCCTGCTAGAAAGCACCCTGATTGGGTCATACCATATGGACAACAGTTGTACTTTGACCCAGGCATTCCTGGCGTACAACAGTTTGTGATCGATGGAATAATGGAAGTTGTTAAGAATTATGATATTGATGCAGTCCATATGGACGATTATTTCTATCCTTACAAGATTGCAGGAGTACCTTTCCCAGATGAAATTTCCTATCAAAAATATGGAGCAGATAGATTTACAAATGTGGAAGATTGGCGAAGGGATAATGTAAATAACCTAGTTAAGAATATAAATGAAGAAATCAAGGCAGAAAAATCATATGTGAAGTTTGGTATAAGTCCATTTGGAGTTTGGCGCAACAAAGCAGTTGATCCCACAGGATCTGACACTGCCGCTGGACAAACGAATTACGATGATTTATATGCGGATACCAGAACGTGGATCAATAATGGATACATTGATTATATTGCCCCTCAATTATATTGGAATATAGGATTGCCAGTAGCTGACTATGCAAAACTTCTTGATTGGTGGACAAAAGAAGTCGAAGGTAAAAATGTTCAACTCTATATTGGACAAGGAGACTATAAAATTAATACAGAGTCCAATGGTGTCCAAAACTGGTTCAATCCTGAAGAAATGCCAAACCAGTTAAAACTGAATCGAACATATAAAGAATTTGATGGAAGCATGCATTTCAGTGCCAAAGATTTACGGAAAAACCCGCTTGGGATAGCGGATCGCTTAAGCGAGGATATTTATAAGCATCCCGCATTGGTTCCTGCCATGCCTTGGATTGATGATCATGCCCCAAAGGCTCCAAAGGTGAGTAAGGTAACACAAGCAGGAGATGGCATACAATTTGAAATTCACGATCACAAGCAATCAGATACATCCTATTATGCCATTTATCGTTTTGATGGGAAGAAAAAAGGAAACATAGAAGACTCAACGAACTTACTTGCCACAGTCCATAAAGAAAATAAACGACAATTGTTTAATGACCGCAGTGTAGAAAAAGGAAAGACTTACACATATGTTGTGACTGCCTTAGACCGTACCCACAATGAAAGTAAACAAACTAAACAGATTAAAATGACCTTCAAAAAATAGCTTTACAGTTAAAGAGGCGCATATCAGTGAACATTGGACGTATTAAACAATATATTAGAAATGGTCTTATCTTAGTATCATATACTATTCATGCTAAATCAGGATTATAATAGAATCGAAGTAGGTGAATGACGATGTACATAGTTGGATTAATGTCCGGAACATCTCTGGATGGAATTGATGCCGCACTGGTTCGTGTGAATAATAGTGGACTCGAGACTGAAATGGAAGTGATTGAGTTCATGACATACCCTTTTCCAAAAGATATTGAAAAAGAAATTATACAGTCTTTATCTGCAGACACATCCAATGTGCAGTTAATATGCAGTTTGAATTTTAAATTAGGACAATTATTCGCCAATGCGGTGAAGGAAGTTTGTCATAAAGCTAGATTTCCAATTGATAAACTGGATCTTATAGGATCCCATGGACAAACGATTTACCACCAGCCTTTAAAAGAACAAAATTATATACCCTCCACGTTGCAAATTGGGGAAACTGCAGTAATTGCTTACGATACAAACACACTTGTCATATCCAATTTTCGTTCTATGGACATGGCTGCTGGTGGACAAGGAGCCCCTCTTGTTCCTTTTACCGAATACATTCTTTATAGAAGTGAATCGAAGGGAAGATTACTTCAAAACATAGGGGGCATTGGAAATGTAACCGTCTTACCCAAGCAAGCTTCTCTGAATGACATGTATGCTTTTGATACAGGGCCTGGGAATATGATCATTGATGAAGTATGCCGCCAAATGTTCAATATAAACTATGATGAAAGTGGTAACATAGCTAAACAAGGACATATTAATGACGAACTTTTATCTTTTTGTATCAGTCATCCTTATATTATGACCCCTCCACCAAAATCAACTGGTAGAGAATTGTTTGGCAAGCAATATGTAGTAAAACTATTAAAGATGTTTGAATCACTTCCAAGTCAAGATATTTTAGCAACTGTAACGATGTTTACAGCAAAGTCCATTGTAGAGAACTATCGAAATTTCATCTTTCCAAAAACCAATATTGAAGAAGTGATTATTGGCGGCGGTGGAAGCTATAACAAAACGTTATTAAATATGATTCAATCACTACTCGGAAATTCTATTCAAGTCTTGACTCAAGAAGATTTGGGATACTCTTCCGAAGCGAAAGAAGCGGTGGCCTTTGCATTACTTGCGAATGAGACTTTCCATGGTAATACAAGTAACGTTCCCAATGCTACCGGTGCGGATTTCGATGTCATCCTTGGAAACATGACCTTCCCTCCTTCACATCGAATTGGTAAGGAAACATAGTATATAATAAGTTAGATAAAAGCCTCCCTTCCCCTGAAGAAATTTCTTAGGGGGGGTTCATTTAATTCTTCATAACTTTATTCGGTATGATAGCTAAGGCCCCCCGTCTAATGTTCTTAGGCATCACTCACTTCAATCAGACCGTAAGGCGTTAAGTGGTGGGTAGTTCAACATGCCATTGGTGTTTTTTAAGTTCAAATCCATTTTCATTCATCACCGGAAAACTAACCCGTTTATTTCATAATAAGAAAGCCTGCAAAATGGCTGAAATAACTTTGGGATTGGTCAACTCTCAGGTATTTAAGCTTAAGAAACAATTTTTTGAGGGCGTTTCTCGGCAGTTTGAAAAACCTAATCCGTATTTGGATTAGGTTTTTTGGTTTGATTAATGAAATTAGGTTGCTTCCTCTCTAATCATAGGCTTAATTTGGGAACCAGCCGACCGGTTTTACATCGAGGTTAATGTTGATTTGTTTAATTTCCTGGTATTCATCTAAGCCGTATTTTCCTAAACTGCGTCCGATCCCGCTCTGTTTGTAACCGCCCCATGGCGCCTCGACATATGTTGGATGATAATCATTTACCCATGTGATGCCTGCCCGTACTTTCTTGATAACGCGCAATCCTTTTGCCCCATCGATAGTGAAGACGCCACAGAAATGCAGTGGGAAGTATTGGAAATGCCAATCGATATGGCAACTGATCGCTATCCGAAACATTTCGAGGTCATTAAAGATGGAGAAAACTGGACCTTCAAGAACCACATTTTCGGGGAATCCGATTCATTCGTGTATGGCGGATGCCAGCATGCTTCCAAATGAGCCGCTTGATCATATAGGCCGCCATTTCCACAATGATTTTGTATTAATGGTTCATAACGATAGTAATTTCTATTTGGAAGTGGGGCAAATTTCTTACGCGGCACTCTTCTCGGCTAACTGGAATACAGGCATGTCCTTTGAGATCCATGTACACCTGTTCCATTTGTATCGCGGAAAGGTGATGAACTGGCAGATCGCGTTCGAAAGTTTTTATTATCCATCGAGCCAGGAAAGCCATGGACACGCATCAACTGGAACCTGGTGGCAGACCGTTGGGATGTAAACTATGAAACGATGGATGTATGGGGACCGAAGCGTTCTCGGATAACACCGGTAAATGCAGGTAAACTTGTTCGTTTGCGTGTTGAAGAACAAAAATTTTATCGCATGCCACGAAGCAACGCCATCCTATTCGTATTGAATACGCAGTTCCTGCCACTGGAGGATTTGACATTGCGCTCAGGAGCCGTCTTGAACAGGCTTTTGCAGTCAGCTTTTTCGTTATTTTCTACCCTATACATCATGAACGTTATGGATTATATCCTGTTCTTTCACTAGCCCGCCTTATTAGCTTCTGTTAGTTTTACGATTTTTCTCCAAGTAACTAGTCAACATAGTACTTCAACGTTAAATCCTCCAGGCGCTTCAACATAGAAAGTATATCTGTGTAAATGTTTTGGCGGTTTTACCATGAATCCATCATCTTTCAATCGCTGATTGATCCTGTTAACTTGTTCTTCATTTTCTTGTATGAATCCAACATGAAATGTCTTGGGGTATTGAACATCGCTTCCTTTCATTAGTGTCAATATGGATCCATCATCATCCCTCATTGCGGCAAACCCATCTCCACGGCTTCCTGCACATGTCAATCCAAAATATTTTTCTAAAAACTCCCTTGATGCTGTAACATCATTAACTGTTAAATTTAAATGATTGATTTTCATCACTTTCCCCCTATTCTAATTCCGTCTCCATCTGGCAAGAGAGTTAATTTTTCATCTGCTTTACTGCCCTTAGCAGCATAAGAAAAGCGGTCCTGCTTAAGAAAGGATCGTTTGTTTAATAGAATGCTTATTACCCTATCTTTTGAAGCTTTTCAAGAAGGTCGTCGAGTCGGTAAGATTGTGAGGCACATCCTTGGACTACGCCCATTTCCAACACTTGCTGAAGTCCCTCGACTGAAGCGAATCGAGAACGCATGATAAGTTTTGTCTTCCCCCCGTGTTCAACAAACGTCATCACTACCATTGTAACTGGCATACCATCGGCTGCGTTGCCTTCTTCATCTGCAAACATATCCGTGAAGACTATCTTCTCCGGTATGATTATTTCTTGATAAACAGCTTTACCCCAAGATTCTTGGCCATAAAATTCACCTTGGTTTTCATCTGTGCACCGCATGCAATAATGCCATACGCCGTCAGGCTTAAAATTAAACTCCCGATTTTCCGTTTGCCATCCACTCGGTCCCCACCAGCTAGCCAATCGCTCAGAATTCGAAAACGCTTTAAAAACAAGGTCCCGCGGCCCGTCAAATATACGTTCCATGACGAGATCCCGCCCCTCTAAGCTCGTTGTGATGTTGTTAGTCACTTTGTTATCAGACATTTCAATTCCTCCTTCCTATTTTTTTATTAAGATATTCCTTCTATTTCGTCACGATGCCAATATTTTCCTCCGGATTCAGTAATAACCATCCAAGTGACCGCAACTAAAAGATAAAAAAGGTCAACCAGTAAAAACTGGCTAACCTTTTAATACGAAGGGGCAATGATATAGAAATTACAATATTTTTTCATTTTCAAAGTTAGTGTTTGACTCTACTTTCCTAGCCAATTTAAATTTATAGAATAATATACAGGCTACCAAAAATCCGATTCCATAAATCAGTCCAACTCGTTGAGTAGGATCAAAGGCAAGGAATACTAGAATCAGCAAGCAAAAGCCTAGACAAAATAATGGGACAAATGGATAAAAAGGCACTTTGTATTGTAATTCTTCCACTTTTCCACCTGCTTTTATAAATTTCCTTCGAAACATATATTGCGATAAAGCAATTCCCATCCATGAGATTGTGACGGATGTTGGTTAAGTGGCTTTTTTTTTCTGATTAAGCGGCTCGGAAGTGATTTGACCTTCAGGCAGGTTATTCATAATAGGCCCCCAGTTAAAGTTTAATACTATATGAGCTGTTATCTTTTAGTTTTTCCTGCAGAAGTGCAGGATCCCTCTTTCACTTTTTAACCATACTCTTTATTAGCCTCTCAAGCATAACGGGCGTATGGATAAAGGCACTATCGATGTGAAGGCGTTCGGTACGCTGATGTGCATCCTTGCCGAACGGTCCTACATTGAGCACTGGTGCCTGAAGTCTTTGCATATCAGCGAAAGGAATTCTGTAAGTATCGCCCCAGACTGGCGTATTCTTTTCAAAAGCCGTCCAGCCATCAGACTGATCACTATATTGAACATAGCTTAAATCGCAAAGACCATTAAAATAATGAATTTGGCTGACTTCTTCATCAAACACGCGGGCAGTTTTCTTTATTAATTTCACAGAATCAATGATAAGCGGATCATCGGACGAATTGACGGCAGGATAATATGGCGGTGCAAACATCAATACAATGGCAGGTGCAAGCTCCGGACATTGAATCATCAGTTTATCAGCTATTCGCAGTGATTTATCCCGTTCATCCAAATCCATGTTTCCTTTAACTTCACTTTTTATTTGCTCCAAAAAATATCCGCCAAATTTCCCCTCTGCATAAGAAAGTAACTTTTCGTAGCGCAATACTTGTACTTCACCTACACCTACACCTTCAATTTGTTCACGCCGACAAAGAGCTTTATATGACTCATTGCATTTCATCGCTGCTTCGTTTGCAACCTGCTCGAATAAATCCATTATTTCTGCAGCTGTTCTTTTCATAATGAACACATTATAAAGCGCGGCTGCCCGATAAGGTGTCTGTGTTGAATATTGCAGCTTCAGATCTTTTTGCTGAAGCGATACGGGTAAAGGTGTTTCCTCTCCAAGATCACTTTCCTGAAAAAGAGTATTCCACTCTATGAGCTGCGTAAGGAACGAGGCTATATAGTTAGCAGTTATTCCCTTTAATGGCTCACCCACGTGAGTTTCTTTCCCATAAAAAAGGGCAGCCGGCATGATTTTTCCCAGCGTTCCGGAATAAATATAATGCCTATCATCTCCTGGTTTCTGTGAAAAGGATGGTTCACTATTTAAAAACATTTTATAGGAAAGATCATATTTATCACGTAAAGTCACAAGTTCTTTAACCGCAGCCCTCATTCCCGCAGAATTCACTTCCTCATCAGGGACCGTTAACAGCAGGAGATTGATCGGCCATTGTTCAATGCTTGCCTTTTCGATGATAGCCATATGAAGGGCAAGCCCCATTTTCATATCCATCGTTCCTCTACCAAACAAGTACTTTCCCGATTCAAGATCAATGCGCGCTTCTTCCGATAGATCAGCTTTCCGATCATGAAATTTTTTCGTGAGCTCCTCCGGTTGAAAAGCGAGAGTCTCAAGATCACCGTATTCTTCAGTATGAACCGTATCAAAGTGGCTAATTAATACAACTGTCTCCTTTGCTGCAGGGTGTTTATAAAAGGCAGTGACAAAATTTCTCCCTAAATCTGCTTCATGAAGCGATAAGTATGCCGGATTCCTTTTAAAATAATCAAGCTCTCTTAATTTCTCATGTAATTTATAAGGAAACGTCCGTTCCCCCAATGTAAGAGTACGGCTTTCCCAGCTAACAAGTTCACATAATAAAGCACGAAGCGTTTCCGGATTACCCCATAGTAATTGACTCATTGGAATCCCCTTTCCGATTTTTACCAAATATTAGAGTTATAGTGGAAAAACCACTTTATCGAAATTTTCCGGTTTTTAAAACCGCAGTGAGAAACAGCTCAGTCCACCTTCCTGCTTTTGAAACTCCGACATATCCAGCTCAATCGTTTTATAACCAACTTCATTCAATTGACGGGTCGTCTCTCTTCATATCCCTTCGGAATAATCACATAGCTGTTTACGAGGATGCAGTTTGCTGAGTATTCGTCTTCTGCTGAAACCGTGATTTTCTTGTATTGTGCAAAATTTGAATGTTCGATAAATTCACCTGCAGCAACAATCAAGTCATTCCCTAGGTAGACTATTCCTGTTTTCAGATGGAAGAACTCTTTTAATGGAACTATCGTCCCTTTATAACCTTCAGATTCTGTTCAATCCCCCATCATTTATATTTGTACGCACCACCGGGCAGGTTAAACAGGTTGGACCGCCAGTGCCTTTGTAACTGATTTCTGTCCCTTTGTATTCATAAACTGTAGCTCCTGCATCAAGAAGCCTTTGCTTTGTGTATGCGTTACCAGAAGAAATCACGCAAACCCGCGGAGCTAATGCAAGTACATTGCAGCCTAAGTTCACGTACTCGTCATCCGGCACTTCGATAAGCTGAATGCCTCGTTCAATAAGCAGTTTTCTGAAAAAGACTGGCATAAGGCGAGAATGAACTACGGCTAAATCATGGTCGACCATGCTAATGAAAGACATAAGATGGAGACACTCGGCCTCGCCTTGATCATGCGGAAGCTGAACTACGATGAATTCATCCACTAGATGAGCGGTCATTTCTTTTAATTGCCGAATGGCTTCAGCGTTTGTACGATAACCATGTCCGACAACAAGGGTCTTATCATCAAGCCAAACGATATCACCGCCATCCGCGACCGCATCACCCGTTAAATACCCAATAATCGGGATGTTTTTATCTTTACAGAATTCCTTGTATACGTTAGCTTCAGGCTGCCTTAATTCTTTCCCGGACTTTAAAATAATGGCTCCTTCGCTTGTGAACTTGACCGGGTCATGCGCATATAAGGAGTCAATCCCTACTACCGAAGATGCTGGCAAATAATCGATGTTTGGAACATATTTCTCCAAAATGGAAATAAAGTCACCATATTCTGTTAGGGCTTCTTTGAAATCTGGCTCTTCCGTAAATTTAAAGTTCTGCCATGCTTTGCTTAAATGCTCTTGACTGATAAAAGCATCGTTCGGATGTTTTACAATGACACGTTCCAATGGTATGAACATAGACGAACAAAATGTCACTGACTCCCCCTCCTTTTTTCCGCATAACGGAAAGCGATTCCATGAATAGGAATTTTTTCTTTAATTATAAAATCACTTTTGATATAGTGTCAATATGTTTAGAATATTCAAATTAATTTCGTTTTATTTTATTTTATTTTATTTTATTTTATTGTGATGAAAGATAGGTGGTTTATTTATGCAATCGATTGACCGTGCCATGAACGTTATAAAAGTGCTAGTTTCCAATTCATCGGAAAACTGGCTATCAATTACGGAACTTTCTCAAGAATGTGAGCTTCCTGTCAGTTCCATGCATCGTTTGTTAAAAGCAATGTCCAAGCATGGATTAATTCAACAGGACGGACAATCTAAACAATATGGTTTAGGGAATATTTGGCTCGAATATGGTTTGCGTATGTATGACAAAATGGACTACATCAGTCAAATTAGGCCTGAACTAGAAAGGCTGATGAACAAAGTGGAGGAAAGCGTGTATCTAAGCCAGCCAATAGGTATGGAGTCACTCGTTATCGAACGAATCGACAGTGAAAAAAGCCAAATCCGGGTTTATGACCAGCTTGGCTCACGAGTACCTATGCATATTGGAGCTGCTAATAAAGTGATGCTCGCCTATATGCCATATAATCAAGCTAAAAAAATCGTAGATGCTCTTCTGCCAATTCAAGAAAAAGCAGCTTTTTGGAATATATTGAAAGAGACTAGAATGAAGGGGCATGGAATCAGTCAAAGCGAAAGGACAGAAGGAACATGTTCTGTAGCCGTTCCGATACTGAACCATTTTGGGGAAGTGAACGGGGCTGTGAGCATTGGTTTTGTGAGCTTTAACCTGACAGAAGATAGACTTGAGTTCCTCATTGAGAATGTGATGGAAACTGGCAATCGGGTTTCTTCAAAATTGGGGTATAGGGGACAATGAATAAAAGAGCAGCGGAGGATTAACGGATAAGCGGAAAAAGAAGATGAATCATTTCATCTTCTTTTTCGTTTTATATTAATCGCTGCCTGTCACGAATAAATCTTCTTTAAAATAGGCAAGGACCTCTCCAGCTACCACTGGTTCCCCCTCCATTACCTCCAATGACTCCACCTCCCCGCTGACACCAATATCAATGATTTCCACACCTCCATCTGCCTTCTTAATCTGAAATAACGGTTCCCATTCGTAGAATCTGGAATTTTTGGATATTGAAATTTTTTCAACCGAGCCATCACAAGGGCTAAGAATCACATCAACGTACATTTACATCATTCCTTCCTTCAGTATTCTTCAACATGAAATGGAGATTGTAAGACTAACTTGAGAAAGTCTTGGAAGTCAGCTATATCTTCTTGTTCAATTCCAAGGGTCGGAGCCCAGTACTGGTCTAAATTAATATCATTGGCACACAACAGGATCATTCTTCCGCTTTGAATGGAAGTCACCATTGCTTTACCTAAAAACTGGGCCGAATATACAATGGTCACATCATATCTATAATCTTGTGACAATAAGCAATAATGATGAATGGCCTGGTTTTCTTTATTTTCGGAAAGAATATCAAAATTCAAAGGAAAGCCTCCTTTCTTGTAAGCCCCAATTCGATTAAAACCTGACCCACCCCCGGAGACGGGATGCTTCTGCTATTTTGCGAATCCCTTCAATATATGCAGCTACTTTCATGTTCACGGAATATTTTTGGGAAGTATGATAGACATTCAAAAAGCTGGCTGTTACCTTTTCCTTCAATCGTTCATCCACAAGCTCTTCCGCCCAGTAATAACCTTGCTTGTTCTGGCACCATTCAAAATACGAGACTATCACCCCTCCTGAATTCGCCAAAATATCCGGGACTAGCACTATGCCTTTTTCATCGAGAATCTTGATTGCTTCTTTTGTTGTCGGCCCATTTGCTGCTTCGATCACGATTTCACATTTTAATCGTTTTGCATTATCTTTATTTACCACCCCGCTAATAGCTGCGGGAATCAGCACATCACACTCTTTTTCCAATAATTCTTGATTGGATCAAGCATCCAGGCCATGATTTGAGAATTCCCTGACATACCCTCGGCTTAATCGTTCTAGCTAGATGAACTCATCTGTCTGGGATCACACACAATGCCACCCTTTGCCCCTCCATATGGGAGATCAGTTATTCCGCATTTTAAACTCATCCAACCCGCCAATGCCTTAACTTCTTCAGGAGTGACATCCGGGTGAAAACGAATCCCCCCCCCTTTCGTTGGACCGGCTGCATCATTATGTTGAGCCCGATATCCTTGAAACATCCTTGTCTCCCCAGTATCCAATTGAATAGGAATACAGACTTCCAGAAAACGCATTGGTGCTTTTAAAAAATCAAAAACCTGATCTGGATAGTCCAAAACATGAATGGCTTCTTTTAAAATATCCTGGAATACTTTCAGTGGATTGTCCAATTGACGTTTTTCAATCATCTTAATTTCCCCTGTCATTTTAGCACCTCACTTTTATTCTTATAACTTATTAAGCAACTTTCATGCCAGCTTTGAGGATATAGTGTGAATAGCAATAGACCACCATTTGCAATCATCATCGGCACCATACAATCAGCCAGACATATGTAATCATTCATAAGCAATTCAAGTTTGCATATGGAAAAAATGATGATTAAATACGATTATAAAAAAACGCATCCTTTAGGATACGTCAGGCTGTAGACAATTTGAACGTTGATTGGAACGTAGGGCACTCGCTTTCCGCGGGCGGTCCGCCCTCGGCGCCTTTGCGCCTGCGGGGTCTCCCGTAGACGCGCTTTTCCCGCAGGAGTCTCGTACCTTCCGTTCCAACCAACTTTGTTTTAACATTTAGATAGAACTTATTCCTACAGTCCTTGGTCATAAGGATACTTTCTAAACATGATTCTATTCAGCGAGATCAACTTGAAATGTTAGTGTGCCAGCAACCATTTGGTTCGTAAATGAAGACAGCCATGACTTCGATCGATACTTGGGCGACCTACCTAACCCCTTTTGTCTACAAGCTGACGCATACTTGCGAGCCTCATAGTTGAATTTCTTCAACTTGATATTGAGGCGGGGCCGTTCGGAATGCCTTTGTGATATATAATAAATAACAAAAACCAATAATAAACCACCCTGACCCCATTATTAGTGAGCTTGTCTCAAGATTGATCCAGAGAATGCCAATTGATATAGCTCCGATTAAAGGCATAACTAAGTAATTGATATATCCCTTTATAGTACGATGCTTTTTTTCCCGGATGATAAAATGGCTGATCACTGACAGATTTACAAAGGTAAATGCCATTAATGCACCAAAGTTGATCAGTGATGCAGCTGTGACTAGATCAAAGAATAAAGCCGACAATGAAATGACTCCAACTATGAGAACATTAATGGCTGGCGTTTTCCACTTAGGATGAATAAACCCAAACCATTTTTCCGGAAACACTTTATCACGACCCATGACATACAAAAGTCGTGAAACGCTGGCATGTGATGCGAGTCCTGATGCTAGCGTATTGACGAGAGTCGTGCACAGGAAAATGGATTGGAATAGCTTTCCACCTACATAAAGGGCGATTTCCGGTAACGCAGCATCAGGTTCTTTAAAACGCGATATATCCGGAAAAAAGAGCTGAATAAAGAAAGAAGAGGTAATGAAGATGATTCCACCCCAAAGTGCAGTTAAAAATATCGCTTTTGGAATTGTTTTTTTCGGATTTGGCGTTTCCTCAGACAGTGTCGTTACCGCATCAAACCCCAAAAAGAAAAACAAAGAATCGTGGCCCCTGTTATAATTGCCGAATAGTCCATTCCTTCATTTACGAAAGGCTTTATTGTAAACACTTCTCCTGTACCTTCTCCATTGTGCAAACCTTTGATAACAAGAATGATGAACACTGCCATGATGGCAATCTGAATTAAAACAAAAAGAGCATTAAAATTAGCAAGTACATTGACGCTCCGGAGATTGAGAATGGTGACAATTGCTACGAAAAATACTACCCATAGCCATGATGGAACTTCTGGAAATAAAGCAGTGAGATAAATTTTGGTCAACAATGCATTTACCATAGGTAAAAATAAATAGTCTAACAACGAAGACCATCCGACCAGGAATCCTAAATGTCGGTTAATGGCCTTTTGTGTATAAGTATAGGCAGAACCTGCAGCAGGAAAAACCTTTACTAGTTTTCCATAGCTTGCAGCTGTAAAAAGCATCCCTACCAATGCTACGATATAAGCAGTCGGCACATGGCCCCCCGTAATCCCAGATACAATGCCAAATGTATCAAATACGACCATGGGTGTCATATAAGCTAACCCCATCATAACAATTTGCCATAATTTCAGCGTTCTTTTCAATGTTACCTCATTTACCACTTATCACTCCTCCTTGAAACCGCTTTCAAATAGTAGGATTAATATTTTTTAATTGATAAATTTAAATGCCTCCCTCTTTATAAAAATTTCAACTGTATACCTTAATGCAAATTGTGTGCCATCTGATTTCGGTTTACTTCGATAAATGAAATACGCTAGGAATGTTTTATATTGCTATATTCTTAACTGCATTGGATTGATTTATAGGAATGAAGTCGTTCAGCATTTTTAAATTGACGATTCAATTTCCCATAAATTATTCGCACTTGCATATCCCGTGCAAATGATATCTGGTCAGAAGCCGCAAAAAGCCACTTACTGTGAGTTGGCATGATAATTGCATGAATAATTTCTATATTAGTTTTAAGATTATTAAAGTTATAAGAAAATGGAGGAATATAAAAAATGAAATATCCTTTATCTCCTGATGTTAAACCAGAATTTTGTACGACCGGATCATTTATGCGCTTACCTTCTTCGAGAGAAAATGCCAGATTGGCAGTGGTAGGTATGCCTTTTGATACAGCTGCTTCATTCAGGGTAGGGGCTAGGTTTGCTCCACAGGCAGTACGTCAGGCATCCATGACCCTGTTTCCTTACCATCCCATTCACAAGGTGTACCCGTTTGACGAATGTAATGCGATTGATATTGGGGATGTTTCGGTGATTCCCCATAATATACACCGAAGCTATGAATTAATTGAAGGGGCTCTGTCAAACTTGATGAAAACCGGGATCATTCCAATAGGCATCGGAGGAGATCATTCAGTAACCTTGGCTAATCTAAGGGCTGCCGCAAAAATACACGGTCCTGTTGCACTTCTCCATTTTGATTCACATACAGATACCTGGGATACTTATTATGATGAGAAATATTGGCATGGTTCCCCGTTTATCCGTGCATATGAGGAAGGGTTGCTCCAAACGGATAAAGTTTTCCAAATTGGAATCAGAGGTACCCTCAATCATCCAGGAGATATAGATTCCAGTACGGATCTAGGCTATAACGTGATAACTACACCCCAACTCAAGGAAAGAGGAATCGAAGATGTCGTGAAGGAAGTCAAGAAAACCATTGGGGATACACCATGTTTCTTGAGCTTTGATATTGATTTTGTTGATCCATCCTGTGCTCCTGGTACTGGCACCCTTGAAGTCGGCGGCCTAAATAGCTTTGAAACTCTAGAGATGATACGTTCTCTGAAAGGATTCAACTTTATTGGATTCGACATGGTGGAAGTCCTCCCGCCATATGATCCAACACAAATCACATCACTTTTGGCAGCCACCATCATCCATGACTTTGCCAGTTTAGTAGCCTTAAAAATAAAAGAAGAACAAAAAAAGGAGAATTCACCCCAAAGTAGTACTATAGGATGATTATCTATAGGAGGGAAAGATCCAAGCTAAAGATATAAAAATCAAAGGGCAAAATAAAAAAGTCATGAAACAATAACAAAATGGGTCCCATATACAAAAGGCACCTGCTTTTAGTGCAAACAGATGCTTTTTGTATATTTTTATGCTATTTTCCCTGTAAATAATTTTATATCAATTGGTGAACAATTTAATCTCCCCGAATAAATTCTTATTCACGCGTCTATCGGTGTTAGAAAATTTCGAACTTCATTCAATTTCCGGTTTATAAGGAATAGTAAAAAAAGGGAATAAAAAACACATCCCATTAAAAAGAATGGGATGTGCCACCATATTATTCGTCTGATTCTCCCCCAGAACGATTCGATTGTGTTGGTAGGGTGTCCCAAAAGCCTGCATCGACCGTTTCAATTGAATGATCAGCAATAGCTCTAACAGCTGCATCCAAAGTGGTGACTGTTTGCTTTATTAAATAGCCATTACTTTTTTGTCCAAGTGCAACTGTCTCGACATTGTGGTCAGACATACCCCGCATCTCAAAGAGTAAAGTTGCAATATCATAACGAACAGCCGCACCATTACGACCTATATTTTCTCCTGAACCGCCATCATATTTACCAATATGGCCCCAACCAGTAGGTTCAATTGAGTTATATACAACAGCACCCAGTTTTTTTGAAGCTTCTAACACTTCAGGCTTTACGTTTGCGTTTGTAGGATAAAGTATTGAACCTGAAACAAGTTCACCATCTGTTTCGCTTAGCGTCCCTTGATGATGTAAATCTATCATGTAATCTATATCGTATTTCGCAAATACATTTTCGTGTAAAGCTTTTACCTCGACTTGCATTTGATTGGTTTTTTTATCATGCTCCCGGTTTAAGTCGACCCCGTTTGCATTTGCTCGGGTTAGATGTCGATCACCTTTTGCCAAATAGTCATCAAGAGAGAAATTAACATCTCCCATCGCCCCATCTGCGTTTAACATAGGAATGATAAGGATATTAACATTTTCCAATATCCCTTTAGTCTTATTCGTTCCTAAATGTTTAATGAATTCCAGTGCACCCTCAGTAGTCAGCTGTTCATTTCCATGCTGTTGAGTTAAAAATAGTATAGTTGGGTTTTTAGGATTGGAAATATACTTCGCTAGATAAATATCTCTTCCTTTTACCGTTTCCCCGATTACTTCCAATGCCAACCTTTCTTGTTTAGCATCCTGGGTTTTTAGATAACTTACCAAGCTTTCATATGTATGCAGATTTGAAGTTGTCACTTGACCATTTCCAGCACTGGGACCATTACCAACCGCTCCGACTGGTAGCGCAACAGCTGTTACAGCGCTTAAAGATATTAAACTGGATAATGAAACTGTTAGAACTTTCTTCTTAAAATTCAAAAAAAAACCTCCCTTTTCATTTAATAATCATAAAAATAACTATTACTAATATTCTGACATCTCCAACGCTTTGTGTTAATAGTTAAAAATAACTAATCTTCCGAAAAAGCTTTCAATTCACACAAAATATTACTTGAAAAGACTAGCATTTTCTGCGTGTGTTGTTCCATAATCGCATAACTGAACTTAACCGGTTTTATTAAAAATTAATCCAAACTGAACATGAAGAAAAACCAGGCAGGTTTCGCCTGATTTTCCTATACTGTAAGTTGAAAAAAATATCATAAATCCACTCAATATTATTGCCTGCCCCCCGTCAGAGGAATTGACTCATATCGTTAGGGATTGGAGCCATCAATTTGATGTCGTATTATGGATTTTTTTTTGAGTTGGGTATCTGCTTAATAAATGGTCAACTTTTAATTAACTATAAGACGCTGCCTACCTTTTTTAGATATTATTGACTAGGAAAAGCCAGGAAAACGAGACCTAATAATGAAAAAGGGTAGGATTCAGAAGAAAATCCCTGACCATTCAAATTAATTTATCTATGTGAATAACTTGAACATGAATGGCCAAAAATAAGAAGTATTAAGAAGGAAGGAACAAATAAAAAGGTAAATGCCTGATCGTCTGAACATTTAATTCTTTGTATTTAGTTGGAAGGTTATTTTACATGCCCCTTCTCCTTTAGCTGATTTTGTTAGCTGTAGTAGTTGTCTTGAAAGTTCGGCTTGGTATCGAAACTGTTACACGAACGTTGAAAATCTTCTTACTACTTTTAAAAATTTCTATCATTGCTCAAAGCAATATACAAAACACCCAGTTTACATTGATAATTTTAACCAAATTAGTTGTATTTTTAATGATTTTCCCTTCAAAGGTCCCTAAAAGAATAGAAGGAGAAAAAGCTTTTTATACCGGACATTGATCGGAGGAATCATTTTAATTCTGGATATCTTGGTTCTTGGGCCACTATTATGCCCATAAGCACTTATGGTAGCCAAAATGATTATAATGCGAGTTGGCGGCATATAAAGATCATCATAAAAATATGCTGGAACTTCGATATAAAATCCATATTCACGGTTGCATTTGGGTTGAATAAAATAGGATATGATCCAATGAATGTTATGAATGAGGTGGTATGTTGAAACATAAAATAATCATTATTCTTAGTTTAGTTTTTGTAGTATTTATGACTGTTTTACTCATCTTTTACCTCATTAAAGATGATTCTTCTCGATGGATGGTAGCTCTTGGGGGAATATTGGTAAGCGCCTTGCCCATTTCATTATTATTTGTTAAACATAATCCCTTTAACATACCGATCATTATTGGTTATTATGTTTTTGTGTTCTGTACGACATATTTAGGGTCAATCGCAAATTTTTATGTGGATTTTAAGTGGTGGGACTCTACCCTTCATTTCTACAAGGGCATTTTTATAGGTTTTGTTGGAATTGCTCTCTATAAATTTTTCATCCCTCAATGGGCGAGAAAAGATATTTCAAGGTGGGTCATCTTTCTATTTGTTCTCTCACTTTCAGTCACTGCCTCTGTTCTTTGGGAAATCTATGAGTTTGCAGGAGACCTGACTTTTACTCAAACCATGCAGCGGGGCGGTAATAAAGATACTATGTACGATTTGATTTTCGGTCTTACTGGAGGTCTTCTTATCTCTATTTATTCTAGTGTACAAAAAAAATATGATGATTTGCAGAGGTAATCATATGAATCGTAAGTTAGTTATTTTATTTAGTTTGGTCTACGTACTTTTCATGGCAGCTTTATCTATCTTTTACTATACAACCGATGAAACCTTCAAATCCCTTGTTTCGATAGGAGGAGTGGTTTGCGGAGCAATTCCCCTGCTATTGGCCCTGTTTACCAAGCTTCAATTCAATCTGCCCATTATCATTTCCTATTTAATCTTCTTATTCGGTTCACAATATTTAGGATCTATTTTAGGCTGGTATGGACTGGGGTGGTGGGACACATTCTTACATTTTCTAAGTGGATCCCTTCTTGCTTTTACTGCAATTGCTTTATATGAACGTTTAGTATACAGAAATGCAGGTAGTGGGATTTCCCCCTGGTTTGTCTTTTTGTTTACCCTCTCTTTCTCAGCACTTGGTGGTGTTATTTGGGAAATCTACGAATTTAGTTCTGATCAATTATTCGGAATGACATTACAAGGTGGGGGAAATAAAGATACGATGACAGATTTAATCGCCGATACTGTTGGAGGTCTCATTATTGCAATATGGGCCGGGGTGCGGACAAAGCTTAAGGTAAGGAAAACATGAAAAAACGTTCCAGTTGATTTCAGAAATCCGCTCCCTTTCCGCCGACTGTCTGCCAAGCCTCCTCGACGCAAACGTCTCCAGGGTCTCGGCTAGACAGTTATTCGGCAGGAGTGTCGCAAATTTTTTCAATCTAATGAGATTTCATTCCATATAAAACGAAAAGAGTTCGAGACGAGACCATTCCTAACACCCTTTTGTCGACAAACAGAAACGACCATCTTATTGATGATCGTTTTTATGGTCATTTAAATATGATAGATATGATCTTATCCGTCGTCATCTCACTATCTACCACATATGTTCCAGGTCGTAGTCCATTGGCCTTGCCTTTCTTTTCAACCTCGTCTGAAAACTTATTGGCATTCTTAATGACTTTTGCTTTTTGAAGGGTTTTACCCACATCGATGCTTGTCGAGCCTTTAGACACTTTCAGAACTGTACGGTATATGACTTTCTCTGTTGGTTCTTTTACTTTTTCTTTTTCAGCTTCCGCTTTATCTTTAATCGACTTTGCTTCAGCAATCTGATCTTCCCATTCTTTTTCTGAATGTATGACATATCCTTCAGAAGCCAGAGATTCTTTCATCTCATCTTCTGATAGTTTCTCCGATGTGCCTGTCGCATCACTTGGACCAAAGAAATACACTGCACCGCACAAACCTGCCGCAACAATAAGGCCACCGGCAAAGCTGCGCATTGATTTAGATGTCATTGGCCACATTTCTCCTTTCACTCTTCGTTTTAATGTAAGGAGAAAGCAAGCCTTCTATCTCATTTTCCGTCTGTTTTGTTTTCAGTGCGATGCTTTCAAATGAATAGCCTCGCTTATGTAGGTCGAGTACTTCACGCAACAAGTTCCGCTTTTCAGAAGACATTGCAAGAATGCCTGCCTCTTGCACCGTAATTTCAGCATCTATCTCGATGTTCCTGATTTTTTCCTGTAATACATTCATTTCATCTCCAAAAGTGATAGCAAGCTGTTCCAATTGACTGTCCACTTTTACAGAATCCTTTTTAATAAACGATAAAATGAACAGTAAAACTGCCACACCAAACAAAATGATTAGAGCCCATTCCATCATTCTATGTCCCTCCTTAATAAATTTGAATCTATTATCTCGCTTTCTAATTATATATTGATTTGTTTAAAAACTCGATTTAAAAGTACTAAATGCGACAATGGTCACACAACTAATGAAAAAAAAGGAATAATCGGCATATTTTCGGGTTTATCAATAGCTAACAGACTCCTTTTCTATATCTATCATACCATATGAGGACAATGTTACCATAAAAAAAGGACTCGCTATTTATGATCTGTTAGGTCAATAAGATGAAGGTTTTTTATTATGTTAGTATTTAGCCCACTCTAACAGTAGATCATGGCAGCAGGAAAAAACGCCTTTTTTTAGTTTAGTGAAATAGGTAGCTTTTATTGGGTAAACACTTACAAAAAGGCCAATATATATTAGCTCTGCTTGCATTAGCAAAGATTCGAAGATTTATTAACAAATGAAAATTTACTAAATACAGATTTTCTCGTCATTAAAGTGTGTACGATCTCAAATATTTGACCTAAATATAGATTTTATTCTTCTACTGCTGCATGCAAAAAGAACGATTCTTTTAAAAGGAATCGTTCTTTTGTTTGTGTTTAATTTTCTACAGTTTCGCTTACTCCTGAATAGCTTTTTTTATGCTTCATGACAAAGTAAAGCAATGTCAATATCATAAAGCCAATTGTAAAGCCAAGTAAAACATAGACATTTTGCCACATTAAACCAAAGTTACCACTTGATATAACTTCTTTAAAACCTCTAACTGAGAAAGTCATCGGTAACCAGTTATTGAATACTTGTAATGGTTCTGGTATTAATTCAAGTGGGAATGTTCCAGCACTTGTCGTTAATTGTAAGATCAAGATAACAATCGCGATGAAACGACCTGGATCTCCCATTGTTGTTACAAGCAACTGAATCAATGTAATGAATACCAAACTCGTTATAATCGAGAACATTACGAATAACGGTACACTTTTCACTTCCATATCAAGCAGTACTAATGTTAATCCTGAGGCTATAATTGCTTGAATAATACCTACAGAAGCAATAATGCCAAATTTACTTAAGAACCAAGTGAACCCGTTTTTCGGAATTCCAATCGGCTCTCTTAATGGAAAGACAATTGAGAGCAATAATGCACCTACAAACAAACCTAATGATAGGAAGTAAGGGGCAAAACCAGTTCCGTAGTTCGGAACTTTATTCATACTTTCTTTTTCAACCTTAACAGGTTCTGCAACCATGTTATACGTTTCTTCACCAGCTTTAATATCTGCTGAATCTTTGGCCGCTTTATTGACTTTATCCTTAAACTCTGTCGATCCTTCCGCCAACTTACTTGTTCCACTTACAATTTCACTAGAACCATCCGCTAATTGACTAGATCCATCAGCTAATGCTGCCGATCCTGCTGTAAGCTCATTGACTCCATCTGCAAGTGTCGTTGAACCTGCAGCGAGGTTTTGACTACCAGCTTTTGCTTCTGATAATTTCTCACCGAATGTTACTAGTCCTACTCTTAATTGAGATTGAGCTTCTTTTAATTGAGCTGCCCCTGTTGCTAATTGAACTGCTCCTTCATTTAATTGAGAAACACCTGTTTGAAGAGCCTTTTGCCCATTACTCAGGCTAGCAATATTTTCAGAAAGACTAGCTGAACCTGCTTCTATTTGACCTGCAGAGCTAGCAAGTTCTTTATTCCCAGCTTCAAGCTGTGTTGCACCTTCTGACAGTTGTGCAAATGCTTGTTTCAAAGCTGCTTGCTGTTCTTCAGGTAATGCTCCCATATACGGTTCTAATTGCGATTGAAGGGTAGAAACTCCTTCTTTCAATCCTGATGCCCCATTAGCTGCGCTATTTGCACCTGTTTCAAGCTTTTGCAAGTAACCAGTAAGCTGCTTACTTCCATCATGGATTTTTTCAGTACCCGAAACAAGCTCATTCATCTTCTCTTCAACTGTACCGATGCCAGTATGAGCTTCTTCTATACCTGCTTTAAGGCTTCCTGACCCATCTTCTGCCTTTTTCGCTCCGTCAATCAATTGATTTTGAGCGTTAGATAACTGGCCTAAACCATCAACAAGAGTTTTTGCTCCTTTTTGTAACTCAACGGTTCCGTCCTGAACTTTCTTGGTACCACCTGTAAATTCAACTTGTTTCTCAGCTAATGATGTTAATTTTTCTTCTAAAGTTTTTACACCATTATCAACGTCCAGGATTCCATCTTTCAGTTCCCCAGCTGCTTCATCCGTTGACTGAAACCCTTCGCCCATTTCTGTTATGATGTCAAACATGGTTTCTGCATATGTCTCAGTTACTTTTTCTGCTAGAGCCATTTGGATTTTTTGAACAGCTGTTTCTCCTATTTGAGCTGATAAGAAGTTAAAGCTTTCATTTGGAACATACTTTAATTCGAGCTTTTGCGGCTTATCATCCATTAATGTCGTCGCGTTTTTCGAAAAATTCTCTGGAACTTCTACTAGTAAGTAATACTTTTGATCCTCTAAGTTTTTGTAGCCCGTTTTACGATCAACAAACTGAAAATTAAAATCCTTACTTTCCTTCAGGTTTTCTACAAAATCATCACCGAGTTTTAATTCTTTTCCCTCTAACTTAGCACCAGTGTCATTATTTACAATGGCAACTGGTAAATCTTCTAGGCGATCATACGGATCCCAAAAAGCCCATAAAAACATACCACTATACAAGATAGGAATAAACAGAATTGCGATAATTGGAATAAGCAATTTTTTATTTTTAAACAGGCCAAGTAACTCCTGTTTTATTAAACTAGATTTCAAAGAATTTTCCCCCTAAGTATGATTGACCAATTTGTTCATTTGGTCATTTTTTTGCAAATAATAAGGACTATCAGGAGTGACAGCCAATCCGTTAAACCAATATAACTGAAATAGTTCTGCTATTTCTTCTTTTTCAAGTGGTTTATGATTTCTTTCCCAATCGAATATAAGAGCTAAATAAATCTTCAACATGATAAAAGCTGTTATTTCAGGATTACATGGAGAAATATCTTTCTTTTCGATAGCTAATTTAATTTTTTCCTTAATATAGGAAATGATTTCTATTTCCATTTCATTTAACATTTGTAAAACGGCTGGCGTTCCCATTTCTTTTTCTTCCTGAAATAGCTTCAGTGATAATTGATGCTCCTTTCTGAATTCTAAGATTCGATATAGTGCACTATGCAGGTTTTCATAAAAGGTTAAGTTTGGTTTAATTGACTGCTCAGCCTCATTTTTCATTTCTTCAATCATTCCTAACACAATCTCTTTAAATAATTGTTCTTTATTGGCATAAAAGGTATAGATGGTCCCTTTTCCAACATTTGCTATTTTAGCTACTTGTTCCATTGTTGTAGCTTTATAACCAAAGAGTGAAAAAGACTTTGTCGCAGCTTCTAATATTAACTTTTTCCTGTCAATTGACATATATCACCTCGAACTGACCAGTTGAACAAAACAGTCAATAAGTTATTTTATGATAATAACAAATTTTTTTAATAATAGCAAGGCATCTTTTTTTAAGTTTAGGAAAATCATATTCAAGGCTTCTTATCTATCTTCTTTTTTTACTTTATCCCCAGATTGATTCCTTAATATTAAAGTATAATAAATGACAAATCAGTATCTAAGCGATAAGATAGAGACAATTAGGTTCCTTTTCCTGATTCCTTAAATAGGTTTGTATAAATATACCTTACCGACCATGAAATGAAACAAAAGTTAACCCATGCAAATATGCATATTAAGGAGGAAACCATGAATATTAAGATAAATAATATACCGCGTTTCATGCAAAGCGAAATCGAAAAACTTCAATCAAAACTGTCTCCATTATTGAAGAAAAATATGAAATATAGTTTTTTTTCAACCGTAATGATAGGGTTTTCTATCATAAATCTATTTTTTCTTTTATTTAAAAACGACTCATACCCAATCTCTAAAATTGCCCTTGCAATATATGCATTAGTGGGTGCTGTAGGATTTGCCCTTTTAAAGGAAAACAAACACAACCAAAAAGAAATAGCGAAAATGAGCCAACAGTATATGCTGGAGAGAATGAAAGAAAGCAACTACTTAACCGATGCCAGGAAAAGTAATTACTATAAAAAGGTAAATGAGCAGCCGCTATCTGCAATGAATGTCTTTTTGGAGTTTCTTGCGGAAGAACAACAAAGGAAGAATGAATCTTTCCATAATGAATAAAGAAGGTCAAAATAAATCCCCCTATGAAAGGTCATAAGGGGATTTTTCTTACGATATTCATTTACTTAAAACGGGATCTGCAATGACAAGAATTTTTCCGGACTTGATATCTTCTACATATCGGTCGACTTCAGCTTCCTCCAGTCCAATATCCAATAATGGCTTTTTCAATCCTCCGGCACCTGAGGCTGCTCCAGCTGCCGCTCCTCCAAATGTGGTAAAAATAGGGCCTACAGCCAATATTGGACCAACACCAGGTATTACCAATGCACTCATTCCAATAAGTAGGCCTGTCAAACCGACAGCTCCGCCGGCCGCTGCACCTGCTACGAATCCATCAGTCTTTGCAGGACTCACTTCCTCGGCTTCATTTGGTAATTTATCAATATTTTTTGCGACTATAGATATTTGATCGGATGAAAAACCTTTTTTCTTTAAATTTTCAACTGCTAAGGTTGCTGCATTTTCATTATCATAAATTGCTATAAATCTATTGTTCATGGTATCTTCTCCTTTAAAAGTAATGTACTATTCAATACCCTTAAGTGAGTTTTGATAACCATCTATTATTGAATGGAATTACTCTCGGATTTGTCCCTCGCCATAAATAAAATATTTGCTCGAAGTTAACGCCGGCAAGCCCATTGGTCCACGTGCATGAAGCTTTTGTGTAGAAATGCCGATTTCAGCGCCATAACCGAATTCGAAGCCGTCGGTAAAACGTGTGGAAGCATTGTGATAAACTGCTGCCGCGTCTACTTTATTCAAAAATATGGAAGCGTTTTGTTCATCTCTCGTTAGGATTGCTTCAGAATGCTTGGAACCGTATCGGTTAATATGTTCAATAGCATCTGAAACACAACTAACGGTTTTCACGCTGATTTTCAATGCTAAATACTCTGTTGACCAATCTTCTTCCGTGGCAGGTTTTGCTTCAGGAAAAATGTTACAAACTGCTTCATCACCGTACACTTCAATGCCATTTTCGTTCAAGACTTTCAAAAGACTCTTCCCATTTTCTTCAAACCATTTATCATGAATAAGCAGGCTTTCAATCGCGTTACATACGGAAGGACGCTGTGTTTTGCCGTTTAAGACAATATTCTCCACCATGGTGAAATCTGCCGTCTCATCGATGAAAATATGGCAATTGCCTGCTCCCGTTTCAAGGACGGGAACAGTGGACTCCTTAATGACCGTTTCAATTAAATTCTTTCCACCGCGAGGAATCAAAACATCTAAATACTCATTAAGGTGAAAAAGTTCCTTAGCGGATTCCCGACTCGTATCCTCGATTAACTGAACAGCTTCTATAGGAATTTCCGTATTCTCTAAAGCTTTATGAATGGAAGAGATTAGTGCCATATTGGAGTATTTGGCTGAAGAGCTACCTCTTAATAGGACCGCATTCCCCGTTTTCAAGGATAATGTAGCTGCATCGATGGTCACATTTGGCCTTGCTTCATAAATCATTCCAATAACACCAATTGGGACACGTAATTTTTTAATTAATAAACCGTTTTCTTTTTCGATAGTCTCCAATTTCTCTCCAATTGGATCTTTTAAATCGATTAATAGCGTAATTGCAGCTGCCATGTCATCAATACGGTTAACATTTAACATTATTCGATCTAATATCGACTCACTGAAGCCTTTTTTCCTGCCTTCTTCTAAATCCTTTTGGTTTTCTTTTATCAAATGATCTTTATCGATAACAATTTGCTTTGCAATTTTTCCAAGTGCCTCATTCTTCTTTTCCGTAGTCAATCCAATTAGCTGATAACTGGCTTTTTTGGCTGCCTTTCCTTTCGCAGTCACTTCACTCATTTTAATGCCCCCCCTTTTCTTTCTCTAAAATTGATTACCTATGCTCTTACCCATTTATCGCGATGGATCACTTCTATGGAAGTGATCAAAAGCTCGGTTGTCCGCTTGCCCATAGCCTGTTTTAATTCTTCGTCGGAATAAAGGACCTCACCCCGCCCTAATAATCCGTTTGAACCGAAGACCTCGACGACATCTCCCTTATTGAATACTCCTTTAATTTCATAAATTCCAGCTGGTAGTAGACTGCTGCCATTTGAAACTAAAGCCCTTTCGGCACCTTCATCAACGAAAATTTTTCCGGATACTTGTGAATGAAGGAATATCCACTGTTTGTTTTTCGTTACCGTCGTCAAGACATCATTCCCAATATAGGTGCCATCACCATTACCTTCAAGGATTGTTAGTAGTTTTTCGCTCCCCACACCAGAACCGATGAATACTTTCACTCCAAGAGACAATGCAGTTTGGGCTGCAATCAGCTTCGATTTCATCCCCCCGGTTCCAACATTAGATCCCGTACCTTCTGCCATTTGCAATAAATCCGACGTTACTTCGGAAAGCTTTTCAAATCGTTTGGCCCCTGGATTTGTCTGTGGATTGGAATCATAGAGCCCATTAATGTCCGTTAAAATAATCAAGTTATTGGCGTGAACTAACCCGCTTACTAAGGCGGATAGCATATCATTATCACCGAAAGTCAACTCCTCGACTGATACTGTATCATTTTCATTAATAATCGGCAGGATGCCGCGTTCAAGCAATTCCATCAATGTTGCATATGCATTTTTATATCTTTCTTTTTTCGAGAAATCTTTCCTTGTTAATAAAATCTGCGCCGGAACGATTCCAAAGTGCCCTAATTGTTCCATATATGATTGAATCAATAGGCTTTGCCCTACAGCTGCAGCAGCTTGTTTTCCTTTGAGGGTAACAGGTCTCGTAGGATAACCGAGCTTGCGAAAACCTGTCGCTACAGCACCTGATGAAACAAGGACAACTTCATGTCCCGCCTTCCTTAAGGCTGCCACTGCCTGGATATGATCGGAAAATTTTGTTTGGTCGATTTCACCTTGTGTGTTGGTTAAAGAACTACTTCCTATCTTTACAACGATGCGTTTCTTTTCCATCGATTTTTCCCCCAATAAATATCTTAGACATAAAAAAAAGCCCGTTTCATCCTCGAAATAAGGACGAAAAGGGCTGCTTTCCGTGGTACCACCTTCATTGAATGCAAATTCATGCATTCCACTTTGCCTGATAACGCCAGGATTTGCGCCTATGTTTTGCATAGGACTCAAGAAGCAGGTTCTGCGCTTTCCTGTCACGGGTCTTCCAGCAATTGACCCCGCTCTCTGTCACAGTGATTTTCGCATACTAATCTTCCCTCAACGTTCATTGTTTTAATATAGTATGCAAAATAATCTTCTTGATGTCAATAACCTTCCTAACATGAATGAACCTTAAAGCGCCATTGCTGGGCCGAAGAACTCATAGTGAATTTTACCCGGACCTATCCCCAACTCTTTCAGGTAAGTAATAACGGCTTTCATGAAAGGAACTGGACCACACACATAATAATCAGCTTCAGGTTTTACAAAACTGCTCAATAATTCCTTATCGATATATCCTTCCTTTTCAAAATTCGGCAGGTCCTTATCATCCTCACTCGGATTTTTAAAGACAAAGGATAAACGATAGCTAGCAAGCTTGTGCGTTAGTTCTGTCAGTTCCGCTCTGAACGGCTGTAAATGACCATTATCGGAAGCATGAATGAATTGGACATCACGCTCAGGTGTTTGCTCAGCTACCGCATGGACCATACTCATGAAAGGTGTTATGCCAACGCCTCCGCTCAAGAATACTGCCGGTGTTCGTTTTTCCAATTCGATGGTGAAATCACCTGCAGGTGCCGTTACGTCTATACTGTCACCCATCTGAATGAATTCATGCAAGTAGTTAGAGACCCTTCCATCAGGAGAGGTTCCCGGCTTTTCTTTTTTAACGGAAATCCGGAAGTAATCTTTTCCAGGAACATCAGACAAACTATACTGACGGTTGAATAAATAGCGTTCACCCGGTATCTCGATACGAACGGTAATATATTGTCCAGGAAGAAATGCTGGAACCTTATCGCCATTTGCTGGCTTTAAATAAAAGGAAGTAATTACATCGCTTTCTTGTACTTTTTCCACTACAATGAATGGTTTGAAATCAGACCATCCTCCGTCCTGATTGGAAGCTTGATCGTACATTTCCTTTTCGATGCTAATGAAAACATCGGCAATGACTCCATAGGCCTCTCCCCAAGCTTGGAGGATTTCTTCTGTCGCCGCATCTTGTAACACTTCCTTGATTGCATTTAATAGATGTTCTCCTACAATGGGATAATGTTCTGCTTTAACTGCGAGACTCCTGTGTTTTTGTGCTATTTGCTTCACTGCCGGTAAAATCGTTTCAAGTTGATCTATATATTTAGCTGCCGCCAAAACCGTGTTGGCGAGTGCATTTTGCTGGCGCCCCTTTTTTTGATTGGCATGATTAAAGACATTTAATAATTCAGGATGTGCTTCGAAAAGACTTTTATAGAATACAGTTGTTATAGTTGTACCATGCACTTCTAAAACAGGTACGGTTGATTTGATAATATCGATAGTTTTCTGGGATAGCATAGATAAACCCCTCTTCTTAAACAAGTATTTTTAATACATGTTTATATTAGAACTTAATTGAATTAAAAGCAATATTTTTAATACATCTTTTCAAAAATTAAGTTTTCATGTTTATAAAATGTTCACATTTATGATATAGTCAAATGGGGATAGAATGTGAGGCGATAAACATGAGGTTGACGAGTTATTCCGATTACTCACTTAGAGTGTTGATTTACCTGGCTTCCCACGACCAAAGCAAATTATCAAATATAAAAGAGATTTCTGAAGTTTATCAACTATCTAAAAATCATTTGATGAAGATTGTTCATAATCTAGGTAAACTAGGCTATATTGAGACGATACGCGGAAGAAATGGCGGTTTCCGGCTTGCAAAATCACCTGCTGACATAAATGTAGGGGAACTGGTGCGGAAAACCGAAGAGGACTTTTATCTAGTGGAATGTTTTAAAGATCACGATAACTGTGTGATTTCTCCCGTTTGTTCATTGAAATTTGTCCTTAATAATGCCTTGGATGCTTTTCTACAGGTCCTTGATCAATATACGATTGCAGACTTCAGTGAAAATAAAGTGATGCTCAAAGCCTATTTCGATTCGGTAAAGCAGAATGACGAAGAGCCCGATTTTTTATAATCGGGCTCTTTTTTCATTAACCGATGATCCGTTCAATCCGCCATTCCTTTTCCACCCGCAAATCAATGATCCCTTCACTGGTTTTCATTAAAACTTTAAGGGGATCGTACGGATTGATCATAATGATCGTCCCGATTCGTTCATTAGTAAGCATTACTTCTTTTCCGACTAAGGTGGTCATTAATCGGCTTATAAACTCCAGCAGGATTTCAGGATTGAATTTACCGAACATATCACTTTTCATTTGCTCAATCACCCTAAAAAACGGCATGGCCTGATGATACACACGATTTGATGACATTGCATGGAATACATCAGCTATTGCCACGATTTTCGAATGGTGATGGATATCATTCCCCTTCAGTCCAAGAGGATAGCCTTGCCCATCTTCCCGTTCATGGTGCTGAAGGGCTGTTAATGCAATCGATGGTGGAATGCCCGGGATCGTTTTAAGTAACTCATACCCATAAATGGTATGGCGTTTCACTTCTTCATATTCTGACGCTGTCAGTTTACCCGGTTTTTCTAATACACTCTCTGGTATCCTTGTTTTACCCACGTCATGCAGAGTGGCTGCCAATGTAAGAACGGAAAGGCTTTCTTTCGATAATCCAAGCTTCATCCCCAAATAAGTAGCAATGATTCCGACACCGATATTATGGCTATACGTGCACTCATTTTTTGCTTGCATCTTTTCGAAAAGGTAATAAATATCAGGAAGCTTTGCAGCTTCTGCAATAACAGGCGCAACCTCTGCGTTAATCATTTCAACCGTTTCAATCTGTATATTTCCTTCATTACGGATAACTTGAAAGATGTTTTTGATTTGAATAGAGGCTTCGTTTATTCTTTCATGAATCTTCACCTTAGGCTGTACATGATCTTCAGTTAAAGCGGATTCACCTTCTATTCTTTTGTTCAATTCTTCCATTATTAAGTCAATTTCTGGGATGGTAAGAGGTGGAGTCGCTTTATTGTTCAGCTTCCCTTTTCTGTTAATCAATACTCTCACACTTCCCTCTATTTTTTACCTATAATACCATATCCTCCATGACTTTGTGTTTAATGAAAGCAATTTTCGATACTTACGAACGGTCACTAAGTTCATTGCCCAGCTGTTTTAATTTTTCACCAACTGTACATTCTGAAATACAGAACTGATGGGCATATGAACGCCCCTTCTCTTTTCGAAAATGCTTTCGTAAAAAACAATCCTGGCAAAATGAAGCGAGAACATCTTCCACTTCTTCATATATTTTTTTCCTGTTCATTGTTGTTATGACTCCTTTGATCCAGCAATTTCTATTTTGCTGAAAATGGATTTTCCCTGTAGAGCAAGTGTTGCCAGGCGATCGGCTTCCTGGTTCTCTTTTCGGGAAATTGGCTTATAGACCGGAATGATCTTTAACGCATCCAGCTTCGCTTCAATGCGGTCCAACCATTTATTTAAGTTTTCTTCCATACATGGCCATTCACCGGAAAGTTGATTTAAGACAACTAGAGAATCCCCTTTAAATACACAGCTTTGATGGTGGATTCCAAGTTCGTCCATCTGCCTGACCGCTTCATGAAAGGCCGCATATTCTGCTTCATTATTGGTCTCGAATTGCTCCAATTTCACGTTGGTGCGTAACCTCCAGAACTTCTTACCTTGACGAAAATAAATGGCAACACCGATTCCTGCCACCTTTTCATCTTTTTGAAAACCGCCATCAAAAAAAACCGTCACATCCTGCGGCTCCTCCTCAACTTCAGTCAGGAGTTTTTTTAGCTCCTTCTTCGTCCATGTTGTGTCGAATTCATCCTTGAATTCCACTTCTTTCAGCCTTCCTGCCTTTTCAAGATCTTCTGTTATGACTAGTGCAGTTCCGGCATCAAGCCAATCCGAAACGAAATCGGCAGATGGTTTTTTTGAAGCATGATATGTCCATTTCATAATTACCTTCAAAGATTTCCAGCTCCTTATCAACTCACTATTCATGCAGAACAGCTTACAATTTTCATACCTTTTTTTCGGCATACCCTTTATAATATATTGTAAGCATTTGAATCACTATTTAATTATAGTTCCCATATCAGCCTGAAATTCTCATGTTTCAATCTTAATTTTATAGGAAATGTTTTTTACCATAGCATATTGACTGTTAAACTCGAGGAGGAGCACATCTTGATCGAAGTGTATATTGATGGTGCCAGTGCGGGCAATCCAGGGCCGAGCGGCGCAGGTGTTTTCATAAATAATAACGGTGTGGTCGAGCGGCATTCCATTCCGCTTGGAAATATGGAAAACCATGAAGCGGAGTACCATGCTTTAATCAAAGCATTGGAAATTTGTGTAGTCAATAAGTATCAAATCGTTTCTTTTCGGACTGACTCCCAAGCCATCAACCAGGCCATTGAAAAAAGATTTGCAAAAAAGAAGTATGCCATACTGCTGGAAAGGGCGCTAAAGCTTTCCGACGAGCTTGAGTTATTTTTCATGAAATGGATTCCAAATCTCGAAAACAAGTCCGCGGATGAGTTGGCGAGACGGGCCATTCGATTGAATAAAGCTGAGGAAATTCATGAACAAGACAGCTGATTTTTCATTATTATTCGTTGTATTCATCTGGGGCGTCACTTTTGTAATGGTTCAAAATGCCCTATCTTTTCTTGAACCATTCACGTTTAATGCCGTCCGTTTCTTCATGGCCTTCGTTTTCTTGCTTATCCCTTATTTATCGACTTTAAGCAAAAAGGGGAAAACTTGGAACAAGGGCCTTTTTAAAGCTGGGTTTCATATCGGGGTTTGGCTTTTTCTGGGCTATGGGCTTCAAACGATTGGATTGAATTATACAACTCCTGCGAAGACAGGCTTCATAACAGGATTAAGTGTCATCATGGTACCCGTTTTTTCTCTGCTTCTTTTAAAACATAGACTTTCCCGTAATACAATTATAGGTGTCACAGCCGCAACCGCTGGGCTTTATTTAATGACTCTCGCTGACCGGTCCAATTTGAATATCGGTGATTTATTGGTATTTTTATGCGCAATAAGTTTTGCCATGCAGATCATTACGACCGCTAGATATGCCAAGACCCTTCCCGCATTACCGTTGACGCTGATTCAGATTTCCACCGTATTTCTATTATCCTATGTTTCAGCCTTCATTTTCAAAGAGAATCATTCCGTCATCTTCAGCTCAGAGGTCATGTTACAGAAAGACGTTTGGACTGCTTTATTGGTTACGGCAGCCCTTGCCACTGCGTTCGCCTTTTTCGCACAAACATTCTTCCAAGCCTATACGACACCTACGAGGGTCGCATTGATTTTTTCAATGGAACCGGTTTTTGCTGCTTTATCCTCATACATATTGATTGGGGAAAAATTGACTTCGGCTTCCATCATTGGCTGCGCATTCATTTTCTTGGGGATGATACTTGCTGAGCTGCCTGCTAAGAAAAAGAAACCGATAGCAAAGGAGTTTTCTTGAAAAGCCATAAAAATAAATCGGACTTCAAAGTTACGAAGTCCGATTTATTTAAGCAGCCCCTGTTCTTTGGCAAACGATACTGCTTCACCGCGGGTTTCAATACCATTTTGTTTTAAGTTTTCCAAAAAAGAGATATAAAAGCTGCCATCAAAATTCTTTTGAGCCTTCAAAGTCAATTCTATTGCTGCATTGACTAAAATATCACTTGCGTCCGTGTAGCGCTTACCAAAATAAATAAAACCAATATCGCCATTACCAAAAGTGAATCCCTTACCCTCTAAAAAACTAACATACTCTTCAGTTGATCTCGCCACTTCTGCATCCACTCCATACTTCATGCCTTATTTTCATCTTACCGTATATCAAAGATTTTGACTATCCATTTTTCGACAAAAAATTCACCGTATAAATGAAAGAAAGTACAATTAATCCAGAGAGTGGATACTCGTCAAAGACGAACGAACAAAACAGTTTGCCTATTCATTCCATGCTACCTTAGATCGATACGGTTTTGTAGTGGGCACTATTGTTACACCAGGTAACACACATGATAGCAATATCTTAGAGCCTCTAAACGTGATTATTTAAAAGTTGGAAAACCCGAATTTGTTGCCACAGATGCCGCATATAAAACACCTGGGATTACGAGATACTTATTTGAACCGGAGATTACACCGGCTTTACCATATACACGACCACGTAAAAAGAAGGATTCTACCGTATACATGAATAGTTTTACGATGCATTCTGTGACTGTTATCTTCGCCCGACAGGTGGAATCGTGAGTACAAATCACCAAAATAAATTTGCCCAACGTGGCCCTTTTTTAGCACATTGTACGGACAGTAAAGACCATCAAAAGGTAGTGACGCGTCATATTTGGCAAGAATACGTGGAAGTAGCAGATCATCGCCATCACGAAGATATAAAGCCAATTTATGCGAAACGCAAAGAAACAATTGAACGAGTATTCGCAGATGCAAAGAAAAGCATGGCATGTGTTGGACAACGTTAAGGGGACTTAAATATTTGTCGATACAGTCGATGCTTACTTTCGCTTCCATGAATGTAAAGAAGATGGCAAACTGGACTTGGAGAGATCAACTATTCTCTATAACGGCTTCAAAACCAATAAAAAATGAAAAAGGTTTCGGAAGGGAGTACATTCCGAAACCTTTTTGTCTATACACTTGGGAGCTCCAAAAGGGAAGCTCCGAATTATTTCAATATTAAATCATTCGCAGTAAAGTCCTGAATTCATGATCCTTGGCCAGATTTTTGACCTTCTCACGATCATACTGATAAACCGCATCGTCCAAAGAACATGAAATTGGTACATCACATTTTATTTCGGCCAGTTTTCTAGATAAATGAAGCATATCTACGGCAGATTCAATCTTAGCTCTCTGCCCGTTTGTCAATGAAGCAACATTTTCAAGAATCCCTTCGATACTTTGATACTGAATCAATAATTTCAACGCTGTCTTCTCCCCAATTCCTTTAACCCCGGGATAGTTATCAGCTGTATCGCCCATTAAAGCTTTTAAATCGATCATTTGTCTTGGAGTGATCCCTTTCCATTCAAAAAAGCTATCAGGATTATGCACTTCATAGTTACCATATCCTTTTTTTAACAATAGCACAGAAATATTTTCTTCTATTAACTGGAGCATATCTTGATCGCCTGTCAATATACCTACCCGACTATGTTGGGCAGATGCCTTCGCAATTGTCCCGATACAGTCATCCGCTTCATATCCAGAGAGCCCTATGTTAGGGATATCAAATGCTTCAACCGCTTTTTTCGCTAAGTCGAATTGAGGGATCATTTCGACGGGAGCTTCTGAACGATTAGCCTTGTATCCATCAAATAATTCATTTCTGAAAGTCTTGCTGCCCATATCCCAGCACACTGCTATATGGCTAGGTGAAAAATGATTCACCGCCGTCAGCATATGTTTCAAAAAACCTTGGACGGCATTAGTAGGAATGCCTTTTGAGTTAATCATGAATTGACCAGTAACGGCCGTTGCATAAAAAGCTCTGAATAATAGCGCCATCCCGTCGACAAGCATAAAGGAAGGATGTTGCTCATTTTCTTTCATTAACACATTATCACCTCTATCATGATGTACATCCATTTTAACATAACTATCCCCTTTTTTAAGGATCGTTTAATTGGAAAAAATATTATTCAATCGGATTATCATCATAGGAGATCCAGTCACTGAAACTGCCAATATATAACTTCACATCTTTAAAGCCCGCTTCTTTCAGGGCGATATAATTGGGAGATGCCGTTACACCTGAACCACAGTAGACAATGATTTCTTTATCCCTGCCGATGCCTGTGAAATTTGCCTGAAGATCTTCCTTCTTTTTATAATAGCCATTATCCAAAACGTCCGTCCACACCTTATTAACTGCACCAGGTATATGCCCTGCTTTTTTATCAATCGGCTCATCGATTCCCTCGTACCGTTTAGATTCCCTTGAATCCATTAAAACGATATGGTCAGGCCTATTCATTGTATAGTCCTTCACTTTTTGAAAAGATGCAAGCACGGTTTCATTTAAATCGATACGATATTCTCTAGTACTATTATTGGGATGATTCGAGTCTATCGGATAGCCCGCATCCGTCCAGGCGCGATACCCCCCGTTAAGAACATAGACTTTCTGGTGCCCAAGATAGCTTAGCAACCAGACAAACCTAGAAGCAAAAGAACCTTCCCCCCCATCATAAGCGATAAGCACCGTATCATTGGAGATTCCATTTGATTCTAGTTTATTTTTAAACTTTTCCAGGTCAGGTAGAGGATGTCTTCCGCCATGTTTTTGAACCTGCCCCGATAAATCCTTTTCGAGATCGAAATAAACAGCGCCGGAAATATGGTCTTTCTCGTATTCATTATGCCCTGCATCAGGAGAGCCCAGCTGAAAGCGGCAGTCACAGATTCTGATATCACTAGAATTCAACAACGGCAACAGCTCTTCTTTTTCCATTATATAACCCATCTGCATAACCCCCTAATTCAATATGGTCCAGATTAATTGATTAAGCTCCGTTTCCATGTTCTTTCCTGGAGGAAGCTTATTTATTTCATTCTTTAAGGAAAGTGATTTCCCTTCTAATAATGAAAGATTCTTTTCACTTTCATTGTTGCTTATATATTCTTCCTTTTGTTTTGCCTTAAATATTCGGGTCATACTGGTTTTCATTTCTTGATCGATGAAAACCGATTCAAGTAATTCCCAAACGGATAAAGGTGGCAATGACCCCTGTTGGATGATATATTCCAGGATTAAATACGAACGGTAAACTTGTACCCATGTTTTTAGTCCTTTTCTTTCAGAGTCCCTGTTTTTTGTCAATTTCTGAAGGTTATCGCCCATCATCCGATAGTAATGGTGTCCTAGTGCCTTTTTGGAATAGCAATCCGCTATCAAACCATCCATCTTCCTATAATAATCCGGATGTGTAATCAGCTTGATTGGCGACTGAAATAATTCAAATAGTGCTGGATTACTCTTTACCGTAAGACGGGATGATTTAAATAGATCCCAGCCTTCCATGTCATATATGTTTTCTTTCAAATGAATCACTTCAACTGCAGGACTCAAGCTGAGGTAAGACCGCTTATCATTATGAACATATATAAACCGAACATCGAAATCCGAATGGGCGGATGGTAAACCAAAAGAATGGCTGCCAGTAACAGCAGCCATCAAAATGGTCATATTCTCTTTTCTTTCTAGGAATTTCAATTTTGAAATAAGGTTTTCTTTCATGAATGAACCTCGTTTCTATTTCGAATGCATTTTTGCCAATTCCGCTACTGCATTTTCATAATACGGTAAATCTACCGTTTCTTCCATTGCTGCACGTAAACCTGCAAAGATCTCCGATATTTCTGTCTTAAACTCTTTTTGAATCGCAAGTAACTCCTGATCGAGGACTTCATTATACATCTCGAAAATCCGCTCACCCTGTCCTTTTACATACATTAGGGCAGGATCATCCAGCCGCTTCTGAAGTCCTTCGCTCATTTTCAATTTCTCATTTTTTTCAAAGAAAGATTTTGGATTTTTAAATAACGCCAATTCCTTTTTGAATTCCCCAGTTTCCAATTGTACAAATGCTCCTGTGAATTCAATGGACTCCCTCTCATTAGGTTCATATGGCTGTAATGAAAGGGTTTTTCTTACTTTTTGAATTTGCTGAAGCAAACTGCTTTGCTTCTCGTTCAGCAATTTATTTACGAACATTTCCGTCCTTAAAGCCGTTGCCCGCATTTCCTGGGCAAGGTCAAAACCTAACGCATCCAATAAGTTCTTCATCGCTTGCTTGAGGACAATTTTCAGATCCCCTCCATCATCCTTTAAGACAGCCGGGTTGAACGATTCCTTGAAGAAATCATTAAATCGGAAAAAGACCCGTTGTTTACTATAGAAAGTCAATTCATCGATTTCTTTTTTCAAACGTTGCTTTTCTGCATCCCCTTTAATGACAGAGAGTAGTTCCGAAATGGACTGTACCTCTTGTGAAAGGGACTCCAGGGCTTTTCGTTTCGCCTTTTCATCCTGCCTGGAAGCTGTAATTACATCACGGAGCAGTTCTTCCGTTCTTTTTACGGCCGCTTTAGCCGATTCGATTGCAAGTCCAGCTAAATCGTTTTCGATGAAAGAATCGAATTGGTCTTGGAATTCCGAAATACCGCTACTTTGAAGGAACGAATGCTTAAATGAACCAGGCGTCTGTTTTTCCAGCAATGCTCCCTTACTCGTAAGCGGGAACAGTTTTGGAAAACGGATTCCGAATCCATTCAATTGATCTGTGACATAATCCATCACTTCGTCCAACTCGTCAGTGGTTTGTGCAAGATCGACTGCATTGACAATGAAGAACATCTTATCCATCGCGAAAGAATCTTTCACACGTCCAAGTTGTATCAAGAACTCCCTATCTGCCCTTGAAAATGGGTGATTATAATAGGTCACAAAAAGGATGGCATCCGAATTCTTAATATATTCGAAAGCTGCTCCTGTATGTCTGGCATTTATCGAATCCGCCCCAGGGGTGTCAACAAGCACCATCCCCTGCTTTGTCATTTCACAGTCATAACGCAATTCAATCAAATCAACAAGGCATGACTTGGACTCTTCTGCAGCAAAACGTTTAAACCCTTCAAGATCTACCGTAACCACATTTCCTAAATCATCTTGGTGCTGGGGCATCCCTTGATGGAAAGCCCTTAAGAAGGATAAATGCGTTTTCCCTTTATCAACTTCCCCTGCCTTCGCAATGATTTGCCCTGCTATGTGAAGTGCTTCATCCAGTGTCTTTGCCGATTTATCAAAAGCTGCCAAAGCCAGGCTCACATCTTCTAACAGCATCGCTTCCGTCTTTAATTTGACGGTTGCCGTTCCATGTGGATGCTCAGCATCTGAAGACATGATTTTGTTGATTGCCGCAGTTGTCGGATTAGGTGAAACAGGAAGGACGCTTTCTCCCATCAGTGCATTGGCAAAGGAAGATTTACCTGCACTGAATGCACCGAAGAGGGCAACCGTGAAAGTCTGCTGTTCCAAGCGATTTGCCTTATCTGTCAATTCTTTATAAAGTGATTGAAACCCTTTCAAAGGCTGTATCAGCTTGGCCGCCTGATGTAAACTCGTTGCAGTCTCCATTAGCTTTTCTTTTCCGCGTAAATCAGCACCATCAGATGAAGAAACAGCTACAGAAGGAACAGCTTCCTTACTTTCTGTATCATGATTAGTTTCAGGTTGTTCCTCGACGTGCATGGAATTACTTCCTTTATCGATTCTCATGATTTTTACTGTAATATTTTTTTCTTCTTCATTCCATTGAGTTAAAAGCGTATCGATATCACGCTCATCGACTGATGTTTCAGTTTGATTGGCAATGGCCTCTAATCGTTCCGTTTGGTACTTGATTTCCGCGTTCATCGCCGCTATAACTTTAAGGGCTTCCGCAAATTCGGAAAAACCTTCAAGCTCCTTATCTATGGAGATGGACTGCTGTTCCACTATTTCTTCCATAACAGCGACCATTCCATTCAAAAATCCTTCAGATATTTCACGTGCTTTCTTCTTGATGGCTGAGGCTAAATCATTCGTATAGTTTAAAACGTATTCACCTGTAATATCGACTTGAGGCTTTAAAGAGTTTTTTATGTAAGCTTCCGTTACCTCGATGTGAAGTGCCTGCGCCTTACTTTCAAATGTTGAATCATGGATTTCCGCTTGATTAAGCGTTTTAACGGCTAATTCTTTAAGATGCCATTCAAGCTGGGTTTTCACCTTTTCTTGTAAATCGGTCAAAAATGCTTTGATACGTTCCTCACGCACGGCCTCCGTTTTTTTCTTGGCAAATAATAGACCCATTTTAAAATCCGGCTGAGCCGATTCCAAGAAAGATTTACCTAGGTCCCGTGTAGCCGCGGGCATGATGTATGCACTTTTCAAAATTGTTTCTAATGCTTCAGCATATTGGACCTTGATGTCCTCTATCCGTCCCGTTAATGATTTTTTTTCTTTTAATAGGCTGTCCACTTGATTCGTCAGGTGAATTCTCTCTTCATGAGGAAGTTCTGATAATACTTCAAAATCATCGGCATGTTCCTCTTCATACTGTTCCTTCAGCCAAATAAGATGCCTTTCGACAAGGGCTTTAGCCGATTGCATGATGGCATCTTTCCCATCATTCTGACCTTTCCCCGCCATTTCATATATAAATTGCCGAACCACTTCAATTTCATTTTCGCTATTGTTCAAATCTCTTACAGATGTATAAAAAATTCCATCAGGATATACATTCCAGTTCGCAAATGCTTCAGAAACGGAAAGCTTGAAGTCTTGGAAGCTAAGCTCATTCTCATCATGCTTATCGATCATATTGATAATTAAGTATGTCGGTTTTTCAGCCTCCAACAATTCTTTGGTGAATAGGAAGTTGACTTCTGATTGGACGTGATTATAATCCATAACATAGAAGACGACATCAGCTAAATGCAAGGCGGATTCCGTAGAAACCCGATGTGCATCATCCGTCGAATCAATTCCTGGCGTATCCATGATTGCACATGATTCCGGGAGTGAAAAGTGATTGGAACTTATCGTTATTGCCGATACTGAATCACCATCCTTGGCAAATTTCTTGACCTCTTTAAAATCATAAGGTGCAGGAAATAAGACTGGTGGCTGATGATGGTAAAAGACTTTGGCATAGTCTTCCCCTTTTTGGACCTTTACCGTATTTGCACTCGTTGGAATCGGACTTGAAGGCAATACTTGATCACCAAGGAGAAAGTTGATCATACTTGATTTACCCGCTGAAAAATGCCCGCAAAAAGCAATGATGAACTCCTCATCATTCACTTTCATGATTAACTGTTTCAGTTTATCTGCATTGCCTGTATCGCCTGCCGATTGAAATTTATCATACATGGCAGTCAAAATCCCCAATTTGGAACGTTGTTTTAATGTTTCTTGAATCATGAATCCATACCCCTTAATCTATCGTCATTTTGATACTCTTATTGTAAACGATTTTGTTTGTTATTCATACAGTCAGCTTTAGTTTTACTATATGATTTATTACAGGCCGTGTTCAAAAAAAAACCACCGATTGGCGGATTCATGTAGTTTGATTCATATCTTGTAAATTCATTGGAATAAAAAAAACCAGGATGATTACCTGGTTGTAGGAGTGGGGTTAAATGCAGCTCGGTTTTCCATTGTTGACCCGGTAAAGGATTTTACTGCCTTTGCCGGTTTTTGAATATTATTTAATACATGTTTCATCACAAAACCATATGTAGCGATTGTCAATAAAATGAATACCCAGACCATTACCAACACCGTCCTCTTATATATTGAGTAGCTTTTAGTTTTATTAAAAAATTTATCGATATGTGATTGAGAATAATTTTCATCTTCATTTAGAATCTTATCATGAACGATAATCATTTTCAATAAGAAAATAAATTTTTTATTATTTTCCCTTAAAAACCGTAGAATATTCCGTATGTTCCTTTAATGCCTTTTCTTCGAGGGGGATTCGAACCGCCATCATCCATGCGTTCAAAAAACTAAAGATAATAGCTGTATAATATGCATTGAATAATAAAGAAATAACGATAATCTCAGTTGCCACTATTAGATAGTTCGGATGTTTAAAATATTTATAAGGACCTTTAATGACTACTTCGGCATTAGGAACCACTATGATTTTTGTATTCCAATGTTTTCCCAATGAACTAATTACCCAAATCCTTCCAGACTGTGCAATCAGAAAAAGGGTCAGCCAAATCGGCCAAAGTCCAGCCACATCCCTTTCATACGCGAGCACTTCAATAATGAGAACAATAAAAAAACTAAGGTGCATAAGAACCATCCATCTGTAATGGGACTCACCGTATTCTACAGCTCCTGCACCTTTCAACTGCTTTTCATTTTGTTTGGCAATATATAATTCCACCAGGCGCTGAATGGCAATCAAGATAATGAAAATGGCAAAGATCATCATTTCCACCTCATTAACACAAGTTCAGATGAAAAACCAGGCCCCAATGCAGCAGCCAATCCCACCTCACCTTTATTCCCGCCACGCTGCATGAATCTCTCAAGGACGTACAAAATAGTTGCTGAGGACATATTTCCAAATTCCCTTAATATACTCATTGACACTGCAGTCATGCTTTCATCGAATCCTAGGGATTCGTGATAAGCATCAATTACTTTTTTCCCTCCAGGATGGGCAATGAAATCTTTTATATTCCCGAGATCCAATCCATTTCCCGCTAAGAGTTCTTGGACATTCGGTTTAAGCCAATCCTTGATGATTGTAGGAATATCTTTCGAAAAGATCACATATAAACCTTGGTCTTTAACATCCCACCCCATTACATCCAATGAATTCGGCATTAGCGTGGATTGCGAATCCAAAAATTTCAAATGTCGTCCTTTTCTTGAAAACTGTTCATCCGGAACTTCATCACCGCAAACCAAAACACAGCTTACTCCATCAGAAAATAAGGAGGTTCCAATTAAATTGCTTTTGGAGATATCATTCCTTTGAAAAGTCAGACTGCATAACTCCACACTTAAAACAATGACCTTCGCAGTCGGGTATGCTTGGCAATATTCAAAAGCACGTGATAGGCCGCTCGCTCCCCCTGCACATCCAAGCCCCCATATCGGAATTCTTTTTGCATGCGGGTTAAATGGAAGTTCATTCATTATCCTGGCATCAATGGTCGGGGTAGCCATCCCGGTACTTGAAATAAAAAAGAAAGCATCTATATCGCATGCCTGCAGCTCTTCTTTTAAAAATTCTGGGTTGGTTAAACATTTTTCTACAGCCTCTCTCCCAAACTTTACAGCCTGCTGGATGTATAAATCATTCCGCTCAGCTAAAGAATGATCCTCTTTAAACCAATCAAGATCATTTGAAAAATATCGATTTTCCACTTGACCATTCGTAAAGGCCTTTAATAACCGATCAATACTCTTAAATGAGGATCCAAAGATTTCTCTCGAAAATTCCATGATTTTTTCCTGTGAAAGTAAATATGGTAGCTTTATATGTGATGCCGATAATAAATATGGCATAATCCCACCCCTTATTATTCATGATATGGTTAATATACCCACCAGGATATCATTTATGCTCTGTAGCTTTATGGTTATATAATGTGAAACTCTTGAATTTTTCGCAGCAGAACTAAGGCAACATGCTAAGCCGGCAATATCGCCACCTCCTTAGCATTTGCGAGAATACAATCATGGATATTCCCCCCGTCATTGCAGGCAATACCAAAATGTGTAGGTTTAAATGAAGCAAGCAATTTACCCATTTCATTGGATGGCCATCTTAATGAACAAAATGTAATCGAAAACAATAAAACCCCCTTACCTAAATAATCGGTAAGGGGGCTGCTTTCATTCTTCCTTCTTTACTGAAGATTGATTTTGTACTTGTATAATGATATTTTGAAACTCCTCTTTACCGCATACACTGCACCTATACTCCTGACTTAAAATGGTCCGACAATGAATACAATATTTTTTCTCCATCTCTATCACTACTTTCCTGAACATATACTATCAATATATTCAAAAAGTGAAGAGAGTTTCCTTTTATCTGACAAAATTCCATTAACATTAAAAAACTTCATTTATCAATGATGAGTTTTCGGGCTAAATAAAAAATGCCCCCTAATCCTCATCACCTGTGGATTAGGGGGCATTTAATAGTTTACAGATTCTATTTTTAATCAGGCAACATTCTGTCTTTCAATACGAGCTTCCTTTACTTTCCCTTTTGTAGGGACAATGTTAAAGACGATATTCAAGAAAATGGCTGTCAGACTTCCAGCCACAATTCCATTATCCGTTAATATTTGAACGCTTTCCGGAATTTGAGCAAATAGCTCAGGAACGACCGTTACCCCAAGTCCCATACCTACGGAACAAGCGATGATCAATAAATTTTCTTGGGAGGCAAAATCCACCTTACTTAACATCTTAATTCCAGCGGCAATTACCATGCCGAACATGGCAACCATTGCCCCGCCTAACACGGACTTAGGGATAATGGTCGTAAATGCACCAATTTTCGGGACAAAACCAATGAATATGAGCATCCCTGCCGTTGTATAAATGACATTTCTTGTTTTAATACCTGACAATTGAATTAAACCGACATTTTGTGAAAAAGCTGTATAAGGAAAAGCATTAAACAAACCGCCAAGCATGATGGCAAGCCCTTCAGACCGGTATCCACGTGCCAGATCATCTTCAGAAATCTCTTTGTCCGTGATTTCTCCTAAGGCATAATAGACGCCAGTCGATTCCACTAAGCTGACTATCGCCACCAAAGTCATGGTAATGATCGCAGTGATATTGAAAGTCGGAGTGCCAAAGTAGAAAAAATGTGGAAGATGCAACCAACTGGCAGTTGCAACTGAGCTAAAATCAACTTTCCCAAGGAAGAAAGCTGCAAAAGTTCCGACTAACAGTCCTAATAAAATAGAGATGGAGCGTACGAACCCCGTTGAGAATTTATACATAAAAATGATGAAAAGCAAAGTTCCAAAACCAAGGGCTACGTTATCCAAGTTTCCAAAGTCAGCAGCACCTTGTCCGCCCCCAAGATTGTTGATGGCGACTGGAATGAGTGTGATTCCAATGATCATAACGACTGAACCAGTAACGACCGGCGGGAAAAACCTAGCCAGTTTCCCGAAGAATTTACTAATTAAAACGACGATCAATCCCGACACTAAAATGGCCCCATAAATGGTGGTGACTCCATATTGGGTACCTACCTCGATCATTGGACTGACTGCCGTGAATGTACAGCCTAGAACGACGGGAAGCCCGATTCCGAAGAATTTATTCTTCCAGACTTGCAATAAAGTCGCTATTCCGCACATTAAGATGTCAATCGAAACTAAATAGGTTAACTGCACAGCAGTTAAACCTAGCGCTCCCCCAACAATCAATGGAACGACAATCGCACCAGCATACATTGCAAGAACATGTTGTAATCCTAAGGAAGCAACTTTTAACGGTGATTGATTAGACATTGACAGATGCCCCTTCCTTTTCCTCAACGAAAGTTATCTCACCGAATTTCAACTTTGCAATTCGTGCCAGGGATTCCACTTGAAACCCTTGTTCCCGAAGGTCCTTACCACCACTTTGGAATGCTTTTTCAATAACGATTCCGATTCCAGCCACTTCTGCTCCAACCTGCTCACAGATATCCACCAAGCCCCGGGCTGCTTGTCCAACCGCAAGGAAGTCATCGATGATCAGAACCTTATCACCAGCTTCTATATATTTATTGGAAACTGTAATTGTATTGGTTTCTTTTTTTGTAAAGGAATGAACGGTCGCCGTCACTAAATCATTTGTCAAAGTAAGTGATTTACGTTTACGGGCAAAAATTAGCGGAACTTCCAATTCCAAGGCAGCCATCAAACCAGGTCCAATGCCTGAAGATTCAATGGTCAGCACTTTCGTTATTTCCTTTTGTTCGAAGCGTTTAACGAATTCTTTACCTATTTCTTTCATCAGCATAGGATCCATTTGATGATTCAAGAATGAATCTACTTTTAAAATATCTTCTGATAACGCTTGACCCTCGGACAAGATTTTTTCCTTTAAAAGTTGCATGAAGGTTCCTCCCAATCTTGGATGTTTATTGACCTTTAAACCATGCAAATGTTTCCCAGATATAAAAAAGCCCAAGAAACATTGCAGCACTTTTTTGAGTGAAGCAATATTTCTTGGGCATGAATGAAAAATGAAACAGCAAAATATTTCCATTATGCAACAAGATCCATTACTCACCCATAGTCGAATTATTTACGGTAATCCGGTAGAAACTTGCAGGCCATATCCCTGCTATTATACGAGTGAAACTTTATATTTTATTAATATATAAATTATAACAACGGTTGCTCATTTTGAAAAGCCATTTTTAACAAAAACCGAACTTTCAATTAAAAATATAAAACATTATTCGTAATTTTAGAAAATTGCGAAATCACCAAGACTAATTAACCTGGATCTGCTATCAACAAAAAGCCATGACTCGGAAATTACGGGGATTTTAAGAAAAAATGGAAATATTATAGTTAGAGTAACGGGGGCACATTTTATTCGCTTATATGATACCTTTTATTGATATTATCAAAAATGCCCCACCAGGTTCATAAGGATTAAAATTGTGGTGAACCATTGAAAAAAGAAAAAGGCCTTGATAATTATTCCAAGGCCATCTTTTTGATTTCATTTGATTTTATAAACTTCTTTATATTTATTTTCAAGATACTTTATTAAATACTGAACATTCAGGCCTTCCCCTGTCGTTTCTTTCAAAATCTCTAGGGGCTCTTTTGTTTTTCCATATTTATGTATCTTCTCATTAAGCCATTTCCTGATTGGAGCAATATCACCCGCTTCCAACAGTCCATCAAAATCAGGCAAATCTTTAAGCATCGACTGCTTGATTTGGGCTGCATACATATACCCCAATGCATACGATGGGAAATAACCAAAACTGCCATCTGCCCAGTGTACATCCTGTAACACGCCCATTGCATCATTTTCAGGAACAATTCCCAAATAATCCTTGTATTTTTCATTCCAGACTTCCGGTAAATCCTTCACTTCAAGTTCACCATTAAAGAGAGCCTTTTCCAGTTCATACCGAATCATTATATGTAGGGGATAAGTTAGTTCATCTGCTTCAATACGGATGAACGATGGTTTTGATTCGTTAATCCCCCGGTAAAATTCATCTAGCCTCACATCATTGAATTGTTCAGGAGCATATTCTTTCAATAGGGAGAATTTATTTTTCCAGAAACTATGATTCCGTCCAATGAAGTTTTCAAAAAACAATGATTGGGATTCATGAATTCCCATTGATGTCCCATTATCGAGCAGTGTTCCGGTTAACTCTTCGGCGATATTCTGCTCATAAATGGCATGTCCGCATTCATGAATGGTACCAAAGATTGCCCCCCTAAAATCATATTCATCGTAACGGGTCGTGACACGGACATCGCCCCTATTTATTCCAGTTGCAAATGGGTGAACTGTTTCATCCAGCCTGCCAGCCTTGAAATCGTATCCTAGTTGATTTAAAACTTCAAGATTGAGTTGATGTTGTTTTTCTTTTGGGAATTTTTTATAAAGGAACGCTGTTTCAGGTTTGTGTTCGCTATTAGCAATCTGTTTTACCAGAGGAACTATACTCGAACGAAGCTCACTGAATACGCTGTCAAGTATATCTACAGTCATGCCTGGTTCATACATGTCTAAAAGGGTATTATATTTCTGTCCTTCGTATCCCCAGTACTCTACGAATTTACGGGTATAAGCAACAACTTGCTCCAGATAAGGTTGGAATAACGAAAAATCCGCTTTTTCCCTTGCCTCTTCCCATGCACTTTCAGAGCGGGATTGTAAAATGACGAATTCCTTATATTCGTTCGCAGGAATCTTCCTATTCCTTTCAAACTCTTTTTTACACTCTTGTACCATTTTATTCGTCGTTTCACTAAGAGGCTCCTTCGAAAGTTCCGTAATGAAGGATTCCATCTCTTTACTTGTGATCATATTAAAAACCTCAGAGGAAAGCACCCCGATTACTTCAGAACGCTGCTCAACTCCCTTTTTCGGTGCACCAGTACGCAAGTCCCAAAAAATTAACGCGAGCGCTTCATTATAGGCCGAGATTTTCTTGACATATTCTTTAAATTCTTTTTCTATCAGATCTGTGCCCTTTTTATTCATATTCACTGCTCCTTCCAAACTTCACTTTACCATATTATACAAAAATCTTTCACTTCAGAACTACCCCATATAATAAATTAAATAAGAGCCAAGGGAAGATTTCCCTTGGCTCACAAATTAAATTTATTAAAGCGTTACAGGAAGAACGGAGACAATCTTCTCTTTCACCTGTTCCGATAGATCCTTTTCTATCAAAATCTGTACGGTTCCCGAATCATTGCTAGTCCTAATCAAACGCCCTATTCCCTGACGCAAACGAAGGAGCATGTATGGAAGATCCACTTCTTCAAATGCATTGGTAACCGAGTTACGTTTCGCCTCGAACACTGGATCGCGTGGCGGGAATGGAAGTGAGTGTATGACTACATTTTGTAATGAAGGCCCTGGAACATCAAGCCCTTCCCATAAATGATAGGAGAAAAGAACAGATTGCTCATCCTCTTGAAACTTTTTAACAAGCTCGCTGATTTCCGCTTCTCCTTCAAAATAAAAAGGATAGGATGATGTTGGGCAGTTTTCCTTGAACCAATGCAATTCTTCTTTTGATTGGAATAACACAAGCGTTCGGCCTTCATTTTCCTCGATTGTCTTCATGGTGTATTGAAGTTTTGCCAATTGGTCTCCGTTTTCAAAGCCCGGCATGTTCATTTTCATGACTTCATCATAATCAAATGGTGATTCAACAGAGAAACTGTCATACTTCTCTATCCCTAAGCTATCTGCAATGTATTGGAAAGATTTATTATCCGATAATGTCGCCGATGAAAAAATGTAAGGGATTTTTTTAGAGAATACCTGTTCAGACAAAATATCCTGTACAAGCCTTGGCATAATGACCAATGTTTTGGTCATTTCATTTTCTTCAAACCAGGAAACAGCCTGTTCATCCTTCACAAATAGAGAAAGGGAGTAGCCCAACTGCTCTAAATATTCTTCCGTCACCTTCAAATCGTAGTCATTGATCGTGTACATTTCCGCTTCGAAAACAAGGTTCTCCTCTAACTCTTCAACCTTTTTATGAAGCTTTTGTGCAAAGCTTGTTATTTGTTTGGACATCGGGATTTCATAGCGATTAGATCCGCTGACATGTATGGCTTTTTCGTCCAATAAATCAAAAAACTCTTCATTGATATCAATTAGATCTTCAATGATGTATAACGTTTCTTCACGAACCTGATTGGCTGTAAGCAATTCTAAAACCGAAGCAAGGGTTTGTTCCCCAACTTTATAAGTTAAAGCCTTTTGAGCAGCAAATTCCAATAGATGACCTTCATCAAAGACAACGCAGCTATGTTCAGGCAATAACGGTAATTGCCCTTCACGCTTACGTTTTTCTTTAGTCCATACATGCTCCATGAAGAAGTCATGTGAACAAATGATCAAATCGCTTGATTTTCGGTAGTGGTCCCGTGATAGGGTTTGTCCACAACGATGGCGCTTATCACAAGTAAAACAGTTTTGAAGTTGATCCCAGCCCACTTTAGACCAGTCTTCATCATTCAAATATGGATACTGTTTACGGTCGCCATATGCAGTATAGGCGTTCATCGATGAGTTATCATGGACAAACTTGGGAAGTTCATCATAGAGTTGATCTATTCCCTCTGAATCTTCATGATTCACAGCGTAATCCAATTTCTTAAGACATACATATTGATCGTGATATTTGGCAAGCCGAACATCCACTTCAATACCTAAAGCATTCTTAATTTTTTGGATGTCACCTTCTTCTTTGACAAGCTGTTCAATCAACGTTTCGTCTGCACACGAAATAATTGCCGGTTTATTCGTATATCTCGCATAACAAATCGCATATAGTAAATAGACCAAGGTCTTACCGGTCCCTACCCCTGCTTCAGCAAAGCTTACATTCTTTTCTTTAAAGGCTTTTTCTAACTGAAAAGCCATGAAGATTTGTTCGTCACGCAGCTCAAATCCTTTTTCGGGAAGAATATCGTAAAAAACATCACCGATCCATTCTGAAAGCTTATCGTAAAAAGAATCTTCCTTTGTTACCGAAAAAGGCAGTGTTTTAAGCATCTTGGTCTCCCCTTTTATCTATCATCAGTGTATCGATCCGTATCATATTATTTCTAGGCAAAAGTATATTATCCTTTATTTCACATTAATAGTCAAGATATTTACCCTACCATATGAAATGAAATGTAAAAAGTATGTCTTTCTTCTATGTATGCTGCCATGTTTCCCGACTCGTAAAATAAAAGACAGGCTCCAAAAGAGAGCCTGTCTGTAAGTAATATAGGGTTGAATTAAGCTTTGTTTACGTTTGATGCTTGTGGTCCACGTTGACCTTGTTCTACATCAAATGTAACGTCTTGGCCTTCTTCAAGTGTTTTGAAACCTTCGCCTTGGATAGCTGAGAAATGTACGAATACATCGTCTCCACCTTCACGTTCGATGAATCCAAAACCTTTTTCTGCATTAAACCATTTTACTTTACCTTGTTCCATTTTTGTTGCCTCCTAGTGTGTTTTCCACACATTATATTACTATCCTTGCTCAAAAGATTATTAAGGTAAATCCTTAAATCTGAACAAAAATAATTCATTATTAGAATAACAGAAAAGGAAATGATAAGCAAGACTGGAACCTATTATGAATAAAACGTCCTGACTATCAAAGCCTCCGTTATAATTTACCTATTAATTTTCACCTTGAGGCTGTCTCGGCGGCCTTTTTCCCCAATACTGATAAAGATCTGCACGGATGAAACCATTGAAAAGCTTCCTTTTTTTCGTTGCAGGTTTACCGTAATGCTGTTCAAAATCAGGATTGGAGGTAATCATGTATACTGACCAAGTATCAAGCTTCTTGAAGGCTTGGCCCATTTCTCTATACATCTGTTCAACCGCTTTTTTCTCACCAAGACGTTCTCCGTAAGGTGGGTTCCCGACAATGACTCCATACTCTTTCCTAGTCGAAATATCCCTCACTTGCATTTGTTTGAATTCAATCAGATCTCCAAGACCGGCTTCAAAACTATTCGCTTTTGATATATCGACCATTCGATGGTCAATATCACAACCGGTTATGTCCAAGTACTGATCATAATCGGCTAAATCTTCAGCCTCAACCCTCGCTTCATCCCAAACCTTGCTGTCCATCCACGACCAGGTTTCAGAAACGAATTCCCGGTTAAACCCAGGTGCTATGTTTTGCCCAATTAAGGCAGCTTCGATAGGAATCGTTCCAGATCCACAAAATGGATCAATGAAAGGCTTATCCGGTTTCCAATTGGTCAGCATGATTAACGCAGCTGCCAATGTTTCTTTAAGGGGCGCCTCCCCCTGGTCTGTCCGATATCCTCTTTTATGCAAACCTGCTCCTGAAGTGTCCATGGTAAGTGTCACTAAATCTTTTAAGATAGACACTTCAATTTTAAACAAAGGACCAGTCTCTGCAAACCAAGATACTTGCTTATATTTGCTTTTCAATCTATCAACAATCGCCTTTTTGACGATAGCCTGACAATCAGGAACACTGTAAAGCTGTGACTTAACCGATTTACCACTCACAGGGAACTCGACATCGGCTGACAAGTAATCTTCCCAATTCAAGGCCTTTGTTTTTTCAAACAACTCATCAAATGAATATGCTTTAAATTCTGCAACTTTAATTTTAACCCTGTCGGCACTCCGCAGCCATAAATTAGAGCGGGCAATGGCAGATTGGTCCCCTTTGTAAGTAATTTTACCATTTTCGACTTGACAATCGTAACCAAGATCCCGAACCTCCTTGGCAACAATTGATTCCAATCCCATTGCTGATGTTGCGATAATATCGAATTGTTTCATTAATCCTGCACCTTCTTTCCATTAATCCAACTCAATTGCACATCTACCTAAATTCTCCTAATTAAGAATAAGATCGATTTTAGACATGTAAACCATATTTAAAAGTTCCACCGGTCAATTTATATTTTGCTTATAGTCCGTCATTGATTGCCTATATTAAATGTCAGCATTTTTTAATAACCAGGATATCCAACGCGATAAAATAAAGTTTTACTCAATTATCTATGTATCAATAAGGTACGATTCAAATATTCATATATGAAATTATCCCAGGCAACGGACCATTTATTCACAACCAATTATGTATACCTTAATACCTTCAAATAAGGGCAAACAGAAAAGTTAAGGAAACCTTTATAAATAGGATACCCAGAATCAAGGAAATGCTTAACATTTTTTAAAAAGGTTACGGTTAGATGTCAATTAGCCATTGTCCTTCTGCTGAACACTTTCAATTAGAAATATTTCGATGGAATTAAATACTTGCCAAGACCTTAGTTTAACACAGCAGGGTTTCAGAAAACGAAAAATAATTTGAATGCCCGCCTTTTTATTAATGGGCAATCCCCAAAAACAAAAACTCCCCTTTTAAAAGGAGAGTTGTGCTTTTGGTGTCATATGATAACGTTCTGTAAGCCATGTTTTGTTCCTCAGTACTGCAAGCGACTCGCGTCTCGTACTTCGGCGGTAATCATCTATCTACAGAAGCTTGGCTTCTGTCCTTCTCCTCGTTCAATTCCAAGGAAGAAAGCGCCCCTACCATTAATTTGGGTTTCTCGCTCGTGGGGTTTACCTCGTTCCACCCTTTACATTTCTGTAAAGGCTCCGTCACTGTGGCACTTTTATAGGTATTCATGCCATATCCAAAAGGACTTAGGCATTTTCCCAGCCGTCAGCAATCTAAGATTGCTGCCCAAGCTTATTTTTTCGCCAGGCACGAACACTACGGACATCGCAGTCCGTGCGAGCATGGACTTTCCTCTACTGCAAAAATGCAGCAGCAATTACCCAAACGTTAACATAATATAATTGATTATACTCCATTATTCATTAAAACACAATACCTAAATCAATTTCACTTTTAACATGCAAAACCTCAATCAAAAAGCTTGTTTCCAAAAACGTGCTTTTCCAAGTTGGATAACCGTTTAAGGATGTCAAAGTTAGTGGTTCCCGGAGTGGCACTGGGAGCAGGTTGATTTGGACGTTTTGTACTCTCTTCGGCTTGTTTTTTCAATTTAAGATTTTCTTGTTTAAGATCTTCAATTTCCTGATGAAACACTTCATAATCTTTAATGATCAGATCCAGGAATTGATCCACGTCTTCTGGTTTATAACCACGCATTGCTGTTTTAAAATCTTTTTCAAGAATATCTTTAGCCGTTAATTTTATCTTATCGGATAGCATAAGACTTCACCTCAATACTTTCGCCAATACAATCGACTTTTTATTATTTTTTCAAATCTGCATGGGTTTGTCAACGAAACACCTTTTTATCTGCATAATGTTTCAGTGAACGATATGTACTCCCATGAATCTGTATCTAAATTTCATCATAATATGAATATGCTTTAGAAACAACTTTTAATCCATAATTTTTTTACTCCGTCATTCTTCGGACCAGCTACCTTCTTCCGCAGCCAGTTGCAGATCATCGAAGTTTATCTGAAAGATGGGGTATGGCTGTGTTTCCGCCTTTTTCATCGCTTCGAAATATGGATATCGTGCTGACCCTTCTTTTTCGGCTTCGAATATGATGAGCATGGCATCACTTTTATGAACCATATACCTATTTTTGATTTTCAGCTGTTGCGGTCCTTCATATGGTTTGTTGAAAATGGACTCAACAAAATCGGCACGGGCCAATATGGATCGGTAATAGTCTTGATTCGTCTCGTTCCATGACTCCTCCTGTTTCAGGAAAGGAGTAAGCACCCCTAATTTAAGCTGGTTGTATTCGTCCTGTATATCGAACACCACTTCGGCACCCCATAGCTCCGTGCCCAACTGACCTGATATGATCACCCATTCCAGCCCATCTTCAACCAATGGCAGAAGACGTTGCTTCAACGCTTTCTTAATATATTTTACGGCTTCATGGTCATTTTTGAATATCCCGAATTCAAAAGCCTTATAGCCAGTCATATACAAAACCTTCATTGCTTGGTTATCTCCCTTTTAACATGTTTATGTAAGAAAATAAGGGCTTAATAAGCCCTTATTTTTTTAGTATCCGAAATGCATAGGCGGACAGCATGGGGGGGGCGGACAGCATGGGTTAATCGGCGGCCTTCCGCTGCAAATCAAGTTTTGCGTAAAGCACTCGTTCACCACGGAACAAGTATGCGGGAAGTAATGCTTATACGTGTTACAATGCTTATTGACAGTTGTAGTATGTGATGGATGAACGACAGGAATCACTGTGTTCGATACATTCGTATTAACAAATTGCTGTGTTGGAGAGACTTGCGTTGGGGCAATTTGAGTAGGAAGTGCTTGCGTTGGGCCCATTTGCGCTGGAGATACAGCCGTTGGGCCATATTGCGCTGGAGATACCGCCGTTGGACCAGTATAGGCTCCCATTACATTAGCGTGTTTATGTTTACCGGTTGATGCGCCCATTACTCCAGGAGCGTTCCCGTATGCTCCCATTACATTGGATTTATTTCCTCCACAATTACGAAAATACATATATAATACGTCCCCTTTCATTATGATAAGTTTAGTCTTACCATTACAGACTATGAAAAAAAGGGGAGACGTGTACTGATGAAATGACCTATTTATACAGAATAAGTTTAAAACTTTGTATGGCCATCAATAAGTACACTATTATAATATATGGCTACTCTTCAAATGCACTGTGGGTTTTTCTATAAAAAGGAATAGAGACTGTCTTTTAATGATGTAAATAAAACAATCGTTAAACAAAGGACAACAAAAAATAGAAATAAAGTCGTTTTATACATTTCTCCGCTCCGCTTTCACCTTAAATTTATATGATGTAAAGGTATGAAATTCGGAAATTCACCCTCAACTCTTTCCATTTTACACATTATAGTTGAAGGCTACAATATTTGTATCCATATTTTTTATTTTCATCACTTCGCACTTAAAAACAATTCTGATTGGCTTATCTTATACAGAAATACCCTTGGAATCCTCTTTCATTTCGAGACGCCTGATCCTCTTTTCCAATTCCGACTGTTTTTTCCCCACAATGGTTCCTTCCCTCACCATCTCTTGATGTGCGTTTAATGCACATTTTAGAGCATTGCCGACTTCTTTAAATTGATGTTCATATAATTTTGCACATTCAATCTGTGCCTGTATCCTTATTTGAACATTCCCTTTTAAGGTGACTTCCTTCCAAATTTCCAACGCTTCATTGAATTGTTTTTGCTTCTTTTTCTGAAAGGCTAAGGCATGGTAAGCTATTATCCGATCTTCCTCATTTCCCGCTTCCACTATTTTTTCATATGTCTCGAAGGACTCCTCTTTTTTTCCTAGATAAGCGAGCCAGCGTGCAATTTCCATGGAATCTTCCGAATATCCATCGATTTGAAGGATTTTCCGGGACAAATGAATATACAATGTGATCAGTGATAAAATATCCAATTCATTATGCTTCATGATTCCAAATAGAATTTCCGGATTTTTCCTCTCGACAAAATCAAAATAAATCATCGGTGCCAAATATCCAGGAATATCATCTTCTCTATGTACACCTAGAATATCCGTTTCGACTGCTGATAATTTCACTCGTTCCAATTTGTTTCTCCAAAGACGTCTTGAAGCATGATACAAATCGAAATGTCCGAATTCCGGTAGTTTTGGAACATGTTCTTTTATCAAGGTATGTCTTGTTTTTAGCTGGGGCCAATCAAAGGATTTACCATTATATGTGACAAGCGTTTCGTAATTGATGTTTTCCAGAAAGCTTTGGTAAAGCGGTATTTCACTTCCGGGCTGCGGCAGGATATGTTGTTTCACCACAACTTCATCACCTTCTATATAGGCATAACCCAGTAAAAAAATGGTATTCCCCGCTCCGCCTCCAAGTCCTGTCGTTTCTGTATCGAAGAAAAACAGGTCTTCACTTTTAACGCCCCTAGCGGATAAGGGATGCTCCAATTGAGTTTGATTCCACTCTTTTACGATCTTTTTCAGCTCGGAAAATGCATATAATCCGTGTTTGTGAGTTAATGGGTAGCGGACCTCCCTAATGAAACAATAGTCATCATCGAAATGAAAGGAAACGGTATCGTTCTTCAGCCACTTTTCAAGATAAGGAATTTCTTCATTCACCGCTTGGCTATTTTCTTGTTCAGGAGAAGGATGTTTCACTGGTTCTATATTCATATGCGTTTTCATACGGTTCAATTTATTTTTCAAAGACAAAAAACTACACCTCTTTTCACTTATCCCCGTATTCTATCATTGTTTTTCCTTACAAAATTGACCTAATAACTGTTTTGCATCACTCTTGGCTGTTTTCGCAGCGGATTCCGTTCCGATACAGGAGGGACAGCCGCTTTCACAAGAACAATTTCCGATCATGGATATGGTTTCCATTAGGATGACTTCAGAGTTTTCATATACTTTATCACTTAACCCTATGCCCCCCGGATAACTATCATAGATAAAAATGGTTGGTTTTTCGTTATGTGCTGCCTTAACCTGCGGATAAACATGAATATCATGCGGATCGCACATAACATATAACGGAATCATGTAATTAAGGGCATGGGATGCACCTATCATTCCTTGCTCTATTCGATTTTCGTCCCACTCGAATATATCTGGCTCCATGGAAAGCATGGCCGAACTCGTGTGCAGTTCCATCTCAGGCAAGCTGATTGGCCCTGAACCAATATTTTCATGAGTTTCAAATTTGATTTTTTTGAAGATCGTAGGCATCGCCCGGATGGCGACGTCACCAAAGGCAGCTGAGGTGGAAGCGAAAGTTCGCTGTTTATCCACTTCCAATACAGACAACTGCACAGCAAGATTAGCATCCGTATAATAGTCCACATTGACTTCACGTACATATGCTTTCTTTTCATCCCAATCAAGTTCTTCCACCTGAAATTGCATTCCCTGGTGCAAATAAATGGCTTCATCGTGGAGAAGGGTCATTGCACTGAACGTATCCATTTCTCCTATGACCCGGTTAACCGGTGCATTCGTTTGGTCGATGATTACGACATTTTCCTGTGCAGCAGAACGCAGGCTTATATTGCTTGCTGGAAAAGCATCGTTCATCCAATGCCATTTGTCCCCATTTTGATGTAAGACCCTTTCTTCGGTAAGGAATTCTAGAACGTCCATAATTTCTGTTTTTCCAAAGGCATCACCTTTTTTAAATGGCAGCTCATACGCTGCACATTTGACATGATCAACCAGGATCAAAAGATTATCTGGATTGATTCTTGCCGTTTCTGGATTTCTGGTAAAGAAATAATCGGGATGCTGGACGATATATTGATCGAGTGCACTGGAACTGCCGACCATGATGATCAGCGCTTCACCATGCCTTCTTCCTGCTCGTCCCGCCTGTTGCCAGGCACTCGATATCGAACCTGGATAACCAGTCATTATGCACACCTGAAGCTGCCCGATATCGACACCTAACTCAAGAGCATTCGTAGATATCACTCCATAAATGGAACCATCCCTAAGGCCCTGTTCAATTTCTCTACGCTGTGTTGGCAGATATCCCCCACGATAGCCCCTGATTGATTTTGGCCCCAATTGCTTTGACACGAGTCCCTGTAAATAGGTCAATAGAATTTCCACACGAACCCTGCTTCGTGCAAAAACGATTGTTTGAATTTTATTTTTCAAAAATTCATTTGCGAGCTTCCTGACTTCCAAAACCGCACTCCTTCGAATGTTTAGCGGTTTATTGACTATTGGGGGATTATAGAAAACAAAATGTTTTTTCCCACTCGGGGCCCCGTTATTATCGATAAGCACCATTTGTTTTTCCGTAAGTTCTTCTGCCAACTCTTTTGGGTTATTGATCGTTGCGGAAGTACAGACGAATACAGGGTCGCTGCCATAAAACTTGCAGATCCTTTTTAACCTTCTTATGACGTTAGCCGTATGACTTCCGAAAACGCCGCGGTAAATATGGAGTTCATCGATGATCACATACTTCAAGTTTTCAAACAATGAGACCCATTTCGTGTGATGCGGTAAGATTCCGGAATGGAGCATATCAGGATTGGTGATGACGATATGCCCTGCCTGACGGATTTTTTGCCTGATATTTGAAGGTGTGTCCCCATCGTACGTATAACTATTTATCTCAGCATCCATTTCATGAATCATTTCGTTCAATTCGCTTTTTTGATCATAACTCAGTGCTTTTGTCGGAAATATATAAAGCGCTCTAGTTTTTTCATCTTCAAGTATTTTTTGAAGGACCGGTAAATTATAGCATAATGTTTTACCAGAAGCCGTTGGGGTGACCGCTACAAGACTTTTGCCACTGACAGCCGTCTCAAATGCAGTTGCCTGATGGGTATACAACCCATTTATCCCACGCTTTTCAAGAGCATGCTTGATCTTATCATTCATTCGATCGGGAAAAGGAACATGTTTTGCCTCTTTCGCTTCAATTACTTGCCAGTGTACAATATTCTCTTTATAATCCTCATTGGTTTTTAATTCCGTGATGACTTCTTGTAAATTTTTTCGCAGTTTCATATAACCACCTCATACTCCTATTCTACCGAATGAACGTTCTATGCAAAAGGGAAACTATTTCCTATTCCTAAAAAAAATCAGGAAACGGCTACTCCCGCTTCCTGATCATTCTTTTTCAATTAATTCTTCTCGACATATCGAATGATTTCTTCGGCTAGTCTGCTTGGAGCTTCCAACATTCCCATATGTCCGCTTCCCTCAAGTATAACTTCATAAATATGGCTCCCTTTAACAGAAAAGGTTTTTTCAGCGGGAATTACTTTATCTTTTTCACCTGCAACCAAAAGGACTGGCAGCTTCGTCTCTTTGAGTACATGATTTCTGTCTGTTCTGTTCCTCATGGCATGCAAAGACCCAATCGCACCACTTTCACTTGTTTTATAACCGATTTCCTTTGTATGTTCAATATTCGGATCATTTGAATTAGCGAAAAGCTTTGGTACAAGTCCATCAATGAAAGCAGGGATTCCATCCATTTCTATTTTCCCGACAGATTTTAAACGCCCCTCCTTACCAGCTTCATCGTCCGGCAAAGCTGTAGAATGAATCAGTGAAAAACCAGACAATTTCCCAGGAAACCTTTCTGCGAATGCCAAGGTGATATATCCTCCAAGAGAATGACCAAACATATAAACCTGACCGATTCCCTGTTCTTCCATAAATGACGCAATATCAGCAGCCATATCAACAATCGAGAAAGATGCCCCTATTTCTTCACTTGCACCATGCCCTCGTAAATCAACAGCAACAACTCGGTATTCATCTTTTAATTCAGCAATGATGTTCCTCCAATATTCATGACTTCCGCAAAACCCATGGATGAACAACAATGTTTTATTTCCTTTCCCGGTATCTATGTAGGAAAGCTTGCTATTTTCTGTCATATCAATCCCTCATTTCCTTTATTAATCAATCAGTAACTTTATTCCCTATAGATTCGTATCTAAAACACATCGGTTTCATTCACAATTCTTCAGTCCTTACATAGCCTATAGGCAAAGGAATTTTTTAGGAAGGAGAACCGTGATGACCTCTTCTGAAAAAAATAATAATCGAAATCGAATTGAACCCTTTACCCATTTTATTAACAAAATGGATCGAATGTTTTCCGAAAGGCCTCCAAAAGGCATGCTGCAATCTCTTGACGATTTCTTCGGTTCTACTAAAGAACGCAGCTTTCCGGTTGATGTCAATGAGACAAATTCAGAGTATACCCTTACCGCTACCTTGCCCGGTATTTCCCGCAGCCAAATATCCATTGATGTGCTGTCCCATGCTGTAACCATTTCTGCAAAGCATGTAGATAGGCAGCATAAAACACAAGGAATGTTTCAAAAAGAAGTTTCTGACGGTACATTTTCAAGAACTATTTCCTTTCCAAAGCCCATTGATGAAGCAAAAGTGACCGCACGACATCGCGATGGCATCCTCACGCTTCACCTGCCCAAAATTAGAGGCAATCGGATTGAAATCAATTAGGCAAATTTAAAAGCAGACTTAAATAAGTGGCTGGGTCACTTGTAAGTCTGCTTTTCCTTTATTCACCATCTAAACTTTGAAGAAGCCCCCTACTCCTTTGACCATTGACGATACTTGAGAAACTGTATTCATCATTTGTCCAGCTGTATTCATCATCTTCGTTATATCCATGGATCCATCTTGTGTTTTGAATTGATTCATGACCGATTTGATACCAGATGGCTGGGGTTTTTGCATGAACTGCTGCTTTGGATAGGGGTTATGAGCCTGCTGCTGACCTAGCGGGGGTCGTTTAGCTGGCTGCAACGGATTATCGAACGGACTAAGAGCTTGCGGCTGCTGATTGGACTGAATCGGCTGCATTTGCGGCATTTGCTGCATTTGTGGCATTTGTGGCATTTGTGGCATTTGTGGCATTGGCTGCATTACACTGTTGCCCGGATAAGCTCCAACAGGCATCGCCTGTTGCTGAATTGGTTGGAATGGGTGATAGGCCGCCTGCTGATAAGGATCATGGTTTGGCGTCATATAGCCCCCTGTATCCTGGGTATGATATGGATACATAAATGGTCGTTCAAGATTATGACTATTTTGCAGAGGATACAGCATTGACTGCTGGTACCCTCCCCAATATTCCGGCATTGATTGAGGATACTGTCCTTGATTTGGGGAGACTTGGTTAAAACCGGATCTCATCATGTTCAATGAGCCCTCCTCTTTTTTCATTACATAGTTCTGATAATATATGAAAAAAGAGGCAATAAAGTGTAGGTGTTTTTATGATAAAATCCGATTTATCTCCGCTTTTACATTATGAAGGATAAATTCGACTGATTGGACATGACTTTTAAATCGCTTGTAACTGGTTTTAGGAAAGAATGCCTGAACGGCCACATCAGAAAGGTTATGAGCGGTTTGTTCGATTTGCTCGGGGAAAAGATGCTTAAACTCGGTTTCTTTCATCCACTCCTTCATTCCGTATTCCCAATCGATGCATGAGGACCTGACCTGATCTGCAAACGGCTTGACTTCCGAAAAGAAATCCTTTTCCTTTCCTTCTTTGCGTACATCCTCATAGATATCATCCGCTTGGACCGTATATTTTATTAGTTGTTCAGTTAATAGCTGCATTTTCTCTTTTTGCACAATATATTCCTCCGCACAATTGTTTCCTCTTAGTATAATCCAGTTCTTTATAAAATGAAATTCTGCCGGCTTATACGTGCAATTCAGTGAACACCTTGTGCTTTATAATTGGTTTTTCCAGAACAATGGAAAAGGAATGGTTTTCACCTTCAGCATTAACCCAATAATCCTCGGCTTTCTCAATGGCTTCCTGGGCATCATTAACCAAAGTATATTGCTCTGCCCAAAGTTTGCATCGCACTGTATTTACAGTTTCCCCATATGAAATTTCCAAACGATCCAGGCTGGTACTGATCTCAGCTATCATCCTTAATATCTCCTCTGTTGCTACACTTTTATTGACCATGCTGATCCCTCCCATTCTTTACCTGTACTATTCTTTTTTTTATCAGAAAGCCCTTCATGACTGACAAAACTAGAAGGGAATCGGCAAAGAAAGTGCTATTCACTTAATTTATTATGCACTTCGACAACAATGGCAGAATGAAGAATGGAGTTTTAAACAAAAATACAGACAGGAGGTGATTTTATGCAGTCGAATGAAAGCAGACAGCAAGAAAACGAAAAACGACAAAAGCCGCCCACTAAAAAGGCAGGAACGGGAAATCCGAAACTTAGTGGAGAAAACCGCCCCTCAACGTAAGGCAATATTACTTGTACAATTAACAGGGAAGGGTTAATCGACTCCTTCCCTGTTTCCTTTTAAAAAAACCACTTTTTGATCATTGCGGCTGTGTGCAGCTGCTTTTGTTTATGGTCATACCAATCGGTCAATTGTGGGTCTTTCTCCCATTGGGGTTCAATAAACCAATCTTTTTTAATCCTTTTATTCACATCCCATTGCTCTGTCCCCCCTGCTTTATGATGAATCAATGGATAAACTCCCCTCAGCATCGGGGTTTCATGGTACCTAGGCTTTTTTCGATATTGTTCGTAATCAAATCTAGCCCCAGTTGGTTCAGTCCTGCAGGAAAATTCATAAAATAGCGGAAACAAATCTTCAGAAAATAAAAGGCCGGCCAACCTTTTCCCCAATTCAATCCTTTTATCGATATTTCTAAAATTCGAAACGGACGAACCATACAGCTTTCCATTGCAGGTAGGAAATAATACAGTGCTAAAATGCATCCAGTCCTGCAGGAAAAATAAAATAGAATGAAAAACGAAAGATTGCTTTTTAATAACCGGCTTTTCAATGATGTTTTGTTCATTTATTATAAGCGCAGTGACTAACTTTTCACGATTTCCATGTTTCCAAAAGGAATACCATTCGTTCGTCATGAATTCAGTAATAAAAAAATAATGACATAAGTGAAACATAGGACGTCCATACTTCGTCGAATAATGATAGAGAAGCAATTGAGGATAAGCATCCTGGAATATTCTCCAATTGGCTTCTTCATAAGTTAGGAATAGGTGGTGCCTGTATTTAAGGCTAAGCAAATGGGAATACCATACTCCTTCAAGGTCACACATATTCCAGCCTGCATTTCTAGAAACCATCCCGGCTAAAAAAGACCATTGTATTTCTGGATGCATTCTGAAAAATTGTTCATATGCCTTTGTTCTTGATATATTATCCCTATTCCCTTTCGCGGTTTGGGCTTTTATGGAATGGAGCATCTGCTTTTCCGTATTCAATATTCGCATCTATGTGTCCATCCTTTCCATAGCGATGAATTGTGACATATAGTTGTACATAAATCCTATCGTTCTAAGAAACAATTCTTTTTATTCACATATTGGATTCTTTTTTTGCTAATATAGATAAGTGAAAAAAAGGAGGGGTAAAAGTGGCATTTCATTATCCCAATGGACGAAGATTTGTACCGCAGGCTATGGAAGAAAAGAAAAGCCCACTAAAAAAAATCAGTTATAGCAACCGAGGAAAAACATTGGAAGACGATTTGAACGAAACCAATCAGTTTTATTTAGCACACGGCATTGCCGTCATTCATAAAAAACCGACACCCATTCAAATTGTTGATGTCCATTACCCGAAGAGAAGCGCTGCAGTCATTAAAGAAGCCTACTTTAAACAAGCATCGACCACCGATTACAATGGTGTTTATAAAGGAAAGTACATTGATTTTGAGGCAAAGGAAACGAAAAACAGCAGTTCGTTCCCTCTGAAAAATTTTCATGAACATCAAATTGAACATATGAAACACATCGTTCAGCATGACGGAATTGCATTTGTCATCATTCGGTTTTCCGCAATGGATGATATATATCTAATGGGTTCTGAACAACTGAGTTTTTATTGGAAAAGAATGAAAGACGGCGGACGCAAATCTATAACTCTTCAAGAAGTTGAAAGCAGTTCACAAAAGATTACTCTTGGCTTTCAACCGAGAATTGACTATATTAAAGTAGTAGATTCGCTCATCTCAGAAAATTTTTAGTTTTTTTAGAAAGGCAGGTTAGCTGTAATGGCTGAAAAATATAATACTAGAGAAGAACGCCGAAAGCAGGGGCAGACACAAAAAAAGGGACCGAGTAAAGGACCTAAAAAGCCTACCAATATGCTTAAGCGCATTTTCCTTATACTTGTTACAATCGGAATTATAGGCTTGGTTGCCGGAGGAGCTGCAATGGCTTACTTTATAAGCGATGCTCCAAAACTTGATGAAAAGCTTTTAAAAGATCCGGTCACATCCAAAATTCTCGATGAAAATGGTAAATTGCTAGCTGAAGTCGGAACAGAAAACCGGGATTATGTAAATTATGAAGACATTCCCGATCTTGTCGAAAATGCTTTCCTGGCTACGGAAGATTCCCGCTTTTATGAACACCACGGGGTGGATTTCTTACGTCTAGGCAGTGCCGTCATCGCCAACGTCAAACACGGATTCGGCTCAGAGGGTGCAAGTACATTGACGCAGCAGGTTATCAAGCGTTCTTATTTAACACCTGATAAGACCATTAAAAGGAAAGTCCAGGAAATGTGGCTATCCATACAGCTTGAAAGAAAATATACAAAACAAGAAATTTTCGAAATGTATGTGAATAAGATTTTCTTTGCAAACCGCGCCAATGGGATCTTAACTGCTTCCCAAACTTATTATGGAAAAGATCTAAGCCAATTGAAATTGAACGAAGCGGCCATGCTTGTAGGTTTACCGCAAAGCCCAAACCGTTATGACCCTTATAAACACCCTGAACGCGCGAAAGAACGCCGTGATATCGTCCTTCACTTAATGAATAAACATGGATATATCACTGAAAAGGAAATGAAAGATGCACAAAGCATCAATATAGCAGAAGGACTTCAAGAAATCGATAAAAGCCAAAAAGACACGACTGCTTATGATGCATTCATCGATTTGGTCATTGAAGAAGTTGGAAATATGGGTGACTATAACGTCTTTACCGATGGTTTGGAAATCCAAACGACCATTGATAAAGATGCCCAAGAATATGTCTATAAAATGTTGAACAGTGATGAAATCATCAATTATCCAAGTAAAGATCTCCAAGCTGGAGTCACCTTACTAGATACTGAAACTGGTGAAATTAAAGCAGTGGGCGGCGGCAGGAACACGACGGTTAAACGCGGCTGGAATTATGCAACGGATGCCAAGCGTTCACCAGGTTCGACCATTAAGCCAATTCTGGATTATGGTCCTGCTGTAGAATATTTAAATTGGTCCACCTATCATCAAATCAAAGATGAGGAATATACTTACAGTGATGGAACACCGCTTAAAAATGCTTCCGGGAGACATTATGGTACTGTAACGACTCGCGAAGCACTAGCACGGTCATTAAATATCCCTGCCTTAAAGACGCTTCAAGCAGTCGGCTTGGACCGGGCACGTGATTTTGCCATTGACCTTGGCATCCCTTTTAATGAGGAAATATATGAACCTGCTGCACTTGGCGGCGGGCAGGACGTTTCTACACTTGACCTTGCCGGTGCATACAGTTCATTCGGAAACAATGGTATCTATAATAAACCGCATAGTGTGAAAAAGATTGTTTTACGTGACAAAACCACTATCAAAAACAAGACGGAATCGAAACCGGTCATGAAAGATTCCACGGCTTTCATCGTGACGGACATGTTGAAGAGCGTCATTAAAGAACCTTATGGAACAGGAAGGCTAGCCAATATACCTAATCTTCCATTAGCCGGTAAAACGGGTTCAACCAATTTCACGCCTGAACAGCGTGCAAAGAACAACATCCCATCCTCCGGTGTAAAAGATAGCTGGATGGCGGGTTATACAACCAATTATACAGTTGCAGTATGGGCTGGATATGATAATGCACCAGGTAAGAAAATGGAATATCTAGGCGATTCATCTCAAAGGATCCCTAAATCAATTTTTAAGAATTTGATGGAACATATGGCTCAATCAAAAGAAACGAAAGACTTTGAACAACCTGACAGTGTAGTAAAAGTAGGCATCATAAAAGGTTCGAATCCAGCTATTAAAGCAAATGAATATACGCCAAGTGATAAAATCACATATGAATATTATGTTAAAGGGCACGAACCAACACAAGTGACTACGGAATATAAGAAAGTGGACTCACCTAGTATCAACGCTTCCTATAATCAAGAAAGCAATGAAATTCAGCTATCATGGTCATATCCTAAAGGTAATGCCAAGTTCGAGGTTAAGATGTCCGTTGATGGCGGAGCTCAAAGCGTGTTAAAAAAATCGAAGGATACTAGTTTAACGATCCCTAATCCAAAACCTGGAAGTAAATATACTTTCTCAGTGGTAGCCATAGTGGATAACCAACAAAGTGATCCTGCAAGTACATCCGTCAAAATCCCTGCAGAAGCGGAAGATTCTGAGGGTACTGACGAGGAGATTAAAGATCCGGCAGAGGGTGAAAATCCGGAACAAGAAACTCCAGCTGAAGGTGAAGAAGATAAGCAAGACGAAGATAAAAATAACAGCGGCAACAACGGCAATGGAAATGGAAACACTGATAATAATGGAAATGGAAACAATACTGATGATGGAAAAGGCAATAAGGATGATGAAGACGTTGAAGGTGGGGATACTGTCACCAACCCTGGGAATGTAGAAGAAGAAAAACCAGGCGAAACCCCTGACCCTAACCCTAACCCGGACCCTGATCCAGAAAAAGAGAAAGACAAGGATAAAGAAAACAAAGACTGACTAAAAAACGTCTAAGCTAAAAGCTTAGACGTTTTTTTTATTCTTATTTATGATCATGAACTTCACATATAGTTTCTCAAATTCTCGGAACAACTCACTAAGTTGTCTATAAGAATGAAAAGAAGCGGGTCTTGCAAGGATAAAAGAAACCCTTTCAGCCACGTTCACCGGAATATTATTAAAGGACTCTATTTGTACTCGGCAATCACTCAATACCACTGGCTTTCCATGCATCCAGAAGACTGCATTTAAAAATAAACCGATACCCTGCTTCATGAGTCCCAAGGTCCTTCCCACTTTTCGCTCTGAAAATAGTAGGCTGCATTCAGTATCTATTCCCTTCCATTTTTCCAGTAGTTCCTTTATATGCATTGCCCCCTTAGACCAAGGAGCATACGACTCTACATTATTATAGTAAAGTAACTCATACGGGAAAGCCTCGAATGGGATTGACCCATTCCATCCTGTATAGCATTCTTTTTCCAAGATGATTTCCTTTTCAGGGAAAAAGAACGGATGGTCCAATTCGGCCGGGACTTTTAATGATATGGACTGCGTCACTTGGCCTCTTTCCTTTTCATTCTTTTTTTTCCTTCACGGCATAATTCAAGGAGTGGGCAGGTTTCACATCTTGGTGACTGGGCCTTGCAATGATAGCGTCCAAAGAATATCAGACGGTGATGTGTAACGGACCATTCATCCTTTGGTATCTTAGCCATCAACGTTTTCTCAACATCAAGGACACTATCCTTCCAACGGCATAATCCCAGGCGCTTGGAAACCCGCTCTACATGGGTATCCACAGCTATCGCTGGCACATCATACGCAACTGAAACGACTACATTCGCCGTCTTTCTGCCTACGCCAGGCAATTTAACAAGCTCATCCCGATCCCTGGGAACTTCCTTACCGTAATCTTCGATCAGCATTCGCGACAACTTTTGTATGTTCTTAGCCTTGTTACGAAACAAACCGATTGAGCGAATGTCATTTTCCAACTCTTCTATCGGAACGCTTATGTAATCCTCAGGCGTTTTATATTTTTGAAATAAATCCTTCGTGACTTTATTTACTAATACATCCGTACATTGAGCTGAAAGAGCAACAGCAATCACCAATTCAAATGGATTGGAGTGATTCAGCTCACAATGGGCATCCGGAAACATTTCACCCATTGTATCCAGACAATATCGAATTTGAGCTTTATTCAACATATTGGTTCTCCTTCAATTTACATTACTGCTCGAGCCAGTTATAAAAGGGCACATCTTTCAATGGTTGTGCAGTTTCCGTCTTTCGTTCCCTCTTTTGATGAACTCTAAATTTTTTTCCTTGCTCCCTTGCCTGTTCTAAGGTTTTAATTCCATTCTTTTTCCACTCGAACAAAATCCGATCAATGTATCGGAAATTCAATTTACCGGAAATGACAGACTCCCTAAGAGCTGTCTTAATGATTTCAGGTTGATGGTCGTCCTCCATCCACATTGCCAATGTCTCACATTCAAATGGAGATAGTGGGCGGCCGAACTCCTGTTCAAAAATCGTATAAAGGCTCTCTCCCGCTTTTTGGACCTCAGCTGACTCTGACTGTTTCAAAGTTTTTAAGAAACAGTCCATCATTTTTTCATAAAGTGGAGCCAACGAATATTTTTCCTGTCCGATTTCTTGACTCCCTTCAACCACCATTTCAACAAATCCCCTTTGAACCAAACGCTGAATTAAGAATAGACATTCCGTTTCCTGTAATGTCATTCGATCAGATAGTTGCGATGGTGCAGGGAAATGGTTACCTTTATCGATAAAGCTTTGCAGTTGTAATAATAGGACCATTTCTTGTTCATTCAGTCCCATTGTCTTATAGTTAGTCAACAAAAAGGATGGAATCGTTATCGTTCCTTCCTTAAACCACGCATATAAATGTTCTTTATTCATGTTATTGGACACCTCTGATTAAGTATAACATGAATATGGCTCCCCTAATAAGTTTATAATTTTAACAAAAAACGGTTATCTGCCCAATATGACAGGATAACCGCTTCATTACAAGATCAAGGATATAAACGATTTAATAGACGTGGGAACGGAATGGTTTCACGGACATGTTCAACACCACTGATCCAAGCAACGGTACGTTCTAACCCCAAACCGAAGCCTGAATGCGGAACAGATCCGTATTTTCTTAATTCCATATACCATTTGTAAGCATCTTCGCTCAAGCCATGCTCATTGATTCTCTGTTCAAGCAATTCCTGATCATGTATCCGCTCCGAGCCTCCAATTATTTCTCCGTACCCTTCCGGAGCAATCAAATCGGCACAAAGAACGACTTCTTCCCTGTCAGGAGCAGGCTGCATATAAAAAGGTTTGATTTTGGTTGGATAATGAGTTATGAAGACTGGCTTATCATAACTTTCTGCTATCGCAGTTTCGTGCGGTGCTCCAAAATCATCACCCCATTGGATATCATCAAATCCTTGTTCATGAAGGAACTTAATGGCTTCATCATATGTAATACGCGGGAAAGGAGCTTTAATTTGTTCAAGCTTCGCTGTGTCACGGCCCAGCGTATTCAACTCAAGCTGACAGTTTTTCAAAACAGATTGGATGATGGAAGATACGAATTGTTCCTGAACCTCCAGATTTTCTTTGAATTCGATGAAAGCCATTTCTGGTTCAATCATCCAGAACTCGATTAAATGCCGTCTTGTTTTGGATTTTTCCGCCCTGAAAGTAGGCCCAAAGGAAAATACCTTCCCTAGTGCCATTGCTGCCGCTTCCATATAAAGCTGACCACTTTGTGAAAGGTATGCATCCTCATCAAAGTATTTAGTGGCGAACAATTCACTCGTTCCCTCTGGTGCGCTTCCTGTTAAAATTGGGGGATCGACTTTAACGAAACCTTCTTCATTAAAGAATTCATATGTAGCACGGATTATTTCATTCCGGATTTTCATGACTGCATGCTGTCGTTTTGAACGCAGCCACAAATGGCGGTTATCCATTAAGAATTCAGGACCATGCGCTTTAGGTGTAATGGGATAATCCAATGATTCATGAATGATTTCAATATCTTTCACTTGTAACTCAAAACCGAACGGCGAGCGTTCATCCTTTTGAATGACACCTGTTACATACAAGGATGTCTCTTGCGAAAGCGATTTCGCACGTGCAAAAATTTCTTCACCCACATCAGCTTTCACGACGACACCTTGAATGAAACCTGAGCCATCACGGATTTGAAGGAATGCAATTTTACCACTGGAACGTTTGCTGGCAAGCCAGCCTCCAATGGTAACTTCTTGATCAACGAATTTGCTAGCATCTTTTATTGTAATTTTCACGGGATTTCCCTCCAAAAATAGCTTAACTCACTAAGGAATTTACTCTACTTATTATACCCATAGCCCTGCTTACAAGCAAATAAATCAATTGGAGCGGAAGTTGCTTCCCTTTTATATCACTCTTATCAATTTTTCAAAGTGCATCCGCCATATTGCACACTTTTTCACTAGCGAATTTGTTGATTTGATATTTGCTCCATCCTAACAAAATGTTCAGGGCATTTTTCTGTTGAAACCAACCTTTTCACTTAACAGTTTTTACCTCATTATACTGAATAATCTAAAAATGTTGAACTTAAACAAAAAATCATATACGATATCATATATGATTAATAAAAAATCAAGGGGGGATTTTCCATGGCAAAAGCAAGAGTGAAACTAAAAAAATCAGATTATTCAGAGGAAACGGATATATTGTCGAACGGTTATATATTAATGAACGGTGAAAAATACGATGTATCCCAAATAAAGTTGGATATCCCTATTTCAGGAACTGTATATGGGACATTATTAAACTATAAAGGATCATTGGAAGCACTGAAGGAAAAGGTCGACCATCCTCCTTATAATGAGCCTCCTAAAGGGCCGATCCTTTATATTAAACCTAGAAACACGTTTTCTTCTTTTTCAAATCCAGTTCCCCTTCCAAATGGCATACCTGAATTGGAAATCGGGGCGGCACTTGGAATAGTGATCAATAAAACGGCCACAAGGGTCAAGAAAGAACATGCATCGGATTATATAGAAGGTTATACGATCGTCAATGATATTAGCATCCCGCATGAAAGCGTTTACCGTCCTGCGATCCGCTTTAAAGCCCGAGATGGATTTTGCCCGATCGGTCCCTGGGTCGTATCCAAGGAATCCATATCCAACCCCGATTCATTAGGAATCCGTGTATTTATAAATGGGGAGCTCAGGCAAGAAAATTCAACTGTAAATCTAATTCGCTCCATTTCCGAACTCATTGAGGATGTAACAGACTTCATGACTCTGAATTCGGGTGACGTCCTTCTAGTTGGAGTTCCTGAGAATGCACCACTGGCAAAAGCCGATGATCATATAAGAATTGAAATTGATGAAATCGGATATTTGGAAAATACAATCATTTCTGAAGTAAAGCTATCAAAGGAGGGGGTTTTATGAAGAGAGCCCGTGTAGCCTATGCAGGTGCCATACATCTAGCAAGTGAATATAATGGCCGGCTCCAATTAACGGATGGCCGGATTGTCAATGAGCAAGATGTTGTCTGGCTTCCCCCTGTGGAACCCCGTACTGTATTCGCGCTTGGCTTGAATTATGCCGACCATGCGAAGGAGCTGGCTTTTAAAGCCCCGGAAGAACCCCTCGCGTTCTTAAAAGGGCCCAATACCTTTATCGGGCACCGGGGACAGACAAGACGGCCTTCTGATGCATCTTATATGCATTATGAATGTGAACTGGCAGTCGTCATCGGTAAAAAGGCGAAGAACATAAAAAAAGAAGATGCCTTTAAATATGTAAGTGGATATACCATTGCAAATGATTATGCAATACGGGATTATCTGGAGAATTACTACCGGCCAAACTTAAAGGTCAAAAATCGCGATACCTGCACCCCAATTGGACCTTGGCTAGTGGATGCCGAAGATATTCCAGATCCTTCGAATCTTTCAATCAAGACATACGTCAACGAAAAATTGACTCAGGAAGGAAACACGAAAGACATGATATTCAGCATTGCTGATTTAATTGAATATTTCAGCAGCTTCATGACATTGAGTCCAGGCGATATCATATTGACAGGCACACCCGAAGGATTGGCGGATACTGCTGTAGGTGATGAAATCACCACTGAAATTGAAGGGATCGGAAAACTCGTTAGCACAATAGTCGGTGACGATATATTTAGAGAAGACGGGGATCGGTCGCATTTAAAAATTCACAATTAACGGAAGGGAATGATCACATGCCTCATATAATTATAGAATATACGGATAATATAAAAGATGAACTCCAGATTGACGGTTTATTAAAGAAAGTGAATGATGTATTAATCTCCTATCCTTCCATCTTTCCAATTGGCGGCATTCGATCTCGAGCCATTGAATTAAAGCATTATCGTGTTGCCGATGGTTCAGAGGATGATGCCTTTATTCATGCCATACTAAAAATTGGCGCTGGACGCCATGACAAGGATAAAACCAAAGTATGTGACCAACTTTTTGAAACGCTGGAATCCCATTTGGCAGCCCTCTTTTCAAAGAGATATCTTGCCCTTTCCATGGAGCTCACGGAGTTCAGTGATTTTGGCACATATAAAAAGAATAATATCCATAACCGATTTAAATAAAAGATTTCATATTTAAAGGCCTTCCTTAGCATCTGGAAGGCCTTTATGGTTACATACTGCTATAGGGCTCAGTTGATTTCTGCAAGATTTTCAGAACGGTTTAAGAACTCCTTGACACGGTCCACATGTTCCTGTTTATCATAGCCGGCATATAAAGCGCTGGCCATGCGAACCGGATCTCCAAAAAAGAAGCGTTCATACAGTGTTTGCCTTGTTCCAAATGAACTCATGCATACATCCCATGCGAGACGATACAATTTAACCCTGTCATACGCTCCGCCATTAGCGGCTTGAAGATATTTATCCAAATCCGGTCGAAGCTCCGAATTGAAATCGGCTTCATTTGGTATCGCCATTAAGCCACTAGCCCCAAGAAGCTGCATTATTTCACTGAATCTAGGGTAAATCTTTGGATAATAATTACGGGCAATGTTTAACGGTGTGAAATCAGGTGTCATTATTCCCCACTTATCCACTTTGGCGTTTGCCTCCGAAGCTGTAATGAAAGCTTTTACCGTTTCAAGCGCTATGATGACTTCCGAGATTTTCTCCTGAACATGCTGGTATTGCCCAATATTGATCGTTTCCACCATTAGTTGCAGAATACCCAGAATGAACTCGGTTTTGACAATATTCTTCGATACCACCTGATGGGTCATATGAACAACCGCATTGCTTTCATTATAAGCCTGGTTGCAAATGCCGACATCACCATATGCGAATACCCGATTCCAAGGAACGACTACATCATCAAAAACGATTATAGTATCCATTTCTTCAAATCGTGAACCAAGTGGATGGTCAAAATTTGATTTGCCATAGTCGAATGATTCACGACAGATGAATTTTACCCCCGGTGTATTATTCGGTATGGAGAATGCGAATGCATAAGGGTTTTCTTCTTCTGATTGTTTAAGCAATGTTGAAGGAAAAACCATGATTTCATCCGTGATTCCGCCTTGTGTAGCTAATAATCTGGCTCCCTTTATAATAAGGCCTTCTGAATCCTTGCCAGCAATCCGTGCAGCGATGTAAGGGTCCGGAAGCTTTGCCGCACTAACTCCCCTATTAACCTGGGGTTGAATCAGGGTATGTGTCAACGACAAATCCATTTCCCGGCAGAGCTCATAGTAATCTTTCATATTTTTAGCAAATGCCGAATCCTGAGTGCCGAACATATCCGCCGCGGAACCATACGCCATCATTCCACTGTTGATATAATCAGGAGAACGGCCCATCATTCCATTATTATGTCTTGCCCATTCTTGAATCATTTTCCTCCTTTTTTCAAGATCTTCCTTAGTCCGAGGCTGCATGAATGAGGCCCCTACACTTTCATTGGAAGTTGGTGAAATATAAGTCATGATATCTTTTTTCTCGGGATCATGCTGAAGGTCATATAATTCGGCCTGTGTTTTCATGACCCCTTTAAAAGCTGGGTGTTCACTGATTTTATCTTTTACTTGCTCCCCATTTATCCATACATTCGCCTTTGCGTTGTCTACCCTATTAATATATTCTTCACCTGTTTTTGCCGGCATGATTGCATCCCCCTTTAAAATATAAATGAAGCGCTTACAAATAATTGAATTCCAATTAATTAACTACTATAACAAAATATACCATGTGTTATGATATATATAAAATACTTAAAAAATTCAATCTGTATATGTAAATCATATGTATGAGGTGTATAAAATGGACATCCGGCAGTTAAAGTATTTTGTGACCATCGTTCAGGAAAAACAAGTAACAAAAGCCGCAAAAAAATTACATATGGCCCAACCGCCTCTTAGCCAGCAGCTTAAATTAATGGAAATGGAAATAGGTGAAAAGCTTTTCGATCGCAATGGAAAGAAACTTGAACTTACTGAAACTGGCAAGGTCCTTTATAAAAAAGCTGAAGCTCTATTAAACCAGTTTGAAGAAACACTTTTGGAAGTGAAGGAGGTCAGTAAAGGGTTAAAGGGCACTCTTTCCATAGGGTCTGTAAAAACTTGCTTTTCTTACATTCCGCAAAGGTTGAGAACTTTTAGAGCAAATTACCCTGACATACGCTTCAGGTTAATGGAAGGCGATACGTTCCGTATGACGGAAGGTTTAATAAATAGGGAAATCGAGTTGGCCATTGTACGACTTCCTATTAACGGTAAGCAATTCTCATCGATCAATCTTCCACCTGAAGATTTTGTGCTTGTCACCCCAATAGATTGGGATATCCCAGACTCCATTGAATTTAAACATATTAAAGAATTTCCCCTTTTATTGCTGCATAGGGTAAGCGGCCAAGGTACTTATGAACTTATCGTGGATGAATGCTTCAGACATGGATTTGAACCTGCCATTGTATGTGAATGTCCTGATGCAGCAATGATACTATCTTTAGTGAAAGAAGGAATAGGTGCTACCATCATGCCACGCACCACCTCCAAGTCTTTTTCAACTCAGGGTATAAAAATAGTCAAATTCAAAGATTGTGAAGTAAAATCGGAAGCCGCCCTTATATGGCTCGAAGAACGCTATCTTTCCAAAGGTGCCATCAAATTTCTGGAAACATTTTCTGAATGAGTTGCCAGTTATCCATGGATCTTCATTTCATTTGTACCTCATTCATCGATCAATTTTGTCTGGATTTGAATTTTATTCAAAAAAAAAAGGGAAAATCAACCTTAAGGTAGATGGCTGATTTTTCCCAGTTCATTCACAAGGGCAGTAACTTGCTCCTTATTTAACCATAACATTGAAATCCTTATAGGCATGCTTTTACATCCTTCAATGTCGCACAACACCCTTAACGTCATGCCCAGTATTGGACTTTACGAGGATTTCATTAAAATTATCTTTTGTAACCGTTTTTAAATTTGACCGGCGGTTACCGAACAGGGCACCTAAATAGCATGCCAGGAACCCAAGCGGAATGGACACTATCCCTGGTGAATTCAAAGGAAAAATCGGGTTACCTGTAATAATGGTGGCTCCCGGAACAGGGTTCCAAACATTTGGACTTAAGGCTACGAGTAAAAGTGTACCTAAAAGACCAGTCATCATACCGAATATTGCACCGGTTTTATTGAATTTTTTCCAATAGATCGTAAGAAGGATGACTGGCAAATTCGAACTTGCGGCCAATGTAAAGGCAATCGATGCTAGAAACGCTACATTGAATTCCTGCAGACCTAATGATAAAACGATCGCAAGTGCCGTCACGCCTACGGAAGCCCATCTTGCCATCATCATTTGCTGTTTTTCCGTCGCTTTTCCATCTTTTAATATTTCATTATAAAAGTCATGTGAAAAAGCCGTAGCACCTGTTAATACGATTCCCGCAACTACTGCGAGTATCGTTGCAAATGATACCGCTGCAATAAAGGCGAATAAAATGTCCCCGCCCACAAGTTGGGCCAATAAAGGTGCAGCCATGTTCCCCGCTGGGTTTGCAGCTATGATATTCGATGTTCCAACCAACTTCGCTGCACCGAATCCGAGAAAAATGACCATGATGTGAAAAGCACCCATAATCCACATCACCCAAACAACCGACTTTCTTGCCACTTGTGCATTCGGGACAGTCAAAAAACGTATTAAAATGTGAGGCAGACCTGCTGTTCCTAGAATAAGGCCTAGTGACAAGGAAGCTGCATCCCAACCACTGGCATATTTAATACCTGCTTTCAAATAATCTGCACCCATAGGTGTCGCTGTTTTCATAGCCGTGAAAATCCCGACGAAATTAAAATTCAACTTCCACATGACAATCATGAATAATATAAACACCCCGCCAATTAACAGGATGGCTTTAATGATCTGCACCCAACTTGTTGCCGTCATTCCTCCAAAAAGAACAAATACCAACATTGCAATACCTACGATGATAACAGATGCATTATACGGGATGTCTAAAAGCAATTTAAATAAAGCACCTGCCGCAACAAGTTGACCCAGCATGTACATGACTGATATCACCAGAGTATTAAAGGCGGTCACTCCCCGGACCTGTTTATACTTAAACCTCGTAGTCACCATATCGGCCAATGTGTATTTCCCTAAGTTCCGTAAAGGTTCAGCTACTAGGAATAAAACGACCAGGAATGAAACAAGTGCCCCGTACATAAGGAAAAAACCATCATACCCCGTTAGGGAAAATGCCCCAATCAATCCTAAAAACGTGGAAGCAGACATAAAATCTCCGGCCAATGCAAGTCCATTTTGCCTAGCTGTCAACCCGCCCCCAGCCGTATAAAAAGAACCTGCCGTTTTAGTTTTTTTGGATGCGAAATACGTGATGAAAAGGGTGCCTATCGACATTAGCGCAAATAGAATAATAACTGTCCAATTCATGTTAAAGCCCTTCTTTCTCGATGATTTCTTTAATTTGTTCATCGATTCTTTCTGATTTCCTTACATATATGCTGCAAACCCATACAGACATAACCGTAATGGAGACACCGTACACCCATGCCCATGTTATGTCTCCAATGAAAGGGTGATCCAGGATATCTGTGTAAAAAACTAAGAAGGGCAGAAGAAGCGAATATCCCATAAAAAAAATCGTAAAAGGAATGACAAATTTCTTTTTATCGGAAATCATTTGCTGAAACTCTTTGGAAACAACAATCTTTTCATAATCCAATAGATTGGTTTGTTCCGATTCTTCAGGGTTTTGTTTTTCAAACTGAACCATCACTTCACACCTCTTCTGGTATTTATATTTCCAAGGACGGTAACTTAGCAAAAGTCTTGATCTTCACCATTGTAGGCATCTCTCTTCAATGGGATATATCCCCTTCCTCCATCCAATTGCCAGATTTCAAATGAATTGCAAGTCAGGGGATAAAAAAATCTACTGTAAGAGGTTCTAAGGTCCCACTCCTTTTGCTCCTCGGTTCACAACCCGAATTCCTTCCGTCTGACGCTTACAGATAGGGCAGCAGTAAGTACCCACTGCTGCCCTGCCCCAGACCATATCTTTTAGTAGGCGTGCATTTGCCCTTAATGATCTCTATAAAGGTTCCTACACCTAATTCCTGCATTAATTTTACTTTTTGCTCTAATGAAGTAATGTTAGGTGTTGATCGATCCATGATTTTCCTTGTGAGGAAATGTCATGACCGCCAATTTCAAATCTTGCTGTAAAACAATGCTTTTCGCTTATAAATTCTTGATGTCACAAATGAATTCCCTCGAAACTGCAAGAGCCATCACAAACGGTTCTGCTTGTATATTAATATTGGAAAGTGAGTGCTGTACATGAATGAATCCAAATCCATCTTCCTTTCATTGCTTCTTGAAAGGTTCCATTAAAAACTTCATAAGACAGACCTTCCTTAGTCCATCTCTTAACCAGTAACAAAAGGATTGGTTCTAAGATTCAGTAGTCATTGAAACAGGTATTGAATTAGCACTCTCTCCAAATTGGCCTTTTAATGTCAAGTCAGTTTTGTTGAGACACTCGACCATTCACCCGCTAACCCCCGCTTCAATCAGATAATGAATTCAGGCTTGCTTTTTTCCAGTATCGGTTCCTCAAGAGAAACTTCTTGACCTGATATTATATCAAGGACAGCAGAAGCCTCATCAAACCATGAATCCGGAGCTTTTGCCCCCCAGAATGTCTGCCGCCTTGGATCATCCAGATTCCAATGAATCGGTTCGGTATCTGGGTCAGACGTTAAGTAATCCCCATTGTATAATTCGATTCTGTGACCATCCGGGTCTCTTAAATATAGGAAGAATGCATTGGATAGGCCATGCCTTCCGGGTCCGCGTTCGATGGACCCTGCATATCCGAGTGATGCCAGCACATCACACGCATGGATAAGTGCAAGGGGATCTGGCAGAAAGAAGCCTACATGATGAAGTCTTGGACCGATTCCGTTCATGAATGCTTGGTCATGGACAGTTTGTTTTCTATGTAGCCAGGTGGCCCATAATTGACCCGACTCATCGACAGTATCTTCTGAACAGGCAAAGCCTAATTCTTTTACATAAAAATCATGGGCTTTTTGTACATCTGGAACACTACAATTCACATGATCGATCCTTTGGACCCTTGAACCCCTATGCAAATCGAATCGTTGCAGCAATCTTTCGGCTTTATCCATTTTGCTGAAAAATTCCACTGGCAATCCGGAAATGTCCTGAACTCGGAGGGATTTGCCCAGTGCATGCTGTGTTCCTTCTTTCATCCACTTCATTTTCATTCCCTTGGAAAGGAAAAAAGTTTCCAATTCTTTAAGGTCTTCCTCTTTTTCAACCTTGTATCCTATCACTTCCACGCTTGGCTTTTCTGCCTTTTGCAAGATAAGCGAGTGATGATGCGCTTCCTCTAAACCACGTAAATATATGTGATCATTTGTTCGTTCCGTTTCAATAAAACCTAAAGCATCCACATAAAAGGCTCTTGATTTGTCTAAATCTGTGACATTAAGTATCGTTCTCGCAACACGAATAATAGAAAAGTTCATAGTATTCTCCCCTTCTTAAATGAAACCCGGATTATTTTTCAGCAGAAGAAACGGCATTTTGTTTTACATCCCCAAATTTTGGAATGTGATGTTCTCCAATTGCCACGTGGATAACCTGTGTTTCTGTATAGAATTCAAAGCTATAATGGCCACCCTCACGTCCTACCCCACTATATTTCGATCCTCCAAAAGGTATCCGCAAATCCCTTACATTTTGTGAATTCACCCAGACCATCCCACTATCGACAGCTTGAGCAAATCTATGTCCACGCTTCATATCATTGGTCCATACATAAGCAGCAAGCCCATACTTTACATCGTTGGCCATTCTCAGTACTTCCTCTTCCGACTTAAAAGGAATGACTGCCATGACTGGTCCAAAAATCTCTTCCTGTGCCACCGTCATATCATTTGTACAGTTCAGGAGAAGCGTCGGGGCGATATAATTCCCTTCCTTAAATTCACTCGGTATGACACCGCTTACAATATCTGCACCTTCATCTTTTGCTATATCCAGATAACGGGAGACATTATCAAAATGGTTTCGATGGATCAGCGGTCCGATTTCCGTTCCTGATTCCATTGGATTTCCAATTTTGATATTATGAACACGTTCCTTCAATTCTGCAACGAACTGGTCTATTATCGATTCATGGACAAATAACCTGGAATTAGCTGTACAGCGCTCCCCATTGAATGAATAGATTCCCCAAACCACTGAATCCAGGGCCTTTTCTAAATCGGCATCTTCAAAAATGATCGCTGGTGATTTACCTCCGAGTTCCATGGAAAAACGTTTCATTGTATCCGCGCCATTTTTAATGATTTCAGTGCCAGTCGTCGTTTCCCCGGTAAAGGATATCAATTGGACTTCAGGATGGGCAACCAAGGATGCCCCTGCTGTCTCCCCAAAACCATGTACGATATTGAATACGCCTTTTGGTAAACCGGATTGATCAATGATTTGAGCCAATTTATTGGCTGTTAAAGGAGACCATTCCGCCGGTTTTAGGACACAAGTATTACCTGTTGCAAGGGCCGGGGCGATTTTCCAGGTTTCTAACATGAAAGGCGCATTCCAAGGAGTGATTAATCCCGCTACTCCTATCGGTTTATGAATCGTATAATTGATGAAAGTATCATCCATTTGATACGATTCTCCTATAAGCCTGCTTTTCACCATTTCAGAATAAAAACGGAAATTCTCCGCTCCTCTAGCTGCCTGTTTTTTTGTCTGGCTAATCGGCAACCCTGTATCAAGTGATTCCAAATAGGAAATTTCTTCGGCATTTTCTTCAATTAAATCAGCAATCCTATTAATGTACTTCAATCTTTCTTCCACTTTCATCGTTCTCCATGGACCGTTATCGAATGCAGCTCTTGCAGCAGCTACCGCTTGATCAATGTCCAGTTTAACCCCTTCTGCCACATTATTGATTGCTTGATTATTAAAAGGGCTTATATTTTCAAATGTTTTTCCTGAGATACCATCGACAAATTGACCATTGATGTAATGCTTGACATCTTGCACGGGAAAAGTTTGCATGATAAATCCTCCTTTAAAAATTAATTCGGGAAGATGACAATAATCGTTAGGATTTCTGCAATCTTCCCAATCTAGCAATTATGACTGGATTATTTGGTCAATCAGCCCGTATGATTGAAGGGTTTCACGCAGTTCTTTTTCCAATGGTTCCGAAGGCGGCCCCATAGGCGGCCTTAATGCAGGATTGATTTTCCCCATCATCCCCATCGCAGCTTTTAATGGTCCTGGATTGGTTTCTTTAAACAACACATCATTCAATGGCATTAATTTGTAATGGAGGTCAAGTGCCTTATCAACATCACCTTCCACCCAATGGTTATAAATTTCCGCCACTTCTTTAGGAGTGATATTAGCTGTAGCACTTATATGTCCTGCCCCTCCAATAGCCAACATTGGATAGCATAATAATTCGATGCCCGAATATAAGAGAAAATCCCTTCCACAATTCAATAAGACACGGTTCACATGTTCAAAATCCTTATTTGATTCCTTTACACCAATAATATTCTTACAATCTTCAGCAAGACGTGCCAATGTCTTCACTTCTAAATTCGTCGCCGTTCTTCCGGGGATGTTATAAACGATAAGCGGGATATCAACAGAATCAGCTACCGTCTTAAAATGATTGTAAAGTGCCTGTTGATTCGGTTTATTGTAATAAGGAACGATGACTAAAGCAGCATCCGCACCCATTTCCTGTGCCCTTTTTGTCAAATGCAACGTTTCTTTCTGATTGGCAGATCCAGTGCCTGGTGCAACTGGAACACGGGCTTTTGCTGCTTTAATTGCCGTTTCCATCACTAATTCCCGTTCCTCAATCGTTAGTGAACTCGGCTCGCCGGTAGTCCCGCATACCGAGATTCCATGGGAACCGCTTTCAATATGCCAGTTTACTAGATTTTCAATTGCTTTTACATCCACTTCCATCTTTTCATCGAACGGAGTGATTACTGGAGCGATGGATCCTCTTAAACGACTTTTGATATCCTCATACATTTTTTCTTCCACCCTTTCATTATTTGAATATTCGGATTAATATAAGTAAAAAAATCGGCTTTGTTTTTATAAATAATCGATCGACTATCATAAAACAAAGCCTAGGTCATCAAAGTGCCTGATCGTGATTAGATTCCTCCCTCTGCTTGAATGTACTGATGGCATTCAATTTATGCTTTCTTACCAATGATTCAATTTCTTCAAAAGAAGCTTTTTCCTGTAGAAGCTTTATGATGCTTTCATGTTCACGAATGGATTGGACTGCTCGTTGCGGCACCATGGTGAACATGGATTTTCTGACTCTATTCATTCTTTGTTGCGCCTGTTTAATTTCCTCTAATAAAAAGGAATTTCCGCATTTTTCATAAATTTCCGCATGGAAACATTCGTTTAACTTACCAAACAGCTCTAATTCAAAGTTATGTAGCGCTTTTTCCATTTCTTTGTTTAATTTAATTAGATGATCAAAATCATGATCATTCATCGTTAAAGAACTGAGAGCAGCTGCATAGCCTTCAAGCAAAGATAAAACAGAAAGGGTTTCAATGTATTCGCTTTCATTAATACTTGTAACCACTGCTCCACTATAAGGCTTATATTGAATAAGGCCGTCAGACTCCAGTTGTCTGATCGCTTCCCTGACAGGAATCGGGCTTAAACTAAGTTCTTTTGCCATCTGATCGATAATGATCCGCTGTCCGGAACCGTATGTTCCATCCAAAATTAATTTACGAAGGTGCTCATAAGCAATTTGCTTTTTGCTGGGGTTTTTGTTTTTATCTTCCATATTTTTATCATATATGAAATCATATATGATTGCAATTGGTTTTTATAAAATATCATATATGATTTTCTTTTTTATTTGCAAATCCTGATTCTCATTATGATCGGTTACGTATGCAAATGAGAAAAACTCCCTTGGTGAAGGGATGGGTTTAATAATTCCAGGAAATCCTTGAGCCTGTCACTTTTTCCTCGCCTTTTGAAATAACCTAAGAATGCATTATCATGCCTTCTTCCCAAATGAATTATTTCGATTTTTTCAAACTAAAAAACCTGCAGACCCTCATGTAGCCAGGAAGTCTGCAGGTTTTAAAAAAATTATGCCATTTTTGATTTAACGAATGAATGGATTCTTTCAACGGCTGCTTCCAGCAATTCCAATGAAGTTGCATAAGAGAGCCTGATGTTATCAGGTGCACCAAACCCTGAACCTGGAATAACAGCCACTTGAGCTTCTTCCAGCAACGCAGTCGTAAATTCCTCGACATTGCTGTACCCCGTTAATTCAACTGCACGCTTAACATTCGGGAATAAGTAAAATGCTCCTTGTGGTTTAATGCAGCTGATCCCTGGAATTTCAACCAATTTATCATATATCTTATTCAAACGGCCTTCAAATGACTGACGCATTTCTTCAACAGGCTCCTGTGTACCTTCATAAGCGGCAATCGCCCCATATTGAGCAGTTGTCGTAGGGTTTGATGTACTATGGCTAGCAAGGTTCGTCATTGCTTTAATGATGGACTCTTCACCAACTGCATAACCAATTCTCCAGCCGGTCATCGAATGCGATTTAGAAACACCATTGATGATGATCGTTTGCTTTTTCAATTCAGGTGAAATCTCTGCAATGGATGTATGTTTAGCATTTCCATAAACCAATTTTTCGTAAATTTCATCGGAAATGATCAAGATATCATGAGCTAGGCAAACTTCCCCGATAGCCGCTAGTTCTTCCTTGGAATAAAGCATGCCAGTTGGATTGCTTGGCGAGTTGATGATAACCGCTTTCGTTTTTTCGGTGATTGCTTGTTCTAATTGTTCTTTAGTGATTTTATATTGATTTTCTTCTGTACCGACTACATAAACTGGCTTACCATCAGCAAGCTTGATTTGCTCAGGATAGCTCACCCAATATGGTATCGGAACGATGACTTCATCTTCTTCATCCAGGATCGCTTGAAACAATGTGTAAAGCGCATGCTTTGCACCTGAGCCAACTACAATTTCAGACGGTTTGTATTCCAAGCCTTGATCACGCTTCAATTTAGCTGCAATTGCCTCTTTTAGCTTCGGCAGGCCTGCAGATGGCGTGTATTTAGTTTGACCTTCATTCATGGATTGAACAGCTGCATCTATAATATGTTTGGGCGTATTATAGTCTGGTTCACCTGCCCCCAAACCAATAATATCAAGACCTTGAGCCTTAAGTTCCTTTGCTTTTGCCGTGATGGCCAATGTTGTTGATGGCGTTAATGACTGAACTCGGTTAGCTAATTTCATTTTAAATTAATCCCCCATTCAAATGCTTCGATAATACTTAAGCCATTCCCCAGTTTTAAAATCATAATAATCATAGTTATAACGCTCGGATTCATCAAGATAAGTTACTTCCCAAAGCGGAACGTTCTTTTCCATGCCCAGCTTAACTGAAATGATTTCTTGAGGATTGAGCTTATCTTTGACAATGCTTAATATTTCTTTTTTTGTTTTACCATCTTTATAATTTTCCACTACTATTTCTTTCTTCTTGTCCTCAGGAAGCCAGACTATTTTTTTAGTCCCTTTTTCTCCCTTACCAATGATGACGGAGTATGAATCCTTTCCATTATAAAGGTAGAATTCATCCATGGTCACAAGGCCGCCTTTTTCCTTCGCCTTTTTAAAAGCCTCATTACCAGCTTCTTTTTTAGGCTGCAACGCTTTAATATATGCCCCGCCGACAAATCCGATAAAACAAAGGACTAGGATAGAAGCAATAATCAACCATTTTTTCAAAGCTGCTTTTCCCTCTTTCTATGTACGATAAATTGTAAATATCGCTTTTTCTTGATCTTGGGAATCCAATGCCAGACCGAACATTAAGTCATCTCTTTTCAATGTTCGGTTCAAAGAATCCACAATTTTATACAAATCAGGAGAATGTTGCAACCTGACTGTCGAAATTACTTCTATTTTACTTTCCATGAAACGCCCCTCCATTTTTAAAATTTGTCAACAACCACTGGTATGAATAGGATTTGAAGGCTTTACCACCTTTCACATTATACCAGTTCAAAAGTTATTTTTCTTTATAAATTCATAAAAATTCAATTAGCATAATGAATCATCTAAAGATTCATTAAATCCATTCTTCTATCATATCAGCCATTTCTGTTATTGAGGCTTGGTGCCAGTCGACCTGCGGAATGGCCTTTTGAAATTCATGACCATATTTGGCCGTGACGATGCGGCGATCGAGAATAACCAAAACCCCTTTATCTTCTGGAGTGCGTATAAGCCTGCCGAAGCCTTGCCGGAACCTTAACAAGGCTTCTGGTAAAGAATACGCAGAGAAAGGATTACGCCCTTGCTTCTCAAGAAGTTGGCATTTTGCAGCTGTCACTGGTTCATCCGGTGGAGAAAAAGGCAGCCTGACAATGATTAAACAAGATAAATCCTCGCCTGGAATATCGACGCCTTCCCAAAGGCTTGTTGTCCCAAAAAGGACGGCTTTCTCGAAGTTTTGGAAGTTCCTGAGCAGCCTCATACGGCTTCCACCAGAAATCCCTTGTGCAAACAGGGTGAACTCATCCAGAACCCCAGTGTCTTTGATGGAATAATAGGTTGCCCGCAGCATCTCATGAGAGGTGAATAATACCATCATCCTGCCTTTGGCTGCCTGAGCGGCCGCAATAATGTGGTTTGCCGCGGTTTCGGAAAATTCCTCCATTGATAAGCAATTGATATCCGGTATATCACTTGGAACCAGTACCTTTACGAGTTCCTTATATGGAAAAGGTGAAGGAAATCTTGCTGTCTGCATTGGCTCATTCTCTAAACCGAGTTGCTCTTTAAAATAATTGAAAGAATCCTTCACGACAAGGGTCGCTGATGTCATTACTACACTTTTTTGGTGCCCGAAATAGGAATCCCACAACCATTTGCTTCCTGCAATCGGCTGAACCGTCAGTGTCACCCCATGCTGAGGTGCCGCATTCGTATAATCAAGCCAATATATATTCTCTTCATGCGGCTTAATGAAAAATTCATGTAAGGAGTCCCTTGTGTCCTGCAATTGTCCAAGCAGCACTTCGATATCATTTAAGTAAAATAATGAATTTTTCCCTAAGGGGGACTCATTATTCAATAAAAGAGCCAATCTTTTCTCTAACTCCGTAATGATATATCCTAACAAGTCCACCAATCGCTCAGCAACCAGGATCGCTTTACCCCATCTACCATCATCTATTTTGAATGAAAGTCGTTTCGGACTCATGGAACGTGAAAGTTTTTCCGCTTGATTGGAGATGTAATAAAATAGCTGTTCGAATTCATAGGAGAAATCATTCAGCTTTTGGTCTAATTCATGCGTAGGCTTCCCATCTGTCAGTCCATTATTTAAGAGTAACCTGTCCAGTTTGTACAATAATTGCTTTTGATCTGATGTCCCTATTCTGTTCAAAACCGTCTTCACCGAAATATAGTTAAGCCTGCTTCCTAGTTGTTTAGATGCAGCCTGTTCAAAATGGTGTGCTTCATCGAGTATCAGATACCCTTTCTTGGGAATCAAAGCGTCTTCTGTAAGTAGATCCGTCATTAAAAATGAATGATTTGTAATGATGATATCCGCCTTGACCGCCGTTCTTTTTGCCCTTTCAAAAAAATCCAATTCAAGCCAGGGCTGTTTTAAACCGGCGTATGTAAGACCATCACTTTGCAGTCTATTCCAAAACAGCTGACCACCGCTTGTAAGATTCAATTCATCTTTATCTCCTGTTACAGTTTCAGTAAGCCAAACCAATATCTGCATTTTCGTTAATGCCGTTTCATAATTATCTTCCTTTTCACGCAACGCCCTTTCAAACTTTGCCAAACTCAAATAATTACTTCTCCCCTTTAACAAAACAGCTTGAAAGGTGAAGGGAAGGATTGCCTTCAGCTTAGGAACCTCGTTTTGGAGAAGTTGATCCTGTAGCTGAAGCGTATATGTCGAAACGACGACCGGTTTTTGATGTTTTCTTGCAAAATAAACGGCTGGAAGCAGATAACCTAAGGATTTTCCAATACCTGTCCCAGCTTCAATGATTGCATCATGGCTGGATTCGAAGGAATCGTGAATCATGTTCATCATATCAAGCTGTCCGCTCCTTGCTTCAAAAGCAGGAAATGCACGTTGAAGCATGGCTATTTTTTCCTCATTATCGAGCGGGAATTCTGACTCCGTGTCTTTATGATCACTTTCTACGTCTGCCTTTTTAAATGCAAGGCCCCGATAAGTTATAAGTTCAGGTGAATGGACTTCTGCTTTAGCAAGTTTGCTTGCAATGCAAGCATCTATCAATTCGGAAATCTCACTTTGTAAGGAATAAGATAATCGATATAACTGTTTAAGCGTCATCACCGGAAGTTTCATCAGCTTTTTTTTCAATTCCAACAATAATAAAGCGGTGGCATATGCATCACTATCCGCTTGATGGGGCCTGGAATGATCTAGGTTTTCTTCTTTAGCCAGTTGGTGCAGCTTGTATCCATCGGATGTTGGTTTTAATATTTTTGCTAACTCCACTGTATCAAGGGTGGAACCATAAAACGGCTCAAATCCACAGCGTACTAGTTCCTCCTGTAAAAAAGATAAGTCAAATAAAACATTATGGGCAACAAAACAAGCCCCTTCTATCAGCCGGGCAATATTTTCTGCGACATCTTCAAAGTCAGGTGCATTTTTTACGGTCTCGTTGCTTATTCCGGTCAATTCTTCAATAAACAAGGAAATTTCCTGACCAGGGTGGATGAATGTCGAGTATTCATCGACAATTTGGTCATTTTCGATGACCACGCCAGCAAATTGAATAATCCTATCCCCTTTTTTTGGGGAATTCCCTGTTGTTTCCAAATCGACCACTACATATCGTTGCGTCATGAATTGTACACCTCAAACTTCGCTTTCTCCACTTCCTGATGGAATTCTCTTATCTTTTTTATACCATAATAATCGTAATAAAGGAAACAAGCCGTTCATCAAACCCATTCTAAAAAACAAGTTCCCAAAAATTCCGCCATTCATCTCTAGACGAAAAAGGCCGGCACCCGTATGCATGATTCATGCACATGTGCCGGCCTTCCGCTTACATGATTGTTGCTGCAGGTTCGTTTGAAATCAGCTCAATGATTTTGTTGTTTTCATCCATAATCGCAACTTTTGGTTTGTGATCTCCCAGTTTATCCTCTGATACCATCACGTAAGAAATGATTATCACGATATCATCCGGCTGCACCAGTCTTGCTGCCGCTCCGTTCAAACAGACAACACCGCTCCCCCGTTCACCCGCAATCACATACGTTTCAAGACGCGCACCATTATTATTATTCACAATGGCGACTTTCTCGTTTGGCAGAATTCCCACCGCATCAATTATGTCTTCATCAATTGTAATGCTGCCAACATAGTTCAAATTTGCTTCAGTTACCCTTGCACGGTGGATTTTTCCATTCATCATCGTTCGAAACATTTAATTTCCCCCCTGATCATTATTTATTCTATATTAATAGTGATATTATCAATTAGCCTTGCATGCTCGAACTTAATGGCCATTGCAATGATGACGTTTCCTGATAGCGTTTCAATTGGTTTAAGTTCCGGGTATTGATAGACTTCAATATAGTCAATCACTCCACTTGTATGTGCACAAATATGTTCACTTACTAGAGCAGTGACGCTTGCAGCATTTCTTTCACCTGATTCAACCGCCTCTTTTGCCTTTAATAAACTTTGGTACAACTCTTTAGCTTCCATGCGTTCCTGAACTGATAGGTATACATTACGCGAGCTCTTCGCTAACCCATCTTCTTCACGTACGGTATCTACAGCAACAAGCTGGATCGGGAAATTAAAGTCTTGGATCAATCCATCTATCACGGCAACTTGCTGGGCATCCTTCTTACCGAAGTAAGCCCTATCAGGGAGGATGATATTGAAGAACTTCGTTAAGACTGTCGCTACACCATCAAAGTGTCCAGGCCTTTGCCTTCCGCATAAACAATCCGTCCTGCTTTGGACAATAACTTTAACCGATGGTTCTTCACCATACATTTCGTGGACTGTTGGATAAAAGAGATAATCCACTCCAGCCTTTGCTGCGACGTTCTCATCCCGTTCCAAATCACGTGGATATGTTTCAAAATCCTCATTGGGTCCAAATTGCAACGGATTAACAAAAATACTCAATACCACAATATCATTTTCATTGCGCGCCTTTTCCAGAAGGGTAGCATGCCCCTGGTGTAAAAAGCCCATTGTCGCCACATAGCCAATGCTTTTATGATGGCTTTTTTCCTCTTGGAGCGCCTGTTGCAAATCAGCTGCTGATGTAAAAGTTTTCATCTTTTCCCTCCGTAAAGCTCTGTAAGCTGCTCTTCCTTCATCGTAAATGAATGTTCTTTCGACGGAAAATCTTTAGATTTCACTTCATTCACATACCTGATTATTGATTGGCCAATCAGTTCATTGGCATCTCCATAAACTTTTACGAATTTTGCAACACGATCTACCCCATACCTGATGACATCATGATAAACGAGGACTTGACCATCCGTGTCTGCACCTGCCCCAATTCCAATGGTTGGGATTCCCAAATTCCGTGTGACGAGTTCTCCCACTTGATATGGTACACATTCAAATACTACTGCCATCGCCCCCGCCGCTTCACACTTTTTCGCATCTTCCACGAGCTGTGCTGCAGCATCGGCGTCTTTTCCTTGTACTTTATATCCGCCAAGAACTCCGACTGATTGAGGAGTTAAGCCAAGATGGGCTACAACCGGAATGCCTGCCTTTGTCAATGCCGATATTTTTTCAACAACATCACCTGCTCCCTCAAGCTTCACGGCATCAGCATGTCCTTCCTGCATGATACGTGCTGCATTCTTGAGTGTTTCATCCATAGACAGGTGATAGCTCATAAAGGGCATATCGGTCACAACAAATGTATCTGGGGCCCCGCGTTTTACTGCCTTTGTATGATGGATCATGTCATTCACCGTAACAGGGATGGTTGAGTCATAACCCAATACGACCATTCCTAAAGAATCGCCGACTAAAATCATGTCTACACCTGATTGTTCCGCTAACTTTGCTGACGGAAAATCATATGCTGTAAGCATGACAATTTTCTCTTGATTTTGTTTCATTTTCAAAAAATCCCCGGACAATTTCATTACGTTTCCTCCTTTTTGATGGAGGAGATGAAAACATCAGCGTTATAAAAACTGGTGTCTATACATTCATACGCAAAAAAAAGACTGACTAAAAAAGTAACTGTTTCACAACGAAAAATGGTTTAAAAACCACATATCGTTCAATAAACAGCACTTGTCTTTTTAGTCAATCCCTTTGTTCCATCAGAAGTTTCATCCCTCCGTCCCAGTCCAATTCTCTGGATCAAGGCAGATTTTCAAATAATTTGGTATTTATGGGGGTGCAGTTCACATGAGATACTGCCCACTTGAATTATATCAAGCCAAATTCAAAAATTCTATTTATTTTTCACGATTTTGACAAAAATCTACTGAATTTCAATATCTGCTGAATAAATCGAATGTATGGTTCCTTTTCCGTCTTCTAGGAGTAAAACGCCTGAATCCGTTATGCCTAATGCTTTTCCGACAATCGTATCATTGACGGTACTGGCTTTGATAACCTGACCAAGACTGATCGCATAACTCTCCCATAAATCCTTTATCGGCATGAAGCCTTCATTTAAATAGAGGTCATACAAATTTTCCAGACGAAACAACGCTCTTTGAATGACCATGGACCTTGAAACAGTTTCCCCACTTTCTATGAAAAGGGACGTCGCTTTTTCGTGCAGATCTTCCGGGAAATCCACCAATTTCTGGTTGATATTCATTCCAATCCCGATAATGACAGAATGGATTCTATCCGATTCGGCCTGCATCTCCGTCAGGATGCCTACCACTTTCTTACGATTCACCAAAATATCATTCGGCCATTTTATTTGTGGTTTTAAATCAGTGGTATCCTCTATTGCCTGTGCCACAGCGACTGCGGCCATTAATGTCAGTTGAGGAGCCTCATGAATCGGGATTTTCGGTCTTAGGATTAGACTCATCCAAATGCCGCTGAATTTTGGGGAATGCCAAGATCTCATCAATCTTCCTTTTCCGGATAACTGCTCCTCGGCAACGACGAGCGTTCCCTCCTGAACTCCTTCATTCGCTAATTGATGCGCAATTTTTTGAGTGGATTCCACAGTTTCCTGATAGTGGATCATCTTGCCGATTGTTTTTGTTTCCAGGCCAAGTTGTATTTCGCTTTCGGACACTTTTTCCGGCGCTGATATGATCCGATAGCCTTTTTTCCTAACGGCTTCAACATTATAACCTTCACTGCGCAGGTCTTCTATATGCTTCCAGACCGCTGTACGCGAACAGCCAATATATTCAGCAATTTCCTGACCGGATTTAAATGCACCATCTGCTTTAGAGAGGGCTTCCATCAGCTTTGTTCTTAACTCAGATTGCATTTCTCAAGCCACCTCTTTATTTCTTCTTTATCATTTCTTAATTCTTCATTCAAGACTGCTTTCAATATTCTTTCCAAGTATTCTTTCACCCATGGACCCGGTTTTTCTTGATGCCAGATTAATAAATCCGTCCCCTTAACGGCAAGATCCGACATTTCTTTTATAATGAGTTCATTATATCGTTGTTGGGCGTTCTCCTCTGCATCCGTTACATTTCCCCCTGTCAGGGCTGCCTTGACTTTAGCAGCTTGTACAGTTATGCCCTGACCTGCCTGAAATACATCGATGGTTGAATTTTCAAAGGATGGTTCTTTCTTCACCAGCTGTATGATACGTTGAACGTTCCTTATTGTTTTCAATGGCAGCTTCCATGCCCTTAATGCCTCTTCCATGTCCTGATCACTTGTATGAACCATGATTATAGACCATATTTCTGTGGCTTTTAGCTGATGAAGCGGAAGATTGAGTAATTTCCCTAAATGATCCTTCTTACTGGAGAATTGAGGAAGGTATTGAAATAGTCCACTTTCTAATAAGAGTGAGAGAGCCCTCTTTTTATTGATGCCGGTCAATAGCTTCTCAAATTCAACCAGGATTCTTTCGACAGCTATTTCACTGATGATCTGGCCGTTCTCTTTAAGGGAATCAAAAGTTTCTTGATCCAGTTCAAAATCAAGTTGACTGACGAACCTTAATGCACGCATCATTCTCAAAGCATCCTCATGAAACCTTTCGTGCGGGTTGCCAACCGTGATAATCCTTTTTTCTGCCAAATCATGTCTGCCATTAAATGGATCGATAATATTTCCGGACTTATCCATTGCCATTGCATTCATTGTAAAATCCCTTCTTTGTAAATCCTCAGTCAAAGAACGGACAAATTGCACAGAATCTGGTCTCCGGAAGTCCGAATACTCGCTTTCTGTTCTAAAAGTCGTAATTTCGTATGTACCTGAATCCGTAATTACAAGCACTGTTCCATGGTCAATCCCGATATCAGCCGTTTTAGGAAAAATCCTTTTGATTTCCTGGGGTGTTGCGGAAGTAGCGATGTCCACATCGTTGATGGGACTGCCGAGGATATAATCCCTTACAGAGCCACCAACGAAATAGGCCTCGAATCCTGCTTGTTCAATTAATTCAAGAATGGGTACTGATTTTAAGAATAACTGATCCATCAGCATCCCCTCCCTATTTCATAGATTTTCCTTCAAGTGCTTTAATGTAGATGGCTTCATATTCTGACATGATTGTATCCGAGTGAAAATCGGTGTTGGCCCTTTCCAGCGCAGCCTCTGAAAAACGTTTATGTAAAACCGGGTCGCTTAAAAGCCCAATCGCTTTTTCAGCAACCGTTTTAACATCTCCCAATTCACAAATATAACCAGTCTCGCCATCAACGATGACCTCCGGAATTCCTCCGATATTGGTTCCGATACAAGGAACTCCACATGCCATCGCCTCAAGCAGTACAAGTCCGAAACTCTCTTTTTCCGATAAAAGGAATATCAAATCACTGATTGAATATAATTCGGCAAGGTTATCCTGCTTACCAAGAAACAAAACCGATTCATCGATTCCAAGATCTTTAGCCAATGTCAATACGGTTGTCACTTCCGGTCCGTCTCCTACGAGTAGAAGCTTGGCGGGCATATCCTTTTGAGTTAAATTAAAAGCCTGGATGACGTCTTTCACACGCTTGACCGAACGGAAATTCGATACATGTATGATTACTTTTTCATCTTCCCTGATACCGTATTCATCCCGAAGGTATTCGGAGTTCGATTTATGGTAATCCCTTTCATCAATAAAATTATAAACGGTTTTTATTTCCTTATCCGGAGAGATTAAATCATGCGTTTCCTGCACAAGAGAATTAGATACCCCTGTAACGACATCGGATTGCTCTATCCCGAATTTTATCAAATTGGTCAATGAGGGATCATGCCCTAATACCGTTATGTCCGTACCATGCAGTGTGGTCACGATCTTTACTTCATTACCTGACATCTGCTTTGCAAGGATGGCACAGACAGCATGCGGAATCGCATAATGAACGTGAAGGATATCTAATTTCTCCCTTTTTACGACATCCGCTAACTTGCTCGCAAGCGCCAGGTCATATGGTGGATATTGAAAGACTGAGTACGAGTTCACTTCAACCTGATGATAAAAAATATTACAGTACATCTTATTCAAGCGAAAAGGGAGGCTTGAAGAAATGAAATGTATTTCATGTCCTTTTTCTGCAAGCATCTTGCCTAATTCAGTTGCTACGACACCAGAACCCCCAACTGTAGGGTAACAGGTAATTCCAATTTTTAATTTCATAAGATTATTTTTCTCCTAACAAGTCGGAATCGATTAGTAACGGCTTTTTTGTCATGAATCCTTCCGCATAGGCGACACCCACTTCTTTTCCGAACATCCGCTCCCGTGCCTCCACAGTCTCGATATAGCCATTCACCAACGGGGTTTCAACAGTTACATCACTTTTTTCGAATTGGCTGCTATATGCTCTAAGGCTATCCAGCTTTTTCGTGATTGAAGAAGTGATATCCACTACGAAGTCCGGTTTGTGAAAACCATTTATCATATAATAGTACATATTTTGGACACGATGAGAGTCCAGGCCACTTTCTTCCATATACTTTTTGACTCCTGCCGAAAAAACTGCTTCTTCCACTAATTTTGCACAGTTTCCATGATCGGGATGGCGATCTTCCAAAAAAGGTGCAAATACAAGGGCAGGTTTATATTTACGGATCACTTTAATGATTTGATCTATGTACTCTGCTTTCATATATAAACCCCGGTCAGGTAAATCAAGGAAAATCCTCTTTACCCCAAGGATTTCTGCAGCCTTACGCGCTTCCTTTTGCCGCAATGGAACGGTTCCATTGGATGACATTTCAGCTTTTGTCAAATCACAAATGACAATTTCCCTGCCCTGTTGCCCATATTTAGCAATCGTGCCTCCCATACCGATTTCAACATCATCCGCATGTGCGCCGAAAGCCAGGATATCAATATTACTTTTGTTTATCATTTATCTCACCTTGTTTTTTCCGTAGTTTAAGCCAATCCATATACCCATGTTTCAAACCTTGTATCAGTACTTCTGCCGTGCCCATATTTGTCGCTAATGGAATTTCATAGACATCGGAAAGGCGTATAAGCGCTGATACATCAGGTTCATGTGGCTGGGATGTCAATGGATCGCGGAAAAATAGGACCATATCCATTTCTCCGCGTGCAATCATTGCACCTATTTCCTGATCTCCACCAAGAGGTCCCGAATGAAAGCGATGGACAGGCAGTGATACTTCTTCCATAATTCGTTTCCCGGTCGTACCTGTAGCAAATAATTCATGCTGCTCGAATACAGCTTTATAGGCTGTTACAAATTGAATGATATCTTCCTTTTTCTTATCATGGGCAATTAAGGCAATTCTCATTGTATATCCTCCCATTCCCTATTCGATAATATTTTCCAGGCCATATACAAGAATATCCAATTTCATGACGTTATCGACCGCGAGTTTGACCCCTGACATGAAGGATGCCCGATTAAAGGAATCATGCCGAACCGTCAATAGCTCTCCATCACTGCCGAAGAGCACCTGTTGATGAGCAACTAGTCCCGGAAGCCGTACACTATGGATATGCATGCCATCTACATTTGCCCCTCTTGCCCCTTGGATAGTTTCTTTTTCATCAGGGTGCCCCTGTTGTTTCATTTCACGTACCGCAGCAATCATATCTGCCGTTTTTGAAGCCGTGCCCGAAGGTGCATCAAGTTTTTGATCATGATGCATTTCTATGATTTCCACATCCGGGAAATACTTTGCAGCCATTTGTGAAAACTTCATCATCAAAATGGCTCCAATTGCAAAGTTTGGCGCGATGATGCAACCGATGCCCTTTTCTTTTGTTAAAGAATCCAGCTTCGCTAAATCTTCCTTTGTAAAACCTGTCGTTCCGACTACAGGCCGGATGCCATGGTTAAGTGCCATTTCGGTATGGAACATCCCCACTTCAGGTGTGGTTAAATCAATCAATACGTCAGCTTTTACAGAAGAAAAACATTCATTTATATCCGAATAAACAGGTGCTTCAATCCCTTGAAAACCTTCTATTGTGGAGAGGCTTACCCCGTTATGCTTACGATCTATGACAGCTGCCAATTCAAATTCTTCTGTCCTATGTACAAGCTTCACCGCTTCATTTCCCATTCTGCCACGAGGACCAGCCACAATCACTTTTACTTTATTCATCTTTACTTTCCCCCTCCATTTACTCTTCTTTTTTTGTCCATCTATCTTTATCACGGGTTGTAAACTTATGCATGACCTTATCATGTGAGCTTTGAAGGTCAATCCCTAAAGAATTGGCAAAACAAATTAAAACAAAAAGCATGTCCCCCAATTCCGCTTCAACGGTATTCTCTTCCTCAGTTGCTTTCTTTGGTTTTTCACCATGATAATGATTGACTTCCCTAGCCAATTCCCCAAGTTCTTCAGACATCCGTGCGAGCATAGCCAGAGGGCTGAAATATCCTTCTTTGAACTGTCCTATGTATTGGTCGACTTCCGCTTGCATTTGTTGGATCGTCTTGTGATTTTCCATATAGTCACCCATTCTTGATTTTCGTTTTCACACATTATACCTTCTCCATGTTAGCTAAAAGTGAAACAGATGACAACAGATACGTTCGAGAATCAAAATTGCCCATAGTTGGTTAATTAGTTATAATAAGTAAATTGATGATATGCAAACCTTTGGAGGTATGGGATATGCTTTTGGGCTTAAAATTGAAAAATACTCTATTCATCCTTTTTGGGGCTGGAATCTTCGCTTTTGGGCTCGTGCATTTTAACATGCAAAACCATCTGGCCGAAGGCGGATTCACCGGTCTCACCTTGATTATATATCAACTTATTGGGATAAATCCTTCTTATTCTAATTTGGTTTTGAATATTCCTTTATTTGCAATAGGCTGGAAATATTTAGGTCGAACTTCTTTCTTTTATACGATTATCGGAACGGTTGGCCTCTCCGTTTGGTTATGGGTTTTCGAGAGATACCAAATCGAAATCAATCTCGGAAACGATTTGATGCTGGTGGCATTGTTTGCCGGGGTCTTTGTTGGTGTCGGGTTGGGCATCATCTTTCGTTACGGGGGGACTACAGGCGGTGTAGATATCATTGCCCGCTTTGCCCACCGGTACTTGGGAATTGGCATGGGACGGACCATGTTCATCTTTGATGCCGTTGTTATTGGCCTATCCATCCTTACCTACCTGGATTACCGGCAAGCGATGTATACCCTCGTTGCCGTATTTATAGGTGCTAGAGTAATCGACTTTATGCAAGAAGGGGCTTATGCAGCTAGAGGCGCTATGATCATTAGTGAGAAAAACAAGGAAATTGCAGAAAAAATCATGAATGATATGGAGCGGGGCGTAACAGTATTAAGGGGATATGGGTCCTTTACACGCAATGACAGGGAAGTGCTCTATTGTGTTGTTGGGAAAAATGAGCTTGTCCGCTTAAAAAATGCCATAACATCGGTGGACCCTCATGCATTCGTATCTGTAAGTGAAGTGCATGACGTATTAGGTGAGGGCTTTACCCTTGATGGGAATAAGAACCCAATTGAAAGGTAATCGATTGGCTAGGGGCATTACCGAATGGAATGTAATCCTTTTGAATGTTTCCCCGAATATCTGAATTTTATAAGCAGAGTGCAATAATATTTTTATAAGCTTTTAAAAACGCAGATTAATCAAAAGGAGGACGCCATTGATGGCGTCCTCCTTTTTAATTAATCCTCTTCTCTCATTCCTGAATACATAAGCAGAAGACGAACTAATTCCAGTACGGCAACTAGAGCGGCAGCAACATACGTCATCGCAGCTGCACTTAATACTCTTTTCGTTTCCCGTTCTTCGTCATTTCGGATAACTCCTACAGAAACGAGTTGATCCATTGCCCGAGAGGAAGCATTGAACTCCACTGGCAGAGTGATTACTTGAAATAATACTGCCGCTGACATAAATACGATACCTGCTATTAATAAGCCTGGAATTCTGGCTAACACCCCGATTAAAATTAAAATCCAAGATATATTAGAACCAAAGTTAGCGACAGGCACTAACGCATGACGGAAACGTAAGAACGCATATGCTTCTTTATCTTGAATCGCATGTCCCACTTCATGGGCTGCAACAGCTACGCCTGCAACTGAATGGCCGTGATAGTTATCCGTTGATAAACGCACCGTTTTATCCCTTGGATCATAATGGTCCGATAGCATTCCAGGTGTCTCTTCGACCCTGACATTGAACAGTCCATTTTGATCCAAAATGGCCCGTGCCGTCTCAGCACCATTCATACCAGAAGAAGCCGGTACTTTTGAATATTTTTTATACGTGCTTTTCACTTTCATTTGTGCATAAATCGGGATTAAAATGATAATCGCCAAATAAATGAAATACATGGTATCCTCCTATAACTATTATTACTCTTAATTCTATGGATTGAAGGCGTCCCTGTCAAATATAGTGTTCTCCTCCCATGTCTTTTTAATCATTATGTCCTTTCCTTGTTTTTTCCCTATCACCTTTATATTTCCTCCAGCCTACATAAGAAAGCGTCAAGATAATGATGCTGCCTGTTGATATGATGACCCACCAAAGGGAAGGGTCGGCATCATCTTCCCCCATATCATCAAAAATGGAGGTTAGTTCGTTTTGTAACGCCTCAAGTTCCTTTTGACTTTCTTCATCTTTGATCACTTCCGGACGGTATTGGTTGATGTATTGAATTCTCGTGTCCAGTTGCTGCATCGTTTCTTTAGAAAGGTCGACTTTCAAACTTGGATATATCATTTCATATTGTGAAAGGAATAAGTTCAATTGGCTATTGAATGTAATTGTGTCTTGATTGATTGCGGCATTCTTTGTCTGCTGGAAAGAATTCATCATTTGATCCTCCATCTCTGTCCAAAGGGGCTGATGGGTAGACTTGACGGCATCGACAACAAGCCGGAACTTTGTGACAGAATTAACCTTTTCGGAGTCTCCCTTATTCATATCCTTTATTGTCATCAACGCCTCGTTATGAGCTACAGTGATAATTCGAAGTTCGTCCATGTCAAGTATCTGCTCTTTCGCTGTCTCTTTTAAAAACCGATCAGAAAAAAACGTCAGCATCCTTTCCGAATCTCCATATCGCTTCAACTTGGTCATTTCCAAGGCTCTGTCGGAAATGTTATCTAATTGCTCCAAACTTGAAGAGGATTCTGCATAGACAGGGAAATGTAAGACGACAAATAAAACAGCAATGGTTAATATGAATTTTTTCAACATGCTACTCGTCCCTCCTCATATCTCTACTAAAACGATATGAAAGAAAAAACATGAGTAGACCTCGTTCAACATAAAAAAGTTAACCCCGCTTTTACAAAGCTATACGCGGGGTTAACTTTTTAATGAATGAAGGATAGGGTGATTCGCTTTTTTCTATACCCAAAGTACCAGCCGACAAAAATGGAAAATATGCTGAGCCAGAAGGTAAAATAACCAATCGAATTCATATATACCAATAGATCACGGTATATAGGCATCATTTCAAAAACATAATCGATTATGTCATTATGTATGGTCCAAATCCCCGCCACTATCAAATGCCAAGGTTTTATCCGGTAAAATGGTGCATATAATATCCCTTGAATCGCCATCCCCAAATGAGAAGCCATTAACATATAGCCTTCCCATGGCAATGATCCTGTTGTCACCAAGGTCATTAAATTCATAACAACTGCCCATATACCATATTTGAAAAGTGTTATTATCGCCAACGCTTCCATAAGACCAAAATTTCTTTTTAATAGGAACGCCAATAATACAAATACAAAAAATAGGCTAGCTGTAGGGCTATCCGGTACAAATGCCAAAAAAATGGCCGGAGTATTTTCCAATTGACTGCCGTACCAATAATATCCAAAAGCGGTTCCAAATATATTTATTATTAATAACAAAACGAGCATTTGCCGATTCGCAAGCCAGCTGTAGATAACATTCATTCTTTAACCCTCTCTGACATTTTCATGTATACTCATTTTACAGGTCATCAACTTGAAAACCAAGTATTCATTTCAAATTTTTTTCTTTTACGCTTCAATTTTCCAATAAAAAAGCCGACAACCGCAGTCGTCAGCTTTTCCATTCGGCAGCATATGAGGAAAGTGCTGTCGATAGATACTTTATTTTGCTGATAATCCAGATACAAATTCAGCTAATGTTGCCAATTCTTCATCAGAACCTTTGAACATACCAGCTGGCATAGCACCTTGTCCTTTGACAGCAATTTTGGAAATCTCTTCTGGGGTTAACCCAGTGTCAATTAAGCTTGGCGCTCCAGCTCCACCAGTTAATTCTGCTCCGTGACAACTAATGCAGCCATTGGAATCCATCAATTTATACCCATCGCTCTCTTTATCAATGTCTGCACCTTCCACGATTGCTCCTTGCTTCTTAGAAGCTTCCCAATCGTGATGGGCTGCAGACTCCCATGTTAAATAGAAAACACCTGCTATTGCCAATAGCATGAAGCCTACAGCAAAAGGACGTTTCGCTGGGCTCCGGTCTGGACCACGATCTAAAAAAGGTGCCAAGAGCAATGCCCCGAAAGCCAAACCAGGTATTACCATGGACCCGATTGCATTATAAGGTCCTGAAGCATAGGTATACTTAAGTAATTGGTAAAGGAATAGGAAATACCAGTCCGGCAGCGGAATATACGCTGTATCCGTAGGATCTGCTATCCTTTCCAATGGTGACGGATGTGCGATTGTCAGGCATAGATAACCTACAAGAAATACAGCTCCGACCATCCATTCTTTTAAAAGGAAATTAGGCCAAAATGCTTCTGTTTTCCCAGGATATTCTGAATAATCTTTCGGAATATTCGGTTTACGGTCCGCGGAGATACGCGAGTCACCTACGAATTTCATACCTTTCCCACGATGCATTGAACAATTCCCCTCCTTTATGAAAAGGTTTTTTTGGTTCTTGGTTCATAATTCTTTTATAGTGGACCTGAAATACCTTGTTTTCGGATCATTAGGAAATGAGCCGCTAGTAAAGCAAATAATGCTGCAGGCAGGAAGAATACATGAATTGCAAAGAATCGTGTCAATGTCTGTGCTCCAACGATGGTTGGATCTCCTGCTATCAATGTCTTGAGTGCCGGTCCCATTAATGGTACCGATTCGACGATTGTCAAAGTAACTTTCGTTGCGAATAGCGCTTTCATATCCCATGGCAATAAATAACCGGTCAAGCCCAATGCCAGCATGATGAAGAAAATCAATACGCCGACCATCCAGTTCAACTCGCGCGGTTTTTTGTAAGCTCCCTGGAAGAAGACACGAAGAGTATGTAAAAACATCATAACAATAACTAGACTTGCTCCCCAGTGATGCATACCACGGACAATTTGACCGAAGGCAACTTCATTTTGTAAATAATAAACAGATTCCCAAGCGTTTTTAATGTCCGGGACATAGTACATCGTCAAGAACATGCCTGACAAGATTTGGATGACCGTAATAAAGAAAGTTAACCCACCAAAACAATATACGAATGCAGAAAAATGATGTGCGGGGTTAACATGTTCAGGAACCTCATGGTCAGCAATATCCCGCCATAACGGCGTAATATCCAAACGCTCGTCCACCCAGTCATATAACTTTGTTAGCAATGTTTACGCCTCCCCATGCGGTTTTAGTTGACCCAAATAAAGAATTCCATCTTTTTCTTTCGTGGCATAGACATCCAATGGTGAAACCGGCGGTGTCCCTTTCACGTTCACTCCATCTTTCGTATACCTGCCATAATGGCAAGGACAGAAAAATTGATTCGGATTAGACTTATCCGTATTCCATGCTACTGTACAGCCTAAATGCTTACAGATTGGAGATAAAGCAACGATAGTACCATCATCCATTTTGTAAACCCAAGCTGTATTTGTTTCTTCAGACTCATACCACCCATCGACCTGCTTAAAACTAAAGTCGACACGGGTTGGTTCGGTAGTCAGTTCACTTACCTTCTGTTTAGTTGCAACGAAATCTCCGCCTTTATCTGATGATAATACAGGATCAATTGCAAACCTAACCATAGGCATCAACATACCGGCCGCCATAAATCCACCAACGCCAGTAAGTGTGTAATTAAGGAATTGACGTCGTGAAACATTATGCTTGCTCATGCGTTTTCCCCCCCTCTATTACTATACTGAGAGCCCAAAGGACCAATAAATAGCAACACTATAAAACTAGGACATTTCCATGATATCTCAATAATTTACCAAGGTCAATATTTGTAAAACCCAAAAGGTGGCAACTATGTGTCAAATAATGCGAAAAATCCTACTTTTTTTCATTTTTCCAATTAAAAGTGAAAATATCAAGGATTTGGAGAACCTGCTGGTTAATCATTTCCCTGGATTGTTCAATTTCAAGACTCTCCAGAGGGATGGCAGGAATCCATACTAAATTATTTTCCAATTCCCTCTCTTCCTTTTTCCACTCAAAATCTGATGTTAGGAAAAAAATATGCTTGAAATCTTTTTCTTTTACTTCATTGGCCCAACGATTTAATCGCTCCACCTTATCCATTTCATCACTTAAATAATGGAATGTTGGCAATAAAAGAATTCTCCCTTTCATCTGCTTTTCAATTTCCAAGCTTAAAATGGTAAGAAATTCATTCATTGAGCCCGTTTGCTTCATTTGCCCCCCAAAAGATAAAGGAACCAAAGGAATTAAAACTGTATCCACATACTCTTTTGACTGCATATACATGTCAAGATCTTTTGCTGTCCACTTCATGTTTTTTCTTCACTCCCGATTTTTCAAATCAACTCCTTTTCATTTTACCATTTTTTTATAACATCTTTACCATATACCCATAGTCTTTACAAAAATGTAGGTTTTATCAATCTTTTATAAAAAATAAAAACCTTTCCTGATTACGGAAAGGTCATTTTATTTCATCCAAGTACTTTTAATTGATTCAATTGCTCTGTTAAGTTTTTAAATGCTTGTTCATCATGCTTATCAAGTGCTTCATCAATTTCCTTAAGCAGGCGGTCCCTTTGAAAATACAACATGCTTTTTTCTAAAAACTGTTCAGCTAGCAGCTGATCCTTTTCGTTCGCTGCCGTAGACTTCGGCATGAAGGGATTGCTTTCCAGTACCGCTGCATATTGATAGGAAGAGTAAGCGGATTTAAAGTTGAGCTGAATATAAATATCTTCATCCCGATTTAAGCGGATATCGTGAAAAGATTTCTCTGCATCGGTCGTCATGATATTGGACTTATAGAACCTGAAAGGGACCTCATCCACACAATGTGTCGACATTATTAATCCACGTGGGCAATATTGGGCATTTTCTACAAAATGAACTTTTTTCATTAGTTGATCATGACTCATTAAGTAATTCAATATCCACACGCATTCTCTTCGTTTCAGTTGATAATGATTTAAAAACCACCGAATAAAATCCTTCTTCTCATTCACAGAAACAGGGGCAGCCACCATGAATTCCCTCCTCTGTCTAGATTTAGTTTTCTTTCCCTTATCTACATTCCATCTGTACTTTCTCCTAGCCGCTCCAAAATCATTACATACTCATCATTGGCTGGGTTTATCTCAAGCAGCTTATTAAATACTTCTCTAGATGTGGCTCTGTCTCCTTCTTCAATTAAAAAGAAACCATAGTCCTCCAGGAAATCTTGATTGTCCTTGAATGAATTATATGCTTTATGATAGCTGGTTAATGACTCTTTAAATTGTTCGGTGTGTTGATAAGATACAGCAGCGATCCATTCAAACTGCGGATCATCCTCTCCATATCGCCTAACTTCACCAATACACTCCAATACATCTTCATACCTTTCGTGATGCATATACAATTTCAAGAGGGTGAGTGCAGCTTCTAAGTATCCTGGATCTATGGCAAGAGCTTCTTTAAATAGATTTTCCGCCTCTTCTTCAAGTCCGCTTTTCAAGGCTATCTTTCCGCCGAAGAAGTAAAGTTCCTTATTGAATTCATCAGCCTTGATTCCTTCTTTGACTGCTTTCAAGGCATTTTCCAAATCTTCAAGATGTTCATAACTCTTTGCCAGGTATAAATACAGGGAATGGTATTCATGATCCATTTCTTTCAGTTCTGTAAACTTACGAACGGCTGTCTCATAAAGACCTGCCTGAAATGCTGTAAATGCATATTCAAATAGGGTATTGATTTCAAGCCCCTCATTTAAAGCCTTTTCAAAGTGCGGAAGGGCCTCCTCGAACTTCCCGGAGCTGCTTAATGCTTCAGCAAGTCTCTGATTGACATTGACTCCAGCGATTTCTTGTTCCTGTTCCAAAACCTTTATGTAATTTGCAATGGCTTCCTGATCCCTTCCTTGATGAAAGTACAGTTCACCTAGCGCAAAATCAATGATGATTTCATCCGGAAGTATTTCCTTGGCCTGAAGCAACTTTCGTTCACTGACCTCATCCATCCCCTGTAATTGATAAAGGTCCGCTTCCAAAAGTAAAGCACTTGGATATACTTCATCATCAACACTTACTTTTTCAAGCATTAGCATCGCTTCATCTTCCTGGTCCATGTCAATCAGGATTTCCGCCAACGAAACAATCAATTCTCCTTCATCAGGATAAAGTTCCAGTAGATGTTCAAAAAGATCCTTTGCCTCCTCCACAAAACCAAGCTGGAGCATTTCCTCGGCCAGCATCAAAATGTCCTCTGCTGACTCTAATGATTTAATTCGATTTATATGTTTAAGAGCTTCTGTTAATTCCCCTTTTTTTAAATGCTGTACAACTTGTTCCACTGTGTTCATTGTTGATTCCTTCCTTTTGCATGATAGACTTGGTCTCTAGTCATATACACTCACGCCATTATGTCATCTTCTCTGCCATAAAGAACCAAATACCCTTGTAATCGTGAGATGCATAGTAAACAGTATTCATTAGTTTACCATACTGTAGCCCTGTATTCCATTGATGAAGTCCCCTCCATTCTCATTAAAAAAAGGTTACTAGTTAATTCTCCATTCTGCGGTCAATCTCCTTTTTGATCTGGGATCCCTTTTTCATAATTTCCTTGAATAATACAGGCATAAAAGCCTGCATGTTAGTGCTTTCAATACTTTCAAGCATGAAAAAAAAGTTTACAGACCAAATAAGGTTTGTAAACTTTTTTTATATTTACTTTATCAATTGCGTCAAATGCCCAAAAAATTGTGGGTATGATACATCTATGGCATCAGGGTCAGCAAGTTCCACTTCCCCATCCGTTATTAAAGCTGCGACAGCGAGCATCATCCCGATACGATGATCTCCATGACTTGTAACCTTACCCCCATTCAGGGCTTTACGTCCATTGATAATCAATCCATCTGCTGTCGGAATTATATCTGCCCCCAGGATGGAAAGCTCATTTGCGACCGTATCAATTCTATTGGTCTCTTTCACTTTAAGTTCTGCTGCATCCTTGATTGTCGTTATTCCTTCAGCCTGTGTTGCCAGAAGTGCAATTACTGGTATTTCATCGATGAGACGGGGAATTAGATCACCGCTGATGGTCGTCCCTTTTAGTCGGGAGCTTCTGACAGTGATGTCTCCTGCCGGTTCACCCTCGCTCGTCTTCTTCTCTATCGTAATATCCGCCCCCATCGATTTCATGACTTCGATGATTCCAGTCCTTGTCGAATTAAGGCCCACATTCTTTAACACCACTTCACTATTTTCCGTAATCGCTGCAGCCACCATGAAGAAAGCCGCCGAAGAAATATCACCCGGCACATGGATGGTGGTTCCTTTGAAGACTTGACTTCCACTTACTTTAATCGTTTGACCATCCTTTTGGATTTTCCCGCCAAACTCTTGGATCATTCGTTCAGTATGGTCACGGGTCTCTTCCGGTTCGATAATGACCGTTTCCCCGTCAGCCTGTAAGCCTGCCAGGATTATTGCTGATTTGACCTGCGCACTTGCCACAGGCAATTCATAGCGAAACCCTTGTAATTTGCCTCCTCTTATGAAGAGCGGGGTATATTCGGCTCCTTTTCGACCATCAATGACCGCTCCCATCTGACGAAGAGGGTTAACTACCCGTGTCATTGGACGTTTGGCTATCGATTCGTCCCCTGCCAGCACCGCCGAAAAATCCTGCCCTGCCAAAATCCCCATCATTAACCTGATCGTGGTACCAGAATTTCCGACATCCAGCACTTCTTCCGGTTCCTTTAATCCATTAAAACCTTTGCCTTCAATTCTGACATGCTGGCCTTCTTGTTCAATATGGACTCCAAGCTGCTTAAAACAGGAAATCGTACTTAAACAATCGGCACCTGGAAGAAAATTAGTGACTGTCGTTTCCCCCTCGGCAAGGGCTCCGAACATTATCGAACGATGGGAGATGGACTTGTCTCCCGGTATGGCAATCGAACCACGCAATGATTGGATGTTCGTTTGTAATTTTTTTGTATTCATACAACCATCCTTCCTTATTATATTATGCCAGGATCGTTTCATAATCTGTATGTCTTGAGATACAATCCGCGGCTTTTATGCGATCTACATCCGTTTGGAAGCTGATGACCAGCACACCATATATCTCTTCCCTTGTTTCTATGATCCTTATGTTTGTAATGCTGATACCTTCTTGTGCCAAATATCCTGTAATCTCAGAAATTATTCCGGCATAATCCGGTATATCGATATATAAATCATAAAACGCTGGTATGGCGCCTTTCGCATGGGTTGGTAAATCATCCCTGAAAATCTTGGCATCAGTAAAGAATCGAAGGATTTCTTCACTATCTTCATTTGCTACCAGCCCTTTTATATGCTCCATTTCATTCAGCCAATCATTCATTAATTCAAGTAACACATCGCGGTTATGTAACAAAATGTCACGCCACATTTCCGGACTGCTTGAAGCAATTCTTGTAATATCTCGGAATCCGCCTGCTGCAAGCCTTGAAATCAACTTGTTTTCCTTACTGTAATTTTCTGCCTGCTTAACGAGCCCCGATGCGACAATATGCGGAAAATGACTAATGACCCCAGTCAGCTTATCATGTGTAGCAGGGGTGACAACCAAAAAGTTCGCTCTTGTCCCTTGTAACCACTCTTTCAATTGCTCCACTTTTTCTTCGTCAATTGAATCTCCAGGAGTCAGCAAATAAAACGCATGTTCAAATAAATGCAATTTAGCTGCCCCGGCGCCGCTTTTATGTGAACCAGCCATAGGGTGCCCTCCGATGAAGGCCACCCCTTTATCTATCAATGGTTTTGCTGCCTTAACCACTGTATCCTTCGTACTTCCCGCATCCGATATGAGGACATCACTTTTTAAATCCATATCAGCTAATTGAGCTAAAATCTTGACGGTTTCATTGACAGGCACAGCAAGCAGAATCAAATCAGCTTCACATGCTCCCGCTTCCAGAGATGATACAGAATCATCAATGATCCCCAATAGCATCGATAGTTGAATATTCTTTTCACTTAGGTCCATACCAACAATCACGGCTTTTGGATGTGCATGGCGGACGGCCATGGCCAATGATCCGCCAATTAGACCTAGACCTATTACAAAAACCTTTCCCTTCACTCTTCTCTCCCCCGCATCTTTTATGCTCCTCTAGGTTTGATAAAAACGTTAAAGCAGCGAATCAGAAGGTGCCTCAACTTCATTCAAGAAAGTTTTAATAGCATTAATCATTCCTTCATTTTCTTCAGTAGAACCAATCGTTACCCTTAGGCTGTTAGGAAAACCAAAGGATTTCCCCGATCTTGCAATGTATCCGCGCTCAAGCAAATATTGAAACACCACATCGGCATCCTGTTTAAAATGGATAAAGATAAAATTACCTTGTGACGGGTAATAAGCTAAATTTTCCTTATTGCAAAATTCATAGTACCGCTTGAGCCCTTTTTGATTTTCTTCCTTGCATTTTTCAATGAAAGCTTGATCTTCCAAAGCGACGATAGCAATATTCTGTGCGAATGTGTTGACATTGAATGGTTCCCGGGATGGATCTAGTTTTTGAATAATATCCTCATCTGCCAAACCGTACCCTACCCTAAAACTTGCAAGTCCATAAATTTTTGAAAATGTACGAAGTATGATCAAGTTTTTAAATTTATTAATCCATTGATTCGTTCTCGGGTAATCCTCAGCCGTTGCATATTCACAATAAGCTTCATCCAGAACGATAAGAACATCTTCCGGCACTTTTTCGATGAATGATAATAAGTCCTGTTCGGAAATGTATTTACCTGTAGGATTATTGGGTGTACAAAGCCAGACAACAGCGGTTTTTTCATCTATAACTTTTAGCATTCCTTTTAGATCATGAGCTCCGTCTATATGAGAAACTTCCCTTATTTCCGCACCTTCTAGCGTGGCATTATGGCGATACTGCGAAAAAGTGCCTGTTGCCATGACCGTATTCTTTCCAGCTCCCAATAGGCTTCTGGAAATGATTTGAATGTTCTCATCAGATCCATTCCCAAAAATAAGCTGAGTTTCTTTCACACCTGTATGTTTTGCAACAGCTTCCCTAAGCATCGTTGCATATCCATCCGGATAGATGGCAAAAGAATGGGTTGAATTCCTAACGGACTCCTTAACCTTTTCGGAACAGCCAAAAGGATTTTCATTTGAAGCCAATTTTGTTATTGTTTCCAGCCCGTATAATTTCTTCACTTCATCAGTGGATTTTCCCGGTTGATAAGACTTCAAGGATAGGACCGCTTCATTCCATTTCATTTCAATCACCTCTATATTTATTTATATATTAAAATCATCTTATATCTATCTTTTTTGTTTTAAATCTGGCCGTAATACGGTAGCCCCTGCCTGGTATACATGCTGTATTTCTTTTTGAGATTTCGCCGTATTTACATGGATCATAACCCGGATACAAAATTGCAAGGAATTGCTCACCGGTATTTCTTTCATGCATGTGACCGGTACATAGGTCCACCCTTCGAATTTCCTCAAGGCTTTGGCAGGGAAGACAGAACGAATCTCATCCGTAGCAGAAAAAAATACAGAAGCCACCATATCGGGATCAATCTCGTTGACCTGAATGATTTCTGCCATCAACTTTTCGACAGCGGCAATCACTTCCATTTCTGAGTCTTTTTCTACTGTAGTGGCACCCCTAATTCCTCTTATCACACATAGTTCCCCCTTCTCCTGAACCCTATATCATATCAACCATTTCCTCTATCAGCTCAGAGTCGGCTATATCCATTAATAGTGGTGAACCCACTTGCTTTAGCAAGACAAAGGTAGCTGCATCATTGACTGATTTTTTGTCTGTTTTCATTAAATCAAGTAAAATTGCACTTTCCAGTTGGCGTGGAATGGTAATTTGATAACCTAAAGAAGATACCCAATTAATAAACTCCTCTAGTTTAAAATCGAGACCCTCTTTCTTTTTGCTTAATTTAAGAGCATATACCATCCCGATTAAAATGGATTCCCCATGCGTAAAGTTTCCATAACCCATTGAACCTTCCACTGCATGTCCAAGCGTATGACCAAAATTCAAAAAGGCACGAATGCCGTTTTCCTTCTCATCCTTTTCGACAATTTTAGCTTTAATACCAATCCCTTTTGTAATCATTGTTAGGAATTGCTCATCCGTTATATCATTCAAATCTATAATATTCGACTTTAACCATAGATAAAACTCATTATCGGCTATCAAGGAATGTTTAATGACTTCAGCAAAACCTGACCTTAATTCTTTAAGAGGCAGGGTTTTTAAAAATTCAAGATCATATATGACCGCTTCAGGCTGATGAAAGGCACCAATCATATTTTTTCCTAGCGGGTGATTGATGGCAACCTTGCCGCCCACCGCACTATCGTGAGCAAGCAAAGTTGTCGGAACCTGTATAAATGGAATCCCTCTCATAAAAGTAGCAGCAACAAATCCAGCCAAGTCACCGATTGCACCACCACCAAGGGCGATAATCAGCGACTTCCGATTAATCTGTTGTGATAAGCAGTAACTTTGGCATTCATAAAACACATCGAATGTTTTAGCATGCTCCCCCTCTGGCACAACATGATGCAGGACCGGTTTCCCCGTCTTGATCAGTGTGTTTTTCACGGTTTGCAAATGCAGTTCCGCCACTTTCTCATCAGTTATGATCAGAATCTTGTTTATATGATTTAATTCCTGTGTTATTAATTCGGATAATTCATTTATCGCCTTCTTGCCAATTAAAACCGGATATTGCTTGGAAACCGTTTTTATTTGGATGGATTCCATGATTTAAAACCCCTTTACTTCTTCCCGATATGATCTAATGTATTCTGCTAATTGCTCATAACGATCTGAAGGGAATTGATCAACGATCGCTGCCGCCAGTTCCCATGCCACTACTGCCTCAGCAACTACTGCTGCCGCAGGAACTGCACAACTATCGGAACGTTCGACACTTGCTTCGAACACTTCTTTCGTATCAATATCAACACTTTTCAAAGGTTTATATAAAGTAGGGATCGGCTTCATTACACCCCGCACAACTATCGGCATCCCAGTAGTCATACCGCCTTCAAAACCTCCAAGGCGATTGGTTTTCCGGTAATAGCCCTGTTCTTCATCCCATGCGATCTCATCATGGACATCACTGCCGAATCGATGGGCCGCTTCAAACCCAAGACCAATTTCTACTCCTTTAAATGCATTGATGCTCATTATCGCTGCGGCAAGTTTTGCATCAAGCTTACGGTCATAATGCACATAACTTCCTACACCCACCGGCATTCCTTCTACAATGACTTCAACGATACCGCCGATGGAATCCCCTTTTTGTTTTGCTTCATCAATTGCGTCCTTCATCTGTTGCTCTACGTTTTTATCAAAACATCTAACAGATGATTCTTCTGTCACCTGTTGCAATTGCTGAATCGTTTCGTATTTTGGCGGTTCTGCCTTCACTCCACCAATTTCCAAAACATGTGATGCCACTTCTATCCCCAATAAAGACAACAGCTTTTTAGCGACAGCCCCTGCTGCTACCCTTACGGTCGTTTCACGGGCTGAAGACCGTTCCAAAACATTTCTTAAATCGCGGTGCCCGTACTTAATCCCACCGTTCAAATCAGCATGACCAGGGCGAGGCCGGGTGATTTTACGTTTGATTTCTTCAGCTTCTTCCTCTGAAAGTCCTTCACTTCCCATGATCTTCGTCCAATGCTTCCAGTCGTCGTTCTCAACCACTAAAGCCACCGGTGATCCCAGTGTGTAGCCGTGTCTGATTCCCGAAGATATAAAAGCCTGGTCTTTCTCGATCTGCATCCTTCGTCCACGCCCATGCCCTTTTTGCCGGCGTCCTAATTCTTGATTTATATCCTCAGTCGTAATCGGCATTCCTGCCGGTAATCCCTCAATAATAGTAGTAAGTTGCGGACCATGCGATTCTCCCGCTGTTAAATATCTCATCTTCCAGCCCCCTTTTAGCACTTTAAAGTGTATATGTATCAATATACCACAATTTTATGAGTTGTGGGTATATGTAAAATTTAAAAACCATATTGTTTGAATTTTATCATTTTTCATTTTATTTTACATGTTCTCCAACATTTTCGATATAGTTTAATCTTTCCGATCCATGGTTCCTATGCGATTTGCCTGATTGCATGGCAAACGAAAAGGGACTGAATGCCCATGCAGGATCAGCCCCTTTTAACAAGTATTTACTTTTTCTTATAAAAAAATGTGTCGATCGTTTCAAATTGATATTTTCCCGGGATGAATATTTGCTCGGTACTTCCCACAAAGAATATCCCGCCGCTTTTTAGAGACGCACTGAATTTTTCATATAATAAACTTTTGGCTTCTTCAGTGAAATAAATTAAAACATTACGGCAAACGACTAAATCGAACCCCTGATTGAACCGATCCGCAAGAAGATTTTGCTTTTTAAATGTCACTCTCTTCTTGATTTCATCATTGACACGATAAAAATCCTCTTCTTTTTTAAAGTATTTCCTTTTTATTTCTTCAGGCACTTCAGTTAAGGACCGTTCAGGATAAATCCCCAATTCCGCACGCGCCAATACATTTTCATCCAGGTCCGTCGCCAAAATCTCTATCTGGCTAAGTGGAACGAGATTGGATAATATCATTGCAATGGTGTATGGTTCCTCACCCGTTGAACAGGCCGCACTCCAAATTTTTAACCTTTTTTTGCTTCCTAATAGCCCGGGAAAGATTTTCCGCTCCAGCACTTCCCATCTTTTCGGATTTCTATAAAATTCGGAAACATTGATTGTCATTCTATCCAAAAACTCATTTAAAACTCCGGGACAGGTTTGAATGTCTTTATAGTATTCACGAAATGAATGATAACCTCTTTTTTCATATAGAGATGTTAGTCGCCTTTTCATTTGCCCTTCCTTATATGATGCCAAATCAATGCCTGTCAACGTTTTGATATTACGAATAAACTCTTCATATTCTTGAGGCATTCCTACGACTCCCCTGTACATAATTATTTAAAGTGGTTCTTCTCTTTATATATCGGAGAGTGCCATATTTTCTTTAAACTAAAATAATTCCTTACGACTGCTACTCTAAAAAAGCAATACAAAAAAGCGGGTTCCATCGCATAATGTCGACGGAACCCGCTTTTTATATAATGATTGTATTAATTAATAAACCCACTCGTTAACAAGTTTTGAATACTCAACAAGTTCTTCTTCTTTGAAGAATAAACCAATTTCACGTACAGCGCTTTCAGCTGAATCAGATCCGTGAATGATGTTTTTGCCAACAGTTACGGCAAAATCACCGCGAATTGTTGCTGCTGCTGCATCTTTAGGGTTAGTAGCACCCATCATTTGACGTGCAGTAGTGATTACATTTTCACCTTCCCAAACCATTGCGAAGACAGGACCTGAAGTAATGAAGTCCACTAATTCGCCAAAGAAAGGACGTTCTTTGTGCTCGCCGTAATGTTGCTCAGCCAATTCCTGAGAAATGACCATTAATTTTGCTCCTGCAAGAAGGAAGCCTTTCTTTTCAAAACGGGAAACGATTTCACCGATTAAATTGCGTTGAACGCCGTCAGGCTTTACCATTAAAAATGTTCTTTCCATGAATGTCACTCCTAATATGTATCATTGTTATTTGCCTTTATAAGGCAATCCTTTTAGAATATTACCATTGTTTGATGAGTTTCGCAACTCCAAGTATCAAAACTTTCTTTTTCCGATATTTTTTGCGATATCGGATAAAGTTTTTCTAGCTTTAATAGCAGGAAGACCTTTCAACTCAGTAAAAGCCTTTTCTAAATACATATCACTGATCCTTGCTGCCTGTTCAATGGCCCCGGAAGATTTTATCGCATTGATAATATGCGACATCTCGTCTTTTGGCGTATCTTCCCGAACTGTTTCAATAAGTTTTTTCAACTTTGGATCTTCCATTGCAATCAAAACGGGTAAAGTGATATTCCCTTGAATCAAATCACTTCCGGCTGGTTTCCCAAGCTCTTCTTCCGAAGCCGTAAAATCCAATATATCATCTGTAATTTGATAAGACATACCGACATAATATCCGAATTTAAATAGCTTTTGGTGAACTTTCTCTTCAACCCCCGCTGAAATGGCTCCCAACTGGCAGCTGGATGCAATCAGTAATGCCGTTTTTCGTTTGATCCTTCTAAGGTATATCCGCCAATTCTGTTCAAAATTGTATTTATCTTTTATTTGTTCAATTTCCCCAAGACATAGTTCAACCATAGTATCAGCGAGAATTTGATGCGCAAGAGGAGACTCGATCACCGCCATCATTTCCAGTGCACGAGCAAAAATGAAGTCGCCTGTATACATGGCGACACGATTATCCCATTTTGATTTAATGGTTGCAGATCCCCTGCGTAAATCCGCATCATCCACAACATCATCATGTACAAGGGAAGCCGTATGGATCAGTTCCAATGTCGCTGCGACATGCTTTACGACATGAATATCATAACTGCCAAACTTCGCACCCAATAGGACGAATACCGGACGGATCCGCTTTCCACCGGATTGCAATAAATGCAGGGAAGCTTCCCTTAAAACAGTGGAATCCGCTTCAATTGCGGCTTCTAGTTCTTTTTCTATTAATTGCAAATCTGCATTCAAAAATGAATACATCATTTTAAATTTCATACATTCCACCCAGCTTTGTCCATTGCTATTATACTTATTTTGAAGGCTTGTACCCGAAATGTGTTGCTGCAACACCGCCGAAATGGGCCTTGTAACTGACATTTTCCATTCCAGCATGCTTGAACATGCTTTCAAGCTTTTTCATGCCTGGGAAATCTCGAGCTGATTCCTGCAACCATGAATATTCGCTATAACTTTTTGCGAATAATTTGCCGAACATGGGCATAATGAAACGGAAATAAAAATAATAGCCCTGTTTAAAACCAAGCATCGTTGGCTGTGAAGTATCCAGGCAAACCACCATTCCACCCGGCTTGGTTACCCGGTTTAACTCTTTAAGCACTTGCATGTAATCCGGGACATTCCGCAGCCCGAAACCGATCGTGACATAATCAAAGCTATTGTCCTCAAAAGGCATTTCCATTGCATTCCCATGCATTAGGGAAACCTGATCTAAATTGAGTTCATTCACCTTTTGTTCGCCGATTTTCAGCATGTTCTTACTAAAATCCAAACCAACGACCTTTCCTTCTGGTCCTACTTCGTTAGCAAGGGCAATGGTCCAGTCCGCTGTTCCACAGCATACATCAAGTGCATGGGCGCCTTTTGGGACATTCATGATGGCCATTGTAGCCTTCCGCCATTTAAGATGCTGTTTAAAGCTGATGAGGGAATTCATCTTGTCATAGTTTCCATAGATCTTTTCAAAGACATGATGAACTTTTTGCTCTTTAGACTGCTCCATGACTCACCCTTCTTTCACATATGAATTTGCTATACTCTTTGTTTGCTCCAAGATGACATTCACTCTTTCCTGAAGTTCATCATCCAATTTCGCCAGCTTCCGCATCGAGCACTGCACGGATTGCCCGGCGTCCCTCAGGCACTTATCGAATTGGGTCCGTACCCGTTCTTCTTTTTCTGAAATCAGCATGGTTCCACTTATCGAGTCATCAAAAGGCATTTCCCTTAGGACATCAAAAACTATCGATTGACCCGACTTCAGATAACTCCTCTTCTCGGCAAGCAACCGCTTCAAAAGCAGCAGATCTTCCGATATGTCTATCCAGTCAGGCTGATTATAGTGATCGGCCAGTTTATGAATCAGCGAAGCCTCGATCGCTTTTATCGTCTTTAAAAGCGTTGGCACATCATTAATGGACCCTTGTTGATAAAGGATGATTTTATTATCATTTATTTTTTTTATCGCGCTTGAAAGTATACGGATCATATCAACATTACCTACACTGGCAAGCCCTTGATAGTATAAGCCACTATAGTAATCACCAGCAAGCACTTGTAGTTGGCGATTTTTCAAAACCTCTGGCAACTCGACTCCTTCACCAGAATTCGATACGATTTCATGGGTATCCAGAGCTATTTGCACTAACATTGTTGAAATGATGTATTGATTCCGTTTTTCGCTTAAAACGTCCAAATCGCTAAACAATCCCCAAAGCAATATCAGTTTATCTTCGTCTAAGCTTGGCTTTTGTATATGCTTCAATAAATATGGATGTTGAGCTTTCGTTTCTATTACTCGTTTTAATTGGCTTATGTCGTCCGTTATGTTTAACAATTGAGACCACCCTTGCATCCCCGAAAGATAATTTTTTTCATACATATTGGTTTCTGTCTGTGTAAAATACACATTATTATACCATAAAAACAATCAGATGAAATGGACAACGTTTATAAAAAGAAACTTCCAAAAATAAGGAAACCATCGTCTTTTGTTCTTCAAAAAAATGGATGCGGGAAATTTACAGCTTGTTAAACGCGATATCAGATGATTGATTTAATATTTAACCCATTAAAGATAAGCTATCATTTGTCAAATGCATTCTTTTTAGAATCACTTTCTATCTCCCCGAATGGAGTATAAACTTTTGCATGTCCCCTGATTTTTATCGCCGAGGTGTGCTCCGTGAATTGTGCGATCATCACCTCTCCTGAGTCAAGTTTTTCAGAGTGATGAAACTTGGTGTCGGTTCCTCTTGTTAACCCGATGACATTCACACTATCCTCAATGGCTTTGATTACGACAAAATCATTCAGAATCTTTTTTTCATTCATCTTTCCCTTCCCCCCAAGTCCTTAGTCTTTAATGAATGCCAGCACTTCAGCTCTAGTACGATGATCCTTCGCAAACGTTCCCCTTACAGCTGAAGTCACTGTTTTAGATCCCGGTTTTTTTACACCTCGCATGGTCATGCACATATGTTCAGCTTCCACTACTACCATTACACCATGAGGCTCAAGCTTTTCCATGATCGAGTCAGCCACTGTTGAAGTGATGCGCTCTTGAAGTTGTGGACGCTTCGATACGGCCTCAACTGCCCGTGCCAATTTACTTAGACCGGTTACTCTCCCGTTTTTCGGTATATATGCTACATGGGCTTTTCCGTAAAAAGGGACTAAATGATGTTCACAGACAGAGTAAAACGGAATATCCTTTACAAGTACGAGTTCTTCATGGTCTTCTCCAAAAACAGTATCGAAATATTCCTTTGGATCCTGATTAAGTCCAGAAAAAATTTCTTCATACATTCTGGCTACACGGCCAGGAGTATCAAGCAGCCCTTCCCTCGTAGGGTCTTCCCCTACAGCCTCAAGAAGCATTTTAACCGCTTCTTCTATTTTGGCATGATTAACATTGGCCATTTATAAGTACCTCCTAAAAATTCAATAATATTATGTATTCAGAAATTCAAGGCATTACACCCTGATATCCATATTTCCTATAATTAAAGCGACCCATTACCTCCAGCAATGACGAGCCCAAGAAACTCAGTTTCGCCGGAAACGGTCTTTTCGTAATGGTTATTTCCTGATGACAAATTTATCATTTACAGCGTTTCTAAAATATTCACTGTCTTTTATATTATCACAGATAGAAATTAAGAAGCAAAAAAAGGGCCGCGTTTTCACGCGGCCCTTTTCGGTTAAGCACCCGTATGTAATGGTAGAATTACTTCACTGCATCTTTCAGTGCTTTACCAGGTTTGAAAGCTGGCACTTTGCTAGCTGCAATTTCGATTTCGTCACCAGTTTGTGGGTTACGACCTTTACGAGCCGCACGTTCACGAACTTCAAAGTTACCAAAACCAATCAATTGGACTTTATCACCGTTTTTTAGAGCTTCTAAGATTGTATCAAAAACAGCATCAACAGCTTTTGTAGCGTCTTTTTTAGAAATTTCAGTTGCTGTAACAACTTCATTAATCAATTCCGTTTTGTTCATGCCATTCACCTCCTCCCAAAAGGATTCTTTATAAAAAATCATTATTACAACACTATAATAGTGATTTGATATTAGTTTCAGTTTACAAATTTTCATTCCCTCGAAATCAAGGATTCCTAGCCGAATTAATTTCCAAATAATGCATCCGGAAATTTTAAAATAGGTTGAAATCGCTGTTATAACGCGTTTTCTGTATGTAGATTATCACAAATCCTATTAGCTTAGCAAGGGAATTCAAAAAATAATGGGAATCTTTTCATAAATAATTGTATATATTATAAATTTTGTCTTTCGCTATTCATCATTTCCCTTTTTTATAGAAATTAAACTTATTATATTACTGAAAATCGCTTAACCACAGGGTTTTTTCAAGATTATACTAAAAAACAACAGTTTTTTTCAAATATAAGCCTCCGTAATGATATTTTACTTGGCCCTTCCGTCCATTGCATGCAAAAAGACCAATCCATTAATGGAGTTGGTCCAGCTTTTAAATGTTTTTATAAGATGATGGCAATCAATCCCCCACTGCCCTCATTAATAATTCTCTCCAGTGTCTCTTTCAATTTATATCGTGCATTGTCTGGCATCATCGCTAATTTCACCTGTATGCCTTCCCTTACATAGGAACTTAGGCTTCTGCCAAAAATATCAGAGTTCCATATGGAAAGCGGATTGTCTTCGAAATCCTGCATCAGATAACGGACCAATTCTTCACTTTGCTTTTCCGTCCCGATAATTGGCGAGAATTCAGATTCGACATCGACCTTGATCATGTGGATGGAAGGAGCTACAGCTTTTAGCCTGACACCGAACCTGGCTCCCTGACGGATGATTTCCGGTTCATCAAGACTCATATCATTAAGGGAAGGGGCTGCGACACCATATCCAGTTTGTTTGACCATTCTCAATGCATCGGCCACCTGATCATATTCTGCTTTGGCATACGCAAAGTCCTGCATCAAAGATAACAGATGATCCTTGCCCCGAATCTCCACACCGACAATTTCCTTCAGAATATCATCATAGAGTTCATCTGGGGCGTATAGGTCGATTTCCGCAACACCCTGCCCCATCTCAATGCCTGCAAGCGCGGCACGGTCAATGAACTCGAATTCATTGAAATGGCCGACTACACGATCTACATCCCTTAGGCGTTTAATGTCCTTAACGGTCTCTTTAACCGCTTCCTGGTAACTTTCCCTTAACCAATGATCCTCTCGCAGAACCATTACCCAGCTCGGGAGATTTACATTGACTTCGAGAACAGGGAATTCGTACAGGGCCTCACGAAGTACACTGTAAACATCCGATTCCCGCATTCCTTCTACACTCATGGCCAATACGGGGATATCATACTTTTCCTGCAGGGATTCCTTCAGTGCGACCGTATTTGGATGGTGAGGCTGAACGGAATTGACAATCATGATAAACGGCTTGCCAACCTCCTTCAATTCTTCAACAACCCTTTCCTCGGCCTCTAAATAATCACTGCGCGGAATTTCTCCTATTGATCCATCCGTCGTAACGACTACCCCTAATGTGGAATGATCCTGAATTACTTTGCGAGTACCTATCTCAGCCGCTTCATTGAACGGAATCGGCTCTTCATACCAAGGCGTGTGAATCATGCGGGGACCATTTTCATCTTCATATCCTTTAGCCCCAGGTATTGTATAACCGACACAATCAACTAAACGAATGTTCACTTCGAGCCCTTCAGCTACCTGAATGGATGCTGCCTGATTCGGTACGAATTTTGGTTCTGTAGTCATGATTGTCTTTCCAGCAGCACTTTGAGGCAATTCATCCTGTGCCCTGGCACGGTCCGCCTCTGACGGGATATTCGGAATAACGACTAACTCCATGAATTTTTTAATAAATGTGGATTTCCCAGTCCTGACGGCACCGACCACCCCCAAATATATATCGCCACCGGTCCGCTCAGCTATATCTTTAAAAATATCTACCTTTTCCAAGGTATCCCCTCCCGAATTAGAGTTTTGGGATTTCGTTTATCCATTTGCTTTTATTTAGGACACTATATATCTATGATGTTGTCCTAAAAATTTATTCCAATTATTTCCCTGGTTCAATCCCTTCCTCCACCAGAAATTTTATATAAGGGTTGTTATTTTAAAAGTAAGATGAAATAAAGATAAAGAAATAACCCTTCCCCTACAATATATTTTGCAGAAGAAGGGTTATGCCTATTTTTTAAGAAATATTGGATTATTTGTTTTCTCATCAATTGTATATGGCAATGAATAGGCAGGTACGAACTCCGAACTCTGTACCAGCAGGTCCCGGATATCGTCACCTGGCTTGATTTCCCCATCATGCTTCTTCAATGCCTCAAGTAAATCCGGGGTATAATCAACAAAGATATCACCTTGACCATCGACTACAAGGTATAGGTCTTTTTGTGAGAATGGACTCGTGACCGTAGGAGGTTCCTTAAGGCCCATTTTTTCATAATCAAGTGTAAAGACATTATCGGATAACCTTTCCTTATATGGCGGATATCCGTTGCTTTGCTGATAAGCAGTCAATCTCAGAGAAACATCCTGAATCTTCTGTGCCATCCTGACATCCAACAGCTTTACAGTCGGATCTTTTTCAGCATTAACGAGGATGTATTGAAAGACGCCTCCTGATTCAAAGGCATTGTCCGGCGGTTCAGCCATATACCTCGGTGAGATCTTAGAAAACTTTATGACATATTTTTGATAAATCGGTGTCTCTGCATCTTTTGTAACGATGGGCAGTATGCCGCCTTCATCTTTCTGAAATTGATCGACTGCACTTTGTACGGATTGTATTTGTTCTTTATAAGGCAGTTGGTTTTGCATTTTTTGCTTCTCTGGATATAAACAGCCAGATAATGATACGGAGATGCATAGTAAACATAATATTTTGAAAAATTTTTTCATCATTTCTCCTCACCTATCAAGTGGTTGGCCCGCTAAGAACAACGATAAGGATGATCAAGCCGGCTAGAATCATGAGTATGTATGCGATAATTGCTGTCAAGCCTCTCCAAAAACCTTTTAATTTATAACGGCTTAAGTAGATTAGAAATATAGAGATAACCATAAAGCCCATAGCTATAAAGGATATCCACATTTTTTGCAGAGCAGGTGTCATATCTTCATCACTCCTTTTTCCAGAAATTATTATAACATACCAAATTACGTTAAAGGAATTAAATCATTGGCAAAACTGTGTAATTCTCAATTTGCATGAATCATTTTCGCGCAAAAAAATTCCGGAGCTGCGGTCACCTGATATATATACATGAATATGTAAAGCGGTTTTCATACCTCCTCCACTCCACAGCAAAAAAACAGCCCTAAGGGGCTGTTGACAAAATGGGGAAGGAACTTTTGCTCCTTCCCCATTTTGATTTTTATCTTTAATTGCTTGTTTATTTACTATTCTTCTTCATATTTTTGTAGTAGACTCTTTCGGTTTTCTCCCAGCCTTTTTTTGGCCACCGTTTTCTAATTTCTCCTGCCGTTCTTTTTCAAGCTTCTTTGCCTCTTCTTCAAGAGTATTTATCATTTCAAGTTGATCTCGCTGAATAGAATGATGTTTCGAAAACATCGTCATCCCCTCAAGTTTTAATTCTTCTATTTTTAAAATTAATTGTTAAAACAAAGTTGATTGGAACGGAAGGTGCGAGACTCCTGCGGGAAAAGCGCGTCAAAGGGAGACCCCACAGGCGTAAGCCGAGGAGGCTCCCGGACCGCCCGCGGAAAGCGAGTACCTGGAGTGGAAATCAACGGCCACATTGTACAAGCCCTAAAAAAATGTAGACAAGCTCGATTTTCACCGAGCTTGTCTACATTCTGAAACCTGCATCAGAATAAATTCTTTACAGGTTTCAGAAATTCCTTTTAGATTGTCAACAGCCCCCTAAGGCTGTTTTTCTACTGCTTTAAATTAAGATTGAAGCGTTGGCAAAACCTCTTTAAACGCTTTTATGACTGTATCCACTTCATCCAAATGTATCGTCAATGACGGCTCAATCCTGATTGTTTTGGAGTTTATTAGCGTACCTGCCACCAAGATGCCTTTATCAAAGAGGGCTTTAGAAAATTCATAACCCACTTCGTCTTTATGGAACTCAATACCAATCATCAATCCTTGTCCGCGAATCTCCAATACCTTATCTTTGTGCTCATTAGCCACTTCCCTTAACCCATTTAAGAAGTATTCACCAACTTCTGCAGCACGCTGCGGTAATTTTTCCTCCAAAAGCACGTCAATCGTAGCAATGGCAGCAGCACATGCGAGTGGATTTCCACCAAATGTCGTAGTGTGCATGAATGGATTGTCGAACCAGCTTTTAAACACTTTCTCATTAGCTACAACGGCCCCTGCAGGCATTACTCCGCCGCCAAATGCTTTCGCTAAACAAATAATGTCCGGAACAACATCATAAAGCTGGGATGCAAACATTTTACCTGTACGTCCCATTCCTGTTTGAACCTCATCCAATATCAATAACGCATCATATTCGTCACATAGTGCCCGAACCTGCTTTAAATAATCTTGCGGAGGGAGGATGACCCCGCCTTCACCCTGGATAGGCTCCAACAGCACAGCAGCTACGTCTTCACCGACCAATGCACAACTTTCAAACGTTTTTCTCATCATATCCACATCACCGAAAGGTACATGACGCACACCTGGTACTAGTGGAATGAACGGTTTTCGGAACATGCCCTTTGCCGTTGCTGATAAGGAACCAAGACTTTTACCATGGAATGATTTTGTCGTGGAAATAATCGTGTATTTGTCACTGTACATTTTAGCTAACTTAAGCGCAGCCTCCACGCTCTCCGTACCGCTATTCGTAAAGAATGAGTATTTTAAATCTCCCGGCGTGATATCAGCTAGGATCTTTGCAAGCATTGCACGCAATGGATCAAGTAAGTCCTGGCTATGAAGGGCTTGTCTTTGCAATTGATCGGTTACGGCCTTTACTACTTTAGGGTTACGATGACCAACATTATAAATACCAAATCCACCTAAACAATCAATATATTTTTTTCCATTAACATCCGTAAAACATGAATCTTGATCAGACCACTCCACCGCAGCGAATTGTGTGTCTTTAGTGACCGTCTTCCGATATTCCAAAAACCCTGGGTTTACATGGTTACGGAAATTCTCGACCGTTTCTTTCGTTACCCATTGGGCATCTTCTTTTGAAATTTCTTTTTGTTCGATTAATTGAAGCACCTTTTTAATATAATCCTGGGTTTCTGATTGGTTCGCTTGAGTTTTACTTTCTACGTTAATTGACATTTTATACTCTCCCTTTTTTTATAACTTTAATGGATGGTTAATTAAGGATGCTTGAATCTTTAATGCTTACCTCCCTTTTTTCTTATACTTACTTACCAAGCAAGAACCGTGCCAAGATAATTAACCGATAAAATCGCATTCTTTTTAATAAACACCTCTAAAACTATGCAAATTTGCATAGTTTTATTTCACTTTGCATAATTATCCTTGGAAAACCGTTAAAAAGCTTACCAAATTCCTTCATAAAAAAAGCCGTTGATAAGTGAACAACATCACTCGTCAACGGCTTTTATTCAATATGCATTTTTTTCAACTCTCTTACTCTGTTCAGCTAAGACTTTTTGATACTTTCTGCTCACTGATGATTGACTTATCCCCAGCGCTTTTGCCGCCTTGGTCGTAGTTTTATACTGTTTCATGGCCAGCATGATCAATTGCTCTTCAACATGATCCTGGGCTTCCTGTAGAGGAAGGATTCTCGTAATGATCGGTTTTGTTTGTTTAAAGTCACTGCCGACCGGAATGAACCTTTGAATAAAGTCGGCATCGATCATCTCTTCATCTGCAGAAACGACCAATCTTTCAATCATATTCTGCAATTCACGAATGTTCCCCGGCCATGTATAGACTTCCAGAATATTTAAGGCGTCGGGGGAAAAATGGTAATTCCGTTGATACCTTTCATTCAGTTTTTGCAGAAAATGAAAGGCTAGCGGCGGTATATCCTCCGGCCTCTCCCTTAAAGGGGGCACATGTATGGGAATGACGTTCAATCGATAGAATAAATCTTCTCTAAACGTCCCCATCTCGACCATTTTTTCCAGTCTTTTATTCGTTGCCGCAACAATTTGAACATCAATGGAGACGGGTGTCGTACTGCCTATCGGGATCACTTCCTGCTCCTGGAGGACTCGCAGCAGCTTGACTTGAAGATGTATAGGCATGTCACCCACTTCATCAAGGAATAAAACACCGTTATTGGCCTGTTGAAAGTATCCTACCTTCCCATTTTTATCCGCTCCTGTAAATGAACCCTTCGTATAACCAAACAATTCACTTTCGAGGAGGTTTTCCGGAATCGCCCCGCAATTTATCTTCAGGAAAGGTTGCTTGGACCGCCTCCCCATTTTATGAATGGCTTCGGCTATCACTTCTTTACCCACTCCCGACTCCCCGTTGATTAATACAGTAGATGAAAAATGAGCGATTTTCTGGACTTGGCTGATTATCTGTTCCATTTTTGGACTGGCAAAAATCAACTCTTTATAAAATTGATCTTGTTTTTTGAATGAGTCCAGTTCTTTCCTCATTTCATTTAGTTCCGATTTCAATTGTGCCGTTTCCGTTATATCCCTTGATGCAATGACTACACGCTCTATATCCCCTTTTTCATTGAATACAGGAGTACCGACGGAAAGGACTTTTTTATTCATTTTCGTATCTTGGACAATCGATACTTTCTTTTTTTGTTCAAGGACTAACCGTGGGACCGAAGGATTAAAAATCCCTCCATCTTCTAATTGCAAGAGATTCTTTCCGATATAATCTTTTAAATCCTTTCCCCAGAAACCTGAGATGATGCTGTCACTATAGCGTAATAGCTCCCCTTTTTGATTGACGACCAGAATTTCATCATAGATATTCGCTAAAATCGCATTCAAGTCTTTATTCGAGCTTTTTATCAAATCTATTTCCATCGCCATTTCCTCAACCATCGGTAAATCCTGAACGATGATGATCAGGCCTTCGACTTCTTTTTCATGATTTAGAATCGGGCTATAATCGACAAGCACACTCATGACATCAGTAATCTCCAGCTGATTAAGAATACTGCTCCCGCTGGCAAAAACGCTATGTATATGCTGCTTATTGAAGATGTTTGCAGCAGGTTCATTAAGGACTTGTTCTGAAAGTTTTTTTATCATTTTCAAGCCTGATTCATTGAAGTTCACGATATTTTTTTCTTTATCAGCCACAAAAATCCCCATAGGAATGGAAGTTAGAATAACATTCAGCAGGTCTAAGTTTTGTTTGCTGTCCTGCTTGAATAATTCAGCTAACACATCTTCCCTTTTTGCGTAACCGGTAAGCAGGCCTTCCTCCGTTTTTATCAGTACGATAGGTTCACCGATAATTTGAAACAGGAGCGGCAAGGAAATGTTAGGATGCAATTTACAAACATTTTCAATCGAGAAAGCATACTGTAAAAGCTGATCGACTGTCGTTATCCTTTCATTTAACGGGAGGTCATCCATGCGGATATAGGCAAACACTTGATTATCCTTCATAAGAAAGAAGAAAGGTTCCTGTATCTCATCAATTTTTTGCTCTGAAAATGTTGGCTGATCAATTGTGATAGATATGAATGGTCTAATTTTATCATCCGGAATAGATAACACAGTTTCACTCTCCTTTTGTAACCTAACCTATATTTTAACACAATTCTGAATTGCAAGATAAAAAAATAAACTTGTTCCGTTTCTTATGCCCAACATTTACCTTTATTCGATCCATAATAAAAGGGTCCTTTATTGGACCATTCAATTTGTAGGCAAAAGGGGTTCCATCTAAATGTTAAAACAAAGTGATCGGAACAGGTGTGCGCGACTCCTGCGGGAAAAGCACTTCCAAGGGAGCCCCCGTTCCAATCAACGTTCTAATTTTACAAACCCTCAAAAAAACTGTAGACAAACTCAATTATTATCGAGTTTGTCTACAGTATGAAGGGGCCTTTATGCCCTTTTTACCTAAAAATCAGGTATACATCTTTTTTTCATTGGACAAAGGGACGTTCACCTTTTCTTATTTAATATGACCATTTGCTTATCCCGATGGAGAAGATTCGCGGATGATCTTTTGTCCCCATCCTCTCCTGGATTTGCTGGCCTGGATCATGCCATTATTACGGCTCCATACCTGCTTGCCATCCATAAAGGTTAATTCGACCCGTGTCTGAAAGATTTGATCTGTTGAAATTGAAATCCTTATCTCCCTATGCAATATAATCCCAGCCTGTACCGATGAACCAATCTTGATCATTATGCACTTCACCATATGCAAGGAGGTGATCGTAAGGACAACATTTGCTCTCGTAGCCATTTTCACCCCCCACAACATTGATAACCGTCACAATAATCAGTAAATTCAACACCCACGCATAAGCCGATACAGAAGGAAATGCTGTAGAGTTAACGATCTTTCCATTTTCCCATCAGGCATATAGAACAGAGTGGATTCACTGGGCTTCTTCAAAATGAAATAGCGGAGCGGATTCCGTAAACCATTTTGTCCGGTACAGAAGGTAACCAATTCCAATTACCGCCCAGACAACCCCTAGAATCAGTGAACTCATATCAAGATTAAGCCACAGAATGAATACTGATGCCCCTCCAATAACCGGGGACAGAATATTTGTAAGAAATCCTTTTATCGTTCGGAAACTTTTGTTTCTTATTGCATGGACGATTACACAAATATTCACGAAAGTAAAAGCAATTAGAGCCCCAAAGTTTATGAGGGAAGCGGCCGTAACCAAATCAAGGAATAAGGCAACCATTGATATGATCCCGACAAAGATGACATTAAAAAATGGCGTATTGTATTTGGGGTGGACAAACCCAAAAAGTTTTTTTGAGATCATTTGGTCACGCCCCATGACATATAACAACCTAGAAACACTAGCATGGGATGCAAGGCCGGATGCAAGGGTACCGGATAAAGTTCCTGCGAGAAAGAAAGCTTGAAATAACTTCCCGCCCACAAAAAGGGCAATTTCCGGGGAAGCCGCCTCAGAATCGCCAAAACGGGAAACATCAGGGAAAAATAACTGTGTAAAGAATGCAGCCGTCACAAATAAAACCCCACCGATCAGGGCAGTCAAAAAGATGGCCCGGGGAATCGTTTTGGATGGATTTGGTGTTTCTTCCGATAATGTAGTGACAGCGTCAAATCCCAGAAACGAAAAACAAAGGATTGTAGCTCCTGTAATGAGTGTGGACATTTCCATATGAGGCCCGATGAATGGCTGAATTGAAAAAACCTCACCTGTTCCTTCTCCACCCATGACCCCTTTGACCACAAGAGCCACAAAAATAATGATGACCAACATTTGAAAAAAAACTAGAAAGCTATTAAAGTTGGCAGCAAAATTAACATTGAATAAGTTAATCACTGTCATTAATAGGACAAATGCCACAACCCATATCCACGGGTATACTTCCGGAAAAAGAGCTGTTAGGTATATTTTTGTTAAAATGGCGTTCACCATCGGTAAAAATAAATAATCAAGCATCGATGACCACCCGACAAGGAAGCCTAAATGTGGATTGATCGTTTTTTGAGTATAAGTATAGGATGAACCTGCCTGCGGATAAATTTTCACCATTTTTCCATAGCTGGCTGCAGTAAATAACATCGCCATAAGAGCAATGACATAAGCTGTTGGCACATGCCCCCCTGTTTCTTCTGAAACTATCCCGAAAGTATCAAAAACAACCATCGGCGTCATATAACCAACACCAAGCAATACGATATGCCATAAGTTTAAAGACCTTTTCAGTTGACCTGTTTGCATGTATCCTTCCCCTTCCTTGTTTATCCTGAAAAGTTAACCAACTTTCCCGGCCTCCTTTATATTTTTTTTGTTATATTACACTTCGCAATTTTCATACCAAAAAAAATAGTCGATATTTAACAAAAAACAAGGAAATAAGTAGAATATTTCATGCAAATTTGAATAATCTATGCAATTATTCATAATCCCTAAAGTTAGCTAAAAGAGAACCGATGATTTTTGCCCATAAAAAAAAGCAGAAGATATCAAGATATCTTCTGCTCATTTGACTAAATCCCCCGTGCCGAGGTCAAATTACTAGTTTACTTTCGTTGCATTGTATGCTGATACACGGCAAGGCGCATCATCGAATGCCTAATTTAATGAAATTCTTTTATTAAAATCAACAAATGCGAAGTTAATCCTGCTGTCTGCTATCCAATATGTTAAAAAGTTCTTCCATTTCGTTCGTTTTTGAACGATTCATTAAAAGGTCAACTGCCTTTTTCACTTCTTCCCCATTGAATAAAACATCATAAAGGGCTTCAGTAATCGGCATATTCACTTCATACTTTTGAGCAAGTTGATAGGCGGCTTTAGTGGTTCTGACACCTTCAACGACCATACCCATGTTTTCCAATACTTCTTCAAGGTTTTGGCCTTTACCAAGCAAATTCCCAGCTCTCCAATTTCTTGAATGAACGCTTGTACAAGTGACGATCAGGTCACCAATCCCAGCTAATCCTGAAAAAGTAAGTGGGTTGGCCCCCATGGCCACCCCTAGGCGGGATATTTCAGCCAATCCTCGTGTTATTAAGGCAGCTTTGGCATTATCACCATAGCCTAACCCATCCGTAATACCGGCAGCTAAGGCAATAATGTTCTTTAATGCCCCTCCGATTTCAACACCAATCAAGTCCGGATTTGTATACACACGAAAACTATTGTTGATAAAGATGTCCTGAACCCTTTCAGCTGCTTTCATATTTTTAGAAGAGACGGCAACTGTTGTCGGGTGACGCAGACTGACTTCTTCTGCATGGCTCGGTCCAGAAAGAACCACTATATCTTTAAGCCAATCCTTCGAAGATACTTCTTCAATCATTTCAGAAATACGAAGCAGGGAATCAGGTTCAATCCCCTTACTCACATGAACGATTGTCAACGGTTTATCATGAGCCTCTTCAATTTGCCTAAGCACTTCCCGAAAAGCTTTGGTCGGAACGGCCAAGATTATTATTTCAATCCCGTTCAACGCTTCTTCAATGGATGAATATCCTTTAATCCCCAAAGGCAATTCAATCCCCGGCAAGTATTTTTCATTCGTATGATTTTGATTTATTTCATCAATTTGTTTCTGATTATGTCCCCATAATCTCACTTCATGCTGGTTATCAGCTAATACCATCGCTAAAGCAGTTCCCCAGCTCCCTGCACCAATCACAGCGATACTTTCTTTTGTTTTCATCATTGTATAACCACCTTTACTATTTCCTTTGGCGTCCAAAAATTCGTATCGGTGTTCCTTCAAAACCAAAGGCATCCCTAATTCGATTTTCTAAAAATCTCTCATATGAGAAATGCAATAACTCCGGATCGTTAACAAATACAACGAAAGTAGGCGGCTTGATCGCAACCTGAGTCGTATAATAGATTTTCAAACGGTTGCCATTATGAGTCGGTGTCGGATTCATCGCCACGGCATCCATGACCACTTCATTCAATACATTTGTCTGAACACGGATAGCATGATTCTCACTAGCCTGATCGATGACTGGTATTAAGGTATGTGTCCTTTTTTTAGTTAAGGCAGAAAGATAGATGATTGGCGCATAATCCAAGAATAGGAAATGGGCACGGATCTTTTCTTCAAAATCCTTCATCGTTTTTTCATCTTTCTCGATGGCATCCCATTTATTGACCACGATGATGATCGCTCTACCCGCTTCATGGGCATATCCGGCAATTTTTTTATCCTGCTCACGAATACCTTCTTCAGCGTTCAGGACCACAAGAACAACGTCTGAACGTTCAATTGCCCTTAATGCACGAAGAACGCTATATTTTTCCGTACTTTCATACACTTTCCCTTTTTTCCGCATCCCAGCAGTATCAATAATGACATATTCTTTACCATTATATTTATATGGGGAGTCAATCGCGTCGCGAGTCGTTCCTTCAATTTCACTTACAATGACACGGTCTTCACCTAACAATGCATTGACCAGTGAAGATTTACCTACATTCGGTCTCCCAATCAAACTGAATTTAATGACATCATCAGCATAATCCTGGCCGCTGAATTTAGGGAAGTGCTTGGCCGCTTCATCCAGTAGGTCACCAAGACCAAGTCCATGAGACCCGGAGATCGGGAATGGATCGCCAAAACCTAACGCATAGAAATCATAGATTTGATCTCTCATTTCTGGGTTATCGACTTTATTTACCGCAAGGACAACTGGCTTTCTCGATTTAAAGAGAATCTTAGCGACCTCTTCATCAGCAGCCGTTACCCCTTCACGACCATTCGTCATAAAAATTATCACATCGGCTTCGTCGATGGCAATTTCAGCCTGCTGGCGAATTTGTTCTAGGAACGGCTCATCACCGATATCAATTCCACCTGTATCAATAATGTTAAAATCATGTGTCAACCATTCACCTGAACTATATATCCTGTCCCGTGTTACTCCAGGAACGTCTTCGACAATCGAAACCCGTTCTCCCACTATTCTATTAAAGATTGTCGATTTTCCCACGTTCGGACGACCGACTATCGCAATTACCGGTTTTGGCATTGCTATTCACCCTTTCTGCTACTATATCTCTGTCAAAGTCACGAAATTCATGAATGCATTTATTACGGTTGCTTTTTGCATTATTGATTTTCATTATTTCCTTTTAAAGGAAAAGGCTGTATTCATCCTCATATAAAGGAAACTTCCATCAGTAAGAGAATTCCCTTCTGATGTTCAGTTAAACGTATCAAGTATTTACAGGCAGTTTGTCCGCTTTACTCCCCAGTTCCTCAGGTGAAGTGAAGCTGAAGCCTCAGCATGCTAAAACGTGATTATAAACAGCCCAAAAAAATGAAGAAAGCTTTCGGCATACTGCTTCCTTTTTAATTGTTTAGAGCATTTTACGATTTATCTACAGACCTCTAACTATCCTATAGTAACAAATTTCTCGCCAATCAACAATGATTGTATGCATAAAAGCCTTCCACTTCCAATTGATTCCACTTAAACTGCAGCCTTTTGGATAAAAACGGATAACACCCCATACCTTTTTTCCTTAATCTTTCCCAATACTCCTCATTAATTAAAATTCTCTTTTCTTTGTTTTGATAACAATCTAGATTGGGATGATGAATAAATGTATTGGCCAACAAGCTCCAACATTCTCCACATGATGTTCGTGCCCAATATCAGCACTGCATTATCATGCCATTCGTATGCAAGGGCCACATAAGACAAAGAGTGATAAACAAGCAATCCAGAATATATGATATCACCCATTATCAAACCGATTAAAAGGACGAACAATCGATGTTTCCAATTTTTAAAAAGTAATAGGATAAGATAATTCAGGAAAATACACAAAAGATAAGAGGGTTTCATGATGAGCCATATCGGATCAAGTAAAGAAAAAAGTTGAAAACTGGCATAGGCGAGAGTGATAATAAAACTTCCGCAGATCAGTTCCATCACCTTGATGATTGATTGTTTCCTAATATACACACACAGTATAAAGAAAAGATATAGACCGCTCAAATGCATGGAAAATAAGGAAACCTCCAGTTTATACCCTGTTAATATCATTACGGCTAATAGATGAAAAAGAAAATCAAAACGAAATGGAACCGTTTTTGGAATAAAATACATGACAATGACCCAAACTATCCATGACATCCAATAAAACAAAATTCCATCCATGCAGCATCCCCCTTTTAGGAACATTATGGCTTGTTTATTCAAAGAATAAACGTAAAGCCCGGGATTTAAATGAGGAGCTGCGATATTTATACATAAACGTCCCCCTATTATTTTAAAAAGGAGGTGTAAACATGGGCAAAGATCGACAAGAAAAGAAATTGAAAGAAAGTAAACGGGTGGAGTCCGATAGGGACCAATCCTTGGGTCATAAAGGGGCAACAAGAATGGAAAGTCCTGAAGAGGCACGAAAAAGGAATAGCTAAGTTATCCTGAACAAAAAGAAGCATATCAATCATTTCAATTGAGATGCTTCTTTTTGTGGAATTCATTTAGCATATGCCGAACAATTAATGCCTCTTTGAGATAACCAATGATAGGTGTTGCCTTTGATGACTATTTTCGCGTTCCTTAATTCTGGGATTTTACCGCACCCGAGTGCAGTCATGATGATCTTTAAATCTTCATGTATGTAGTTTATTTCTTTAATCAATTGTACTAGGCCCAACTCTTTATGCAGCTTGAGGAAATGTCCGGCTAGCCCGACACCTTTCGCTCCTAAGGCCAGGCTTTTTGTGATTTCCAAAGGGCTTTGAATGCCACCCGACCCAATGACTGAAAGCTGGGGTGAAACATTAACGGCTTCGACTATCGAGGCAGCTGTCGGTATGCCCCATTCATTAAAATATCCGAGTATTTTCGCTCGTCTTTCATTTTCGATTTTAGCAAAATTCGTACCGCCAAACCCGCCTACATCAATGATCGATACACCAACGGAATGTAATTGCTGCACCGTTTCCTTACTCATCCCAAATCCAACCTCTTTTACGATGACAGGAATTCCGATACTTCTGTTGATTTTCTCTATTCTCGAAAGGGTACCCGCAAAATTCCTATCCCCTTCAGGCATCGTCAATTCCTGAATGACGTTGAGGTGAATCTGCAGGGCATTGGCTCCGATCATATCGCTGGCTCGCTTTGCCTGTTCGACTGTTGCTTCACCGCCAAGATTACCAATCAGCACCCCATCAGGATTTTCCTGTCTCACCACTTTAAAGGAAGCTTGCTGGCTAGAATCCTTGATGGCTGCCATTTGTGATCCAACCGCCATAGCGATTCCTGTTTCCCGGGCAGCAATGGCAAGGTCACCATTCAATTTTTCAGTTTCAAGGCCTCCGCCTCCGGTCATGGCATTTATAAAAATTGGCGAACTTAATTCAAGTCCGCCAATTTCTGCTGATAGGTTCACATTATTCAAGGAAATCCCTGGTAAGCTTTGGTGAATAAACGATATATCCTCTAGCCCGGTTTTATGCTGCTGACCTGTTTTTAATGCAAATTCTATATGATCTAATTTTCGTTGTTCTCTCTCCAAGGCCATCACCATTATTATCTTATTTTAGTTTTTTCAATTGATCACCGATCATTTCACCTAGCTGAAAGCCCTTCGATTCTTCAGGAAGCTCATAATCCGATGTGTTGTAATTGGATTGAGGTTCTTCAAGTTCTTTAATGCTCAATGATAGTCGTTGATCCGTTTCATTGACATCCAGGACCTTCACTTCGACAGGCTGGCCTTCTTTAAGTATTTCTTGTGGTGTTGCGATATGCTTGTGCGAGATCTGTGAAATATGGACAAGACCTTCTACCCCTGGGAAAATCTCAACGAATGCACCGAAAGAAACAAGGCGTTTAACGATACCATCTTGTGTAGAGCCCTTTGCCGCTTTTTCTGCAATTCCTGCCCATGGTCCCGGAAGAGTATCCTTGATGGAAAGTGAAATCCTTTCATTATCACGATCAATGGATAGGACTTTCACCTGCACCTTATCCCCTTCGGAAACAACATCGGATGCCTTTTCGACATGCTGATGGGAAAGCTGGGAAATGTGGACAAGACCGTCTACTCCGCCAATATCCACGAATGCACCAAAATCGGTAATCCTTTGGACCACACCTTCAAGCACTTGCCCGCTTTCGATCTTATTCAAAACGGTTGCTTTTTGTTTTTCCTTTTGGTCTTGGACGACTGCCCGATGTGAGAGGATTAAGCGATTCTTGTCTTTCTCAAGCTCAACGATCTTGAATGTTAAAGTTTTGTTTTTGTAATCAGAAAAGTCTTCAACGAAATAGTCTTCTACTAGAGAAGCTGGAACAAAACCACGTACGCCTAGATCTACAACAAGCCCGCCTTTGACGACATCTTTAACTTCAGCCTCAAATACGTCTCCGTTTTCAAATTTCAATTCCAGGTCATCCCATGCTTTCAGAGCGTCAATCTTACGTTTAGATAGAATGAGAGCTTCTTCTTCTACTTTAATGATTTCCAGCTCCAATACATCACCTACCGAAACGGCATCTGACGCCTTTTCGACATGAAGGCTCGATAGCTCACTGATAGGAATGATTCCATCTGTCTTGCTGTTTTCACAATCGACAATGACCTGTTTTTCTTCTACCTTTGAAACGGTACCTTTAACTTGATCCCCAACTTTGTAATTGTTCACTTCTACCTGGTTCATATCTTCTGTCATTACTAACTCCTCCTTAACCCATGACTGATCAGCAAACTTCCTCTTCATCGGCCACATATTTTATTTAAAGTGGTTCAATAAAAACACTTTCCTAATAAAGATAAAAACAGTTTTTTTTAGAGTAATAAGGTTATATTCCTTTTTATCCCCAATAAGGAACAATACCCTTATTTTATAAATTCTAACAAAATCAGATAATTGTCAAGTATCAAGAACTATTTATGCTCGGAAATCAATTTCCCAATTTGTTCCATGATGATTTTAGTAGCTTCATCAGCTGATATTTTCCGTTCCCGATATTCGGTGAAATTTATTGGAGGACCGTAAACCACCTTCAAAGGACGCAAAAATTTATATGGGCCGATTATCGCACATGGTATGATCACGGCATCAGATCGCAGTGCGAAAAATCCGGCACCAGCCAAACCTTCTCCCAATTCACCTGTCTTACTCCTGGTTCCCTCGGGAAACAGCCCAATAGCCTTGCCCTCTTTCAATAGCTTTAAACCTTTTCTAAGGGATTCCCGATCGCTATTGCCCCGCTTCACGGGAAAAGCATTCACTCTTGGTAATATCCCCTTTAAAACAGGTGCGTGAAACAACTCTTCTTTCGCCATGAAATGAATATCCCTTGGAGAAGTTATGCCAACTATGGGTGGATCCAAATTATCAATATGATTGGCACAGATTAATACTCCGCCCTCTTTAGGGAAATGTTCCTTTCCGAGCGTTTTAACCCTATATGATGGCATTAAAACGCCTTTTACTACGTTCTTGGCAAATGTGTAAAAATCCAATGTCATCTTTTCCTCTCTTCTATTAAAGACATGATACTTTCTGCCACTTCTTGAATCGATAATGAAGTCGTATCAATTTCGATGGCATCCATTGCCTTTTTCAGGGGCGATACCTCACGTTCCGAGTCCAGCTTGTCCCTTGTTGCAATTTCTTCCCTTAACTTTTCGATATCGGATGGGAAACCTTTCAATATGTTTTCCTGATGTCTCCGCTGTGCCCTTTCATCTACAGAGGCGACTAGAAATACTTTTACTTCGGCGTTGGGCAGAACGTGCGTACCGATATCCCTGCCATCCATGACAACTCCGCCATTTTCCCCAAATATTTGCTGCCTGCGAACCATTTCTTCCCGGATGCTCCGGTGCTTTGCCACCTCCGAAACAGAACCAGTCACTTCATTGTTTCTGATTTGGGCTGTCACGTCCACATTATCCACGAACACCAACTGCCCATTTTCACTTGGTCTTAATTCGATATCTGTATTGATGAGAACTTCGGATAATGCCTGTTCATCATTCAGTCGAATCTGTTGGTTAATGGCCTTATAGGTAAGGGCCCTGTACATTGCACCTGTATCCACATATATGTAATTGAACTTTTCTGCAACAATTTTAGCAACCGTGCTTTTTCCAGCAGCAGCTGGTCCATCGATTGCAACTGATAATTTTTTTTCCATAAATCCTCCCAAGAATCTCTACAATCATGCTGATTATTTAGTACCCTTATATTTTATCACATCTAGCGGGAAAATCATTAATAAAAGGGAAGTGTACGTTCAAAATCACCTTAGTTCATCTCTAGATCATACATCTATCAATCATTTCCCTTTACCCGAAAATCTTCATACAAAAAAAGCGGATCACCGCTTTTACTTTGAGGTCCCATTGAATGTTTCAATGATTTTCGTATAATTATTGCTAGTTACACCTTCATACCTCGAAAGCTTGGTCAAATCAAAGATTTGATCCTCCCTGCTCAAAAGGAACTGGAAAAAAAATAAGCAGGCCAATTGGATGATGATCAATTTAATTAATAGTCTTTCAAATGTTTTCATAAGCCGCACCTTCCATACTGTTTATATTAGCAGTATGGATGGAATAGCTGTTTTTCATTCAATCATGTCAAACTTACAAGCCTTTTTTCTTTAAATCGGCCTGCTCTTCAAAAATGAATCTCATTAGTGTCTGTACTACATTTTTAGTCGGTTCAATAAATTGGACGTACAGTAGCATATTTCTATGCTCTTTCTCCGTTACACGAATGTCTTTACTTTTGGCTATGTTAAAGGAAAAGGTTGATTTATCGTAAAATGGTATGGTAACACCTTCCCTGCTTCAGATTAAATAATTTTCACCTAAACTGGATATTTTTATTTAAATGAGAATAAGTTTGTGAAGGTTTACACTTAACTAACGCAACAGTTTAGTTCAATAAGAACAATGAATTTTTGATAATTTCTACTGAGAAATTACTAAATAATGGAACCTTAATTCGTTTCAAACGTATTAAAGTAAAGCGAAAGATTAGTTGAAGAAAAAATTATTACAATCTTAGGGTGGTGTTTGTAATAAAAAAAATATCTGTCCCAATTTTAATTGTGTTGCACCTAAGTTTTATGGGGGGAAGTTACTTTATCCTACGTATAAATAATATTAGCTACGTCATAGTTATTTTATTAACGTTAGCATTAATAATTCTACCTCCAACAAGCATCTATTGGTTATTGATACGTCCGAGGTCAATGCCGAAATTGTTAGTATATCTTTCTTTTATTGTGTGTTTGGGTGTTTCCTATTTAATAATCCCTTCTTCGCAAAAGGAATTCTTTAATCAGATTTTGATTTGGCTTATACCTGTTTTGGAAGTTAGTATCGTAATTGTAGTTTTGTATAATATTATTAAAAGCATTATCCGATATAAGAGAAATAATAAAAATCAAGAAAATGATTTTCTTGAAATAGCGAGAATATCACTTGAACCCAAACTGGGAAATGGTTTTGTTTTAGGAGCGGTTTTAACAGAACTAAGTGTTTTCTATTACTCCATAATAGGGTTGTTCAGAAAGCGAACCTTGAATGAAAATAAAAAAATCTATTCTTATCATAAGACTTCACAGATAAAGACTATTGTCATCTTATTTTCAATCCTAATTACATTGGAAGGAATATTATTTCATTTTCTTATCCAGTTATGGAGTGACGTTGCTGCGTGGATTTTTACGGTACTAAATATTTACGCTTTGCTTTATATGATAGGACTATATAATTCTGTAAGATTACTTCCTCATTTAATTTATTTTGATAAGCTCATTATTCGCCTTGGATATCAGAGCAGTATTGAATTGGATATTAGAAATATAGAAAGTATACAAATTGCAAAAAAACAAGGTGGAATTGGGGAGAAAATACCTAAAGAAACGTACTATGCAATGTTGAATATGGACTCTCCACAGTATGAAATCCTTTTAAAAGAACCTGCTTTCATGAGAAGTTCATATGGTAGAAAAAAATATGTTCAAACTGTTGTTTTTAGGGCTGACGAACCTATAAAAATGGTTGAAGAGATTAATTCAAATATTAAGTCTTAAAGTAATGGATAAAAAAATTGTTCAACTAACGGGTGCTTTAGTAAAAAACAGACATCAAAATACAATGAGCTTGGAGATAGATTTTCCAGCTCATTTTTTATTTCCTATAATAAACGAATAGACTTGGTATTTAGAATGCAAAGTCTCTCAGTCTTAACTTATCTGCTGTTTCCCAAGTTCCATACTTTGTAGAAACACCATTAAAACGACTCATCCATTTCTTTAAACGGGAGTGGTAATTAGAAAGCCATAAAGGACGAAGAGTTATTCCGAATCGCAAACCACGATATTCAACATCGTTGTCCACGGTCTTTATGATAGCCAGTAATGAAGGAAACAACATAATATCACCAATGCATTTTCCCATATAATTCAAAAAACTTATATTTTATAATGTCATGAAATAAAAAAAGGGAAAGTGGCTGGGCACATTTCCCTACATGAATGAATCATCCTGACAGTTTAAATTAAATTTTCGTATACCGGTTCGGAATTCTTTAATTTTTCCACCTTTTCTTCTTGACCAGTATCTGCATTAATGAAAATACGGTAGGTATCCTCTTTTATCGTGCCGAGAAATTCATAACAAAGTACTTCTTCACCAATATCATTGATGATTAACGCCTTTCCTTCATCCATTATTTTCACATTCAAGTTGATTTTTTCCTTAGCTTCTTTCTCGGATATTTTCGGATTTCCTATTTCCCTGGTTTTATGTGATTTTAAATACTCGTCAGCTGAAAATCCTATAACGGATCCGTCATCCAATGCGATTTTGACCTTGACTGAATCAGGATAAATCTTGACTCCCTTTTCAGATGATACAAAATTAAGTAAAGCGATATTATCGTACTGAGCACTTTCAAATAATTCAAGTGAACTGAAATCATGTTCCTTTAAAAAATCAACGGCTTTATTATTGGCTTGATTCAAATCAATATTTGTTTTGTTCACATCTCTATTATTGATATACCAAATAGGGTAACCGCCTTTTTTTGTCAAATCCATATTCAATTCGGTATCGGTGTCCTTATCGAGGATGCTTACACTATAAAATCCATAATCGGAACCTTTGCCGTTTTCTTCAACATTCACCTTCAAATTTTTGCCTTTTGAATGGGCATAGCTTTTTGCTGTCGCAATCGCCTCTTGTTTTGTAATGGTTGCACCTTGCAAATTTTTGAAGTTTTCATCCCTCTGTTGTGCAGTAGTAAAAGTCGGATTCATCTCATTTGCTTGCCCATATCCCGAAACTTTTTTCTCTACAGTTTTTAATCCGTCGATGATCGTGTTATCCGAATTTTCTTTTCCAGATGCAAGAGCCATTTCGACATCCATCCATCTTAAATTGTTTTTTAGGACTAGATACTGCACTTTTCTTAACTCGTCCTGGATGTCCCCTGCCTGGGTGTACAAGGATTGCAAAGTCGAATATTCCTGATCATTCAATGGTTCTTTTTCAAGGTCACGTACAGCTGTTTTATAACTGAATTCCGCAATTTTTGATAAAAATTCTTCTGTCTTATTAAAAGGAAGCAAGGTCAATGGCAATTGCCCTACATCACTTTGGGCTTCGGAAGTGATACGCCAAACATCTGTTAAAGCTGGGCTTAATGAATGTCTTGAATTCATCGCCAAAGTACCGCCGACCTTATCGTGCAATAAATCTACTTGGTAACTTAAATCATGAAAGGCTCGTTGATACGTATTTTCCGCGTTGATTAATATAGCATTTTTTTCCTTATGTTCTTGATAGCCCCAGAATGCAGTTCCTGCAACAACTACAACAAGCAGGGCAATCACAATATTCCTGATCATTTTCCTTCACCTCTTTACTTACAAAAGATATGTTTTCCGATTCTTTTAATTTGTTCTCTTGTCCAGATCCATTTACTTGTTGCCGTATCGGGATTAAAGTAATATTCTGCATTACCGCTTGGATCCCAACCATTGATGGCATCCACCACGGCTTCTTTCGCCCTTTCGTTTGGAGTCAGCCAAATCTGTCCATCCGCAACAGCCGTGAAGGCCCCAGGTTCAAAAATTACTCCAGAAATCGTATTCGGGAAAGCTGCACTTTCCACCCTATTCAGTATTACTGCTGCAACGGCAACCTGACCTGTATATGGCTCCCCTCGTGCCTCTCCATAAACGGCATTGGCCATCAACTGTATATCGTTTTGAGAATATCCTCCTGGAAGATTGGCTGATGTCGCCGTTTTGGAAGGGGCTTTTCCGGAAGGGGCATTGCCTTTACCTGACTTGGATCCATTTGCATTTGCTTTCACTTTCACCTGTTTTTCAATGGGGACACCCCCATAATAGGTGAACTCGTTCCCTTTATTGATCTGCTCATGAACCCATGCTTTATTGAAATTAGACGCATTCACCAACTTCTGTTTTGTTGTAGTACCTGCTAAACCATCGATAGGAAGCCCGAAATCTTGTTGAAAGTTTCGAAGTGCCCAATAAGTGCCCCATCCATAGGCTCCATCAATCTTTCCATTATAGTAACCAATGTTTTGTAATCGTGCCTGAAGTTCAATTACATCATCACCAACCGCACCTTTTTGAATGACTTGGTTCGAAAAGGCATTTGTTCTTGTTTCCGGGTAAATTCCGAAACAAATAGTTATACACGAAAACAGCAAAAGCCATTTCCATTTTGACGAAATTCCTTTCATCAAAAACACTCCTCTTTTTCTTGAATTAATGTAATACTATTTTCTTCTTAACTGGCTTTTTTATTCCAAACCATAAAAAAAAGGAGCGGGCAAAATATGCCAGCACTCCGTTTTGGAAGTATTCGTCATTTGCTAATAAAATGTTTTTGAGAAAGTTTTTCTGCGTGAAAGTCAGACAACAAACGTGCTTTTTTTACTTTTTTCATACCTAACCACCATAGGTAAATCATAAATGGCATAATGAAGTATACCCAAAATTTTTGAGAAACTAAAATATAGTCATAAACCCCATGTAAAGCAATTGGGATGACCAATGCCAATAATAAATAGTACCTATTATTCGAAGCTGAAAATTTCGCCTTGCCCAAATAATACCCCATAAGCACGCCGAACAAAGCGTGACTGGATACAGGGAGAACCGCCCTGAGAAAAGCATGTTCCACCCCGTTGGCCAGCAGGTACAAAATATTCTCCATCGTCGCGAACCCAAGGGAAACTGCAGCGCCGTACACGATCCCGTCATATGGCTCATCGAATGCTACGTGATGATAGATAACATAAATGAGAATGAACCACTTGAAGAATTCCTCAAGCAGTGCAGCCCATAAAAATGCATTAGCTAAGTCGGTATTCAAGATATTTTCCGTTTCGAGTACATACTGTATGAACATTATCGGCAAAACCAGAAAGACACCGAATAAAAATGTTTTGACCACAACCGATATCGGCTCGGTTTCATATTGATCTTTCAAATAGAAATAGCTAAGCAGCGCCAACCCGGGCGCAATAGCTGCTGACAACATGACCAGCATTAGCTGACCCTCTTTTCCTCTTCTTTTCCTTAATCGTACCATGGAATGAAGAAAAACTGAATCCAAGAATCAAGTCTTCCAGCATTTATTTAATCCGTCAATACTTGAAGAAGGTTTCGTCTATGGAGTTTTCGCTTGACAGCACGACAGCTAACTTAATTCTTGCCTTTTTGCTGTCATAATCAGCACCTAATATCACCCCGCGTTGTTTTAAATCAAATGCACTGCCTTCATAATCATAGGCTGGGTAAACTTTACCTTCTTCGGCACTTGTAGACATGACGATGGTAATACCATTATCGATTGCATTTTGTATGGAAGTTACCATTTCAGGGGTGCCCTGTCCCCTTCCTACACCCTCGAGCACGATGCCTTTTGCACCGTTTGCAACCGCAGCATCAATAAAGAGGCCATCAGCACCTGTGTGGCACTTGATGATATCCACCCTGGGAATGCGATTCTGAATCTCATAATACTCTCTATGTAAAGGTTTTTGATAAATGCTGACGACATCATTATCAATTATCCCCAAATATCCATATCCAAAGGATTCGAATCCCTGTAAATTGGAAGCATGGACTTTTTTAACATACTTTGCTGAATAGATCCGCTCATTAAAAACGACAACTACGCCAACATCCCTAAGCAAATCACTCGCAGCGCATAATATTGAATTCCTTAGATTGGAATATACATCGGTTCCCACGTCGTGAGGAGACCGCTGGGAGCCGGTTAATACGATTGGTCGTTGATCCTTATTCGTGACATCAAGGAAGTAAGCCGTTTCCTCTAGTGTGTCAGTACCGTGGGTCACAACAATTCCCGTAACTTCCGGATCTTCCAATTCCTTTTGAATGGCTAATTTAAGCTGTTGCATTTTCTCAAAGGACATGGACATGCTTGAAATCTGGAAAATATCCACCACTTTAACCTCGATATCATTGGGTAATTCGCAAAGTGATGCCAACTCCTGGCCAGTCAATGCACCTGAGGCCAACATACCATTAATGGTTTCTTTACTGGCAATAGTCCCGCCTGTAGTTATCAATGATATTTTATCCATACTTACCCATCTCCTTTTCATTCAATTCACTTTTCTTTAACAGCCAAATGATAGGCAATCAAACCACCATGGAACCTGCCATTTTCAATGAAGATTTCGTTCGCATTATTTCCGGCTGCCAGAACTCCTGCAATATAAAGGCCTTTAACGTTCGTCTCCATCGTTTCCTCGTTATATTCGGGCCTTCCAGTTTCCTTATCAATATTTATGCCCATTGAAGCTAAAAAGGAATGATCAGGATGGTAACCAGTCATGGCAAACACAAAATCATTTTTAACAACTTTTTCCTCTTCACCTACATGATATATGACACTATCTTCAGTTATCTTATCAACATTCGCATTAAACTCCATCTTGATCGTTCCATTTCGGACTAATGATTCAAATTCCGGGAGAATCCATGGTTTGATTTTTGAAGAGTAATCCGATCCTCTATAAAGGACTGTAACTCTTGCGCCTGATTTGACCAATTCCAGCGCCGCATCCACACTTGAGTTTTTACCACCGATGACTGCAACATCACAATTAAAGTAGGGGTGGCCCTCCTTGAAGTAATGAAACACTTTAGGAAGCTGTTCACCCGGAATGCACATATAGTTAGGATGATCATAATATCCGGTCGATACGATCACATGTAGAGCAGTATAATCACCTTTTGGCGTCTTGACTAAAAATTTCCCATCTTTACGTTTTTCCACTTTTTCCACTTTTTCAAATTTATTGATCCGCAATTCTTTCCTTCTGACCACTTCCCTATAATAAGCTAGCGCCTGATTACGGACCGGTTTACGATTTTCAATAATAAAAGCGGTATCACCAATCTCCAATTTTTCACTTGAACTGAAAAATGTTTGGTGAGTTGGATAACGGTAAATGGAATCCACCACATTACCTTTTTCAATGATCAGGGACTGTATTCCCACTTCTTTAAGAGCGATAGCAGCAGCCAATCCGCAAGGGCCCCCACCTATGATAATGACTTCTTCAACATTCATCTTTACTCCACTGCCTTTCTATTCACTATGTAATTCGTTCGTCTAAAAATTAAAACTCCTATCAATACATGATAGGAGTTTTTACAAATCATTTCAATGATAAAGCAATGAACATGATTTTAATTATAAACAATACATGATCTGAATCCTTTAGATCCAACCACGGAAGCGTGAAGCTTCAGCCATTTTTCTTACACCGATCATATAAGCCGCAAGACGCATATCAACACGTCTGGATTGTGCAAGTTCATATATATTATTAAAAGATTTCACAAGGATTTTTTCCAGCTTTTCGTCCACTTCTTCTTCAGACCAGTAATATCCTTGATTATTTTGTACCCATTCGAAGTAGGAAACCGTTACTCCACCAGCAGAAGCAAGAACATCAGGAACAAGAAGGATTCCACGATCCGTTAGGATTTGTGTCGCTTCAATTGTTGTAGGTCCGTTTGCTGCCTCGACAACGATCGATGCTTTAATATTAGCAGCATTTTCTTCAGTGATTTGGTTTTCAATTGCAGCCGGAACTAAAATATCACAATCCAATTCAAGCAGTTCCTTATTTGAAATTGTGCTTTTAAACAATTTCGTTACGGTTCCGAAACTATCTCTCCGATCGAGAAGATAATCGATATCCAATCCTTCAGGATCATGAAGAGCACCATATGCATCTGAAATCCCTATAACTTTAGCACCTGCATCATGCATGAATTTAGCTAAGAAGCTACCTGCGTTACCAAAACCTTGGATGACGACACGTGCACCTTTAATATCAATGCCGCGTTTCTTGGCAGCTTCATTGATACAAATCGTTACACCCTTCGCGGTGGCTGATTCACGGCCATGAGAACCACCAAGTACAAGCGGTTTACCGGTAATGAATCCTGGTGAGTTGAATTCATCCATACGGCTGTATTCATCCATCATCCAAGCCATGATCTGAGAGTTTGTAAATACATCAGGTGCCGGGATATCTTTAGTCGGCCCAACAATTTGGCTAATTGCGCGAACATAGCCACGGCTTAGCCTTTCCAGCTCACGGAAAGACATATTACGAGGATCACAAACGATACCGCCTTTACCCCCGCCATATGGTAAATCAACGATTCCGCATTTCAAACTCATCCAAATGGATAATGCTTTCACTTCACGTTCCGTTACATTTGGGTGAAAACGGATACCACCTTTTGTAGGCCCAACAGCATCGTTATGCTGTGCACGGTAACCAGTGAAAATTTTAACCGACCCATCATCCATGCGGATTGGCATCTTCACCGTTAATAAACGCAATGGTTCCTTCAAAAGCTCATAAACTTCTTCCGGGTAACCCAACTTATCCAAAGCTTTATGTATTACAGTTTGGGTAGACCTCAGTACGTCGTGTTTTTCCTCTTCATTTACATGGCTATTGCCTTTTGCCGATTCCATTAAAGTACCTCCTAGAAAATCTCATCCATATTAAATTATAATGTACAAATAGTCCTCTTCATGTGCTAGTATACACCTTCGTTATATTTATGCAAGAGTTAAAATGGGAATTTAAAAGTTGGAAATATTCTAAAAATGAAAACGTTATCATATCAACTGTTACCTTACCCTTTTACCATATATTCTCTTCGTTCGGAAAGGTGAGACAAGTAAGGCAAACCGCACTGTTTTTCCATTATGTGGCTGCCTTGTCTCTTTCGGTTTACATCTAACTAAAGTGTGAAATCAAAACATGTATCGCTTCATTTTTGATTATACATGTTCCATATTCATTGATGCGGCAGAGTGTCAGTGTAGATGCATGGCCATACTCAGCCACTAAAGAGATGATTGTGTCATATGTCGCGTCTTTAACATTTTCGATAAGTAAATAGTATCTTCCCTCATAATGATAAAGAGTACTCTTTATCAAACCTTGAAAAGACAATCTATGAGATAATTGGACGATATCTTCAAAGTCATCGAAAACATATAGAATATGGGGAAAGTCATCAATTTTCACCTGTAAATCCAAAAATTCCTCTTCGTCTGTCAATAGTTCCTCTTCTTCCTTTGTTACAATGATTATCAACCCTTGAGCAGGCAGGGAAAAAATTTCGATTGCAATGGAACCACTCATTTTAAAGCTGAGTTCTTCGCACGCTTCTTCGACCATATCCTGAAATAACTTGTGGACCTTTAAGGAATTCCCTAAAATATCTTCTTTTGTTATACCTCTATCAATCAAATCATCAAGGGTCAAAAAAATCTTGATTTTATTATTAGTTAATCGCTCCAGCTTCATAAAAAAATGCCCCCTGGTTACCATCTTCATACATCATATGAAGCCTTGGTCTTAGAGTGCATATCCATTATTTTTCCAAAGCCTGTCGCTAACCTTTCAGCCATACTTCCCATTCCGATTGTGTATCCCCCATTAAAACTCCGCTGAAGGCAGTACGGATTTCCTCAGATATAAGGCTCAGCGCCGCACCCCCAAGACCCACCTTCAAATCCGGAAAATCCTTTCTTAAGGCTTCAACCAGCCTGAATGTTCCATCGAGATTCTCTTTCAATGAACATGACATGAATAAGTATGAGGGCCTTATGATGTTTAAAACGGTAAAAAGATCCTTATCGGCGATGGATTCTCCCAAATAAATGGTTTCATATCCTTTATGTTTCAAAAAAACGGTAAAGACCAACAGTCCGAATTCATGTTTTTCACCAGGAGCACAAACGGTAAGGGCTTTCGGAAGAAAACCGTTAGTTGGAATCGTATGCATGACTGAACTGATCCTGGATTTTAGGATGTTCGAAGCAAAGTGTTCATGAGCGGAAGTAATTTCTCCCCTTTCCCACTTATCCCCTACCTGAACCAATATGGAACCGAGTATATCAACTACGGTATGCTCGAGTGTATACATGCTGAATGCTTGGCTTATCAGCATGTGGGCTTTATTTTCATTGAAATTCAATAGGGCCTCGATTAATTGATCCGATAACTTAATCGTTTGTACGTCCTTACGGGTCGTTTCAGGCACTTCAGTCGCTAGAGTGCCAGTACTTTCAAGAAGTGAAACGGCCTGGCTGATTGTGAAACCTTGCTCTGTTTTATTTATGAGCCATTTTAGGATTTGCAAATGTTTTTCTGTATACAGCCTGTGCCCTGATTCATTCCTGACAGGTTCGATAAATTTATAGCGCCTTTCCCATGCCCTCAGGGTTCCCGGCTGAATGTCTAGCAGTTTTGAAACTGCCTTTATATTATATTTACCTTCTTGCATGGTTTTACAAGGCCTCCAATAACAGTACGTTCATTTGTTGAAATTATAGTTGATTATTTTAAGTCTGTAAAATCCAGATATTCTCGATTAAAAGCAGCTTAATAGGTCTTTTCCACCGCTTCGCCAACCTCCGTGCGCATCCCCCTTTTCAGGGTGAATAGATGTGTTTCCGGCTTAGCCTCAAGCCTTAAAGGGACTGTGCTTGTCCCATAACCATTACTCGTCATATACAAACACTCCCCCTCCTTTTTAATGCTGCCTATCTTATAGGGCCCTAATCCGAATATGCGAATCTGCCCGCCATGGGTGTGACCTGAAAGGACGAGACCTATCTGGTGTTCCGGAATCAATTGTTTCTTTATCAAAGGGTTATGACTCACCAAAATCCGAAAAGTCTCATTCCCGCAATCCGACAGAGCAAGGTCAAGCCTATCTCGTTCCTCCGTTATATCATCAATGCCCAGAAGAGCGATTTTCCTGCCATTTTGAGACTCAAAAGAAACAGCTGTATTATCAAGAATTTTCACTCCATGCTTCAGAAGAGTTGCATCCAGCTCATGGAAATCCCCTTCATAATCATTATTTCCCCAAACAAAATAAAGGGGGCCAAGTTCTTTTAATTTTAATATATTTTTTTCCACACGTTCTATAGGGACCCCTCTTTCCCTTATGTCCCCGCCTATGATTACCAAATCAGCCTTGTCATGGGCTTCCTCAATTAATTTATCCGATATGATTCGTCGATGAAGATCGGATATGAAGAAAATCCGCATATCGCCAAACCCTTCAGGAAAGTCTTTGAAATATAAATCTTGAAAAATCAACCTATCTTGCTTAGCCGTACGCCACATATAAATAATCGTGGCAATTATCAGCAAAATGATGACTAATAGTAATCCAGATATCAATAACATCCTTCGTTAAACCTTCTTTCCATCCTAATCCCGAGAGTTACCTTCATATAACCATAAAACCAAATTACTCGCAATCAAATATGATTTTTAACGTGATCATTCATTTATTTTCATGATATAAGTTAATATCATAATTCTTTTTCATCATTTCAAATACCTTATGTCGATTTTTCCACTCGTCCTCTTTTTCCCATAATTGCTTGCTCTTATTAATAATTTCGCAGCGAAGAAGCTGAAACTCCTTTTCTGCTTTATCAAGCTTTTTTTTAATTAATATCATATATCCATATAGACCAATGGCGGCCGCCAAAAAAAAGAAATGGCTAAAATGGTCAACGAAAACACTAAACATACTAAAAAAGGAATAGGAATAAGGTACAACGATATAAAAATAAAGATAAACCAAAAAAAGGGCAGCGACAATCATGGTTGCCCACAAGCTTTGAAGATGCTTCTTTTTAAGAGCCTCGAACTTTTTTTTTCGATCCACGACATTCTGAAGCATTTGTTTTGTTGCTTGATCCGTTTTCTCATCCAATAAAATGATTGTCGATTCCATCGCATTTCCTCCTCTACTCTTACAAATCATGATATGAAGCTGTCCAGAAAAAAATGATAAAGTACCTGTCATGTTCGGCCTCATACTAAAAACAAGCCAATTATTTAACAAAAACACCCTGCCATAAAGACAGGGTGCCATCATTATTTCTTGATCGGTATTTTCAACACCTGACCCTTGGAAATTTCATTGCCATTCAGTCCATTCCACTCCCTGATAAGAGCAATGCCTTCCTGTGATTTGTAGTAATTCATGGAAATGCGGAATAATGTTTCCTCACCTTGTACAGTATGTAAGAGAACCTTATATTCATCTTTATCCGGTTTCGCGTCTTGAACGCGTTCGGCTGCCATTTTCTTTTCGGCTGCCTCTCTCTTTGCTTTTTCGTCAGCTATTTGCTGTGCTTTCGCTTTTTCGTCAGCTATTTGCTGCGCTTTTGCCTTTTCTTCAGCTTCTTGCTGTGCTTTTGCTTTTGCTTCAGCTTCTTGCTGTGCTTTTGCTTTTTCTTCTGCCTTTTTCTTTGCTTGCTTCTCTTCTGCGGCTTTCCGCTTTTCTTCTTCCTCTGCTTTAACTTTAGCTTCTTCTTTTTCTTTTTTTTCTTTCTCCGCTTCAGCCTTTGCCGACTCTTTCTCTTTCTTTTCCTTTAAATCAGCTGCAGTTGCTGTAGTTGGAATCGTTTCTTTATCCTCGTCTTCCTTATTTCCAATGACGACTTGGTCAATTTTCCCATCATGTAAAGGTCTATCCTGAAGATATGTATTAAGGCTGTAAAATCCAATTGGAAGCAAAATAAAAAATAACGCTAATAATTGTATCATTTGAAACTTAATCTTCACTTTACTTTTTTTCTTTTTATTCTGGTGGACTTTACTGCGCTTGGGCAATGATGACTTAGCCTTCTGACGTTCAATTCGCGAACGAAGTTCACCAGCCTGGTCGTTTTCTTTTTCATTCTTTTGTGCTCGGCTCATTCAAGTCACCCCCTTTCTTGCTCAACCCTCTTTGCTTTTTGCTCCTGATTAGAACACCAAGGATAAAGTCAATCAAAAAGTGGGCCGTAATCGTCACGATGATATTATTAGTCATTTCAAATAGAAAACCGATAAAGAAGCTCAAAACCAAAACATTTAAAAATAAAAACCAATTAAAAAGGTAACGATAATGAACGGCTGCAAAAATGAGGCTCGTCCATAGCAATCCAAAATGTGTTTGCAACACTCCGCGAAATAATAATTCTTCACTTATCGCTACCACTAAAGCAACGACAAAAATCATCTGGTATGACAAGTTACTGAAAATACGTTCGTTAATACCACCATCATCCTGATAGGAAGATGGTGTCACTCTCATCAATAAAATGTCAATTAACACGACAATGACTCCAGCGGGAATTCCAATCAGCAAAATGTTCAGGTCATCAAAGATAAATAAGTCGAAAAAAGCAGAACGGTCTTCATATAAAATAATACCTAAAAAAGCGGCTAACGTTAAGAGAATAATTTGTGTAAGAAACAAATTATATAGCAACTGCTTGTCTGTTAGTTGTTTAATTAATTCAGCTTGCTTATTTTTCATTCCCATTTTCCTTCTTTAATAAGATTAAAGCCAATTCATTTTTCCACGTGGAAAAGGGATTAACCGGATCAACCTTAACTTCCGGCCATACATCAGCCATTTTTTCGGCACCCATCCCACAGATATCACAGCAGATGTGGTTCACTACTCGCTGCTTTTCTTCAAAGTAGCGCAGTATCCCTATACGGCGGCATTCATTTGCATATAACCAATGAAGGAATTTATGCAGCTTTTCTTGATTACCGGATTTCCTCTTTTGACAATACTCTTTCATTTCTGACATTTGGTCTAAAGGATTTTTATTTCCTTCAATGAGCTGGGTAAAAAAACGAAGTTGGATATCGTTCAAAGAAAAAGATTGAGACAGCTGTTCTTTTTCTGATAGGGTGAAATTCGCCAAAGCCTTTTGTGAAGCATTAAGGAAAGAACAAACACCCTCGATTTGCATATCCGTAGGTAACTGTTGTTCCATCAAATGCAAGGGAAGCCCTTCATCCCCTTCGCAATATAATAAGACAGCGACACTTTGCTTCCGATCTCGTCCCGCCCTGCCTATCTCCTGAAGATATGCTTCCATTGTGGATGGCATATGAAAATGGATAACATATCTGACATCCGATTTATTTACACCCATGCCAAAAGCACTCGTTGCACATATAATTTTCAACTGACCAGAAATGAATTGCTGCTGAATGAGCATCCTTTGTTCCTGTTCCATCCCACCGTGATAATAATTGACACTGTCAATCCCGTTTTCCTGTAAAAACCCAGTGACCGATTCCGCAACTTTTTTAGATGAAAAATAAATAATACCGCTCCCTGTAAATTTCCTGACAAGCTCCAGTACACGGGATAGCTTCTCATCGTAGTTGAACATTCGCTCGACAATAATTGCAATATTTCCCCGATCAACAGATGAGACGGTTTCTTTAGCTTGGCCAATTTCGAGTTTACTAACGATGTCCCTTCGGACTTCAGTGGTTGCAGTTGCTGTCAGGGCAAGTGTCAACGGATTGTTCAACTCACGCCTCACTTCTCCTAAATTCAAATAATCCGGACGGAAATCGTAACCCCATTGTGAGATGCAGTGTGCTTCATCTATGACGAACAAACCTATTTCTATCGATTTCAAGGATTTTAGTACCCCCTCCAGGCTTAGCATTTCAGGAGATAAAAAGATAAAGCGATAACTATGTAATCGATCGATAGCTTTCCTTTTTTGATTTAGCGTCAAAAAAGAATTGAGGGTCAATACGCTTTTTTCGCCACTCATCTTCAGCTGATCTGCCTGATCCTGCATTAATGATAATAATGGGGAGACAATTAGGACAGTCTTATTTAAAAGGTAAGCCGGCAGCTGATAACACAATGATTTACCTGATCCGGTGGGTAGCATCGCTAATGTATGACGGCCGGACATCAATGATTCAATCACTTCTTTTTGCCCAGGACGAAATTCATCAAATCCAAATTTTTCTTTGAGAACACGTTCCATATTCATCATCCATCACCTATTTTCGCAAGTACAAGCCTGATTTGGAAAAAGCTTATCTGTTTATTATCGACCATCTGCTTGATGGCCTTAAGCTTTTTCGTACCAAGTTCTTTAATAGCTGCTGCAATTTCCCTCTCATCATCGATAGACACATAATCGGCAATCGGAAAACTTTTATCCGATAGGACAATTTCGACTAGGTGATCCTCTATGGTGTTGACTTTCAATCGCCGGACCTCAGCTATTTCCCCAAGATTTTTCCCTTCCTGGATGTATCGTAAAGTAGTTTGTGTAGATTGTGTCAAATGAGGATTTTCACCCCTTTGCCAATCATAGATCAGCGTTGACATAAGGGGGTAATCCGTTCCCGTTTCCATTTCAGAAAGCATTTGATGCAACGAGTCAAGGAAAGTAAAGCGGATAAACTCTTCTTCTACATCTTTCCTTTTTGCAATTTGTTCAAACGTAAGCCCAATCCTGTTTGTCCCAGTTAATTTCATAATGAAAACATCTCGTTTCAAATCACTTTGTCTTTCTAAAAGGGATATTAGTTCTTCATATAGATGTTGCGCAATCAACCCTCGGTCCTGACGATTGGCATGTAAGAATTCCTTTACGAAAAATTGGGTTTTGGGATTTCTTTGTATCGGATAAAAACGTCTTTCATTGTGGACAATATGGGATATGGTTTGAATGAGTAAGTTTAACCTTCCCCAGAAAACCGGGGTGATATTGTGATACTTCCAACCATTTATAAAATTCGGAAAAGGATTATCATTGAAATAATCGTCTAACATCCCCTTACCTTGCATACTAATTTCATATGCATCTGATTTATCCGTTACATTTATGTAGTCATGGTTAAGGAACTGTTCAATGTTTTGATTTAACTGCTGACGGGTAAATCGAGGTATTGTCCCAAATATATTCGTCAACCCGAATAAATGGGCATCCTGGATTGTTTGTGACGACTTCTTCCCCTGAAGCATATGGTATATAGCATAAATGGAACGTTCACCTTGAAATTTTTTTATCGCATATAGAATGATTGCCTGTAGATAATTATTCATGGGACTCACATCCTTGTTTCATTTATCCAATAAACCTATTGTAACAAAAAACTGCAAATATCGCCGTTATTATTGATGAATACAAGGAAAATTATGTGACTAAATGACGAATCATGGAAAGGGCCATTTTAATTTTTTCGGTGATTTTCGTTGACATTCTGCTACATGATAGTTATTATCAATACAATTTCTATTGAAAAGTTTGGCATTCGGTTTTACAATAAGAAAGAGATAATAATCTGAAATAAAAAGATTATCAGTTGTCTATCAACTTAGGAGGGGTTATATTCATGGCTAAATTTACTATTGTGGATAAAGAAACATGCATCGCTTGTGGCGCTTGTGGAGCAGCAGCACCAGATATATATGATTATGATGACGAAGGGATTGCATTTGTTACCCTTGACGATAACGAGGGAATCGTTGAAATTCCAGATGTACTTATAGATGACATGATGGATGCATTTGAAGGATGTCCAACGGATTCTATTAAAGTTGCTGATGAGGCATTTGACGGGGACGCACTAAAATTCGAATAGAGGTACAAGCCATTTTCAATCGAGAATGGCTTTTTTCTTTTGAATAATTTCATTGCAACTTCCCATGCCAAAATTAAACGGACATAAAAAACAACCGAATATGGATATCCGGTTGTTTTTTATGTTTCTATCGTCAATGCAATTAAGCATTTTTATATAATGTTTGCTTATTGATCCATGTCTGTAATTTAATGAACAACAACATGAATACAGAAGTGATAAGCACGCCTTTAATCACATTAAAAGGTAAGATTGCCGTTGTTACGAATTTTCTTGACTCGGGTGCCGACATTGCATCCCATCCCATAAAGAAGGTATAAGCCGGTAAAAAGACATAATAGTTTAAAACACTCATAAATACTGCCATGGAAACTGTTCCCGCAAGTAAGGCGAACGTCATCCCTTTTTTTGAATTGATTTTCTGAAATACATAATAAGTTGGCAAGACAAACAGTATTCCGGCGATAAAGTTAGCAATATGCCCCACAGGTACAGCTGTCAAGGTCCCTGTCATGACTAAATCCAATAGGTTTTTAAGGAATTCAACTAGGATTCCTGCCATAGGACCAAAAATCAATGCCGCCATCAATGCTGGTATGTCGCTAAAATCAACATTCAGAAAAGGGGGGAATCCTGGAAACGGAAAATTCAAAAGCATCAATAAATAAGAAATGCTTCCCATCATTGCCAGTGTGACCGTTTTTTTCACTTTATTCTTTTTCATAGTTCTCTCTCCTTCTTTTCCGATCTACCTGAAAAGAGGTTAGTGTTCCTTGATGATGTTGATGCTCAATAAAAAAACCTTTAATTCCAATAGAATTAAAGGGATAAATTAAAGGTTACATCAAACAAACGTTCAGCAAATGACTGTTGAAACGCACTCAGGAACCTCCATCTTCTCCCATCCAGACTATACTGTCGGCTTTGGAATCACACCAAATCCTGCCCCGTAAGGCTCGCGGGCTTAGAAGGAGAACTTCCTTCATCACCGCCGGTGGGGAATTGCACCCCGCCCCGAAGATAGACCTATAAAATTTTTAGTTTCCTTTCGTTTCCGAAAGGCGCGTTAAGTAGCTTTGTATCAGTAGTTTATTCGTATAGGCGATTTAATGTGTTTCCACTAATCCCCTTGAAAACCCGCTTTTCCAACCAAGTTTCCTGCCAAAAACCTACCGTTTCTCCACCACTTAATTTATTTGATTTTATCATGCAAATAAAAAAAAGCAAAGAATTAAATTTCCGGCGTTAACCTTTGGTTTAAATTTAAGGATAATTTATCCAACGGATTTTAGAGTATGTTTTTTCAGCAATAGGTGATTGAAATTTAAACAATACACGTTGCAATCAGTCAAATAGTCCGATTCCTCCTGCATGTATCTTTCTTTGATAAGAGACCTTTTCTTTTAGGCGAACGGCTGACAACGCGTTTTAATCGCTCCAGAAGTTTTTTCTGTATATCCTGTTGATCCTCATTATAAATCTCTATACTCCTGTCTGACCGCCAATTTGATTAGTGGGACCAAAGATTTTACATTTCTTTACGCAATGCCCTGAGTTCATCTTGCCGCATTCGAAGCCAATATGAAGATCATCTTGTTACGGTACTCAAATCCTCTAATTTATCATTGGTCCAGTAATCCACTTTGGGCTTACCAGAGCGTGATTTTGAGCTTCTATCCAACAGGAAAAAAGGATTCTTTATATAAGTAGTTCTTTTTAAATGAAGTATGTAAGGTTATATATTTTTTATTGTCCCATCAGCCAGTCCTTTATCTTGAAGTGTTTTTTATGGACTCTTCAAGATAGAAAACATTTATTTTTTGAAGAGGTAGATGACCTAATTCAGGAATAAGTGATTTTTAAGATGACCTTCATCCATGGCTAAGCAAATAAAACCCCAGTTTTCCACCTATGTTAAAGCGCATCTAAACCTTGACACAAAAAAAAGTAACTATTTTCGGACAAAAATAGTTACTCATTAAATGGGATTCATAAAAAGCAAAGAGTTCTTCTTCTCCATTTAATTTATGCAAATGCTGCAAAATGAAGTCCCAAAACTTTTTAACCTATTAAAACCCCTGGGAGATTGCCCTTCAGCTTATATTTTTTTAAAAGAAAATTGAGCGTGCGGAATATAGCTTATTTAAAGGAACAATTTTTGCAAAATACTTTAATCTCGATTTTCTTTTTGTTATTCTTATTGTTATTCTTATTGCTATTCCTATTGGTATTCATATTGGTATTCCTATTGGTATTCATATTGGTATTCTCATTGGTATTCCTATTGGAATTCCTATTGGAATTCCTATTGTTATTCTTATCGTTATTCTTATTGTTATTCCTATCGTTATTCTTACTTCTGCCCATATATATCACTCCTTCCTTTGTTATATAAAACATATTATGTATGTAAGACAAGTTATGACACGGCATATTTAACATTTTTTTATATTGGGATAGAAACCATGTCAAAAAGTAACCATCCGATGCACGAAATGCCAGACTAAACATTCATATGGAGCAGCGCTAAAGGAGGTCCCAAAGATTTGAATTATTCCCGGGAGGAACAAGAAACTGCAACACAGGTGAGTGGGGTGTTTACTCTATTGTGCCGGCCCATGGGCGCCTCTTTGGAAAATGTGTGAAGACAATGAGCTTTGAATTACCGGAATTAGACAGGGGAGAAACATAGAAGGAAATGGAAGAAACGGTGGGATAAATATAGATTATATAAATACTTATTAAATGAATAAAGAGAAACTTCAGTATCAGCAAACTCAGACGTCTTGGAACCTGTCCAGTGATGGACAGCTGAACCATCAGAAGTCAGCAGAGGTCAAAAGTACTTGTCTACTCGAGAAATTAGGAAGAACCGAAAATATTTTTTTCTCAGTTAAATACAGTTAGGATGAATATCGATCGTCATGGTGAATGTCCATTTTTAGATTAAAGGGTTTATAACAATAATTGGATATACAAAATGATAATTTGGAATAATGTAAATAATTTTTCTTTTTTAGGCAATCGATGATGAAGCCATTATTATGGCGGTCTACCACACACGATCAGGATGATAATTATTGTTTTAAGCGCTTACATCCAATTAAGTCAAATTGACATAATCACCATTTCAATTGTAAAATTAACTGAAATTTAAGATAATTATTCTCCCCTAGGAAGGTGTTTAGCGTGTATCGGATTTTAGTAGCAGATGCCATCAAACCAGAAGGACTCGGACCGCTATCAGAGGCATCCCATATTCTTCTTATTCAGAAGACAGTAGAGGAAGCGGCAAATGAACTTGATCGGATTGATGCAATACTTGTAAGAAGTGCAACGAAGGTAACGGATGATTTAATGAATCGTATGCCGCAGTTGAAAATTATAGCACGCGCTGGTGTCGGCGTCGATAACATAGACATCCCCGCAGCGACAAAACGCGGGATTGTCGTGGTTAATGCACCTGACGGAAATACCATTTCAACAGCAGAACATACATTTGCAATGATGGCTTCCATGATGCGCCACATTCCGCAAGCTTATGCTTCATTGAAGAATGGGGAGTGGAAACGTTCTTTATATACAGGAACGGAACTTCGCGGTAAAACATTAGGTATAGTCGGTTTTGGGCGTATCGGAGGGGAAATTGCCAAACGTGCTAAAGTGTTTGGTATGGATGTCATTGTCTACGATCCGTTCCTTACTACAGATCGTGCAAAGAAAATGTCCGTTACGTCCCTGCCCTTAGATGAATTGCTTCCTAAAGCAGACATCATTACTGTGCATACTCCCCTAACGAAAGAAACTAAAGGATTGATAAATAAAGAAAAACTGCTTACCTGTAAAAAAGGCGTATATGTACTGAACTGTGCCCGCGGCGGTATTCTGGACGAAGATGACTTATATGAAGCGATAGTTGCAGGACATGTTGCCGGAGCGGCACTGGACGTTTTCGTCGAAGAACCTCCACTTGGCCATAAACTGCTTGAACTGGATAGCGTCATAGCTACACCTCATCTAGGTGCATCTACGAAAGAGGCCCAATTAAATGTGGCCGTACAAGTTGCCCAAGAAGTATTGACCTATTTCGAAGGAAATCCAGTCTCTAGTTCCATCAACCTTCCTGCCATTTCTAAAGAAGTCTTTGAAAAGGTACAACCATTCTATCAACTTGTTCAGCAAATGGGATCCATTGCTTCTCAGTGCATGAAAGAAGGAATTCAGGAAATCTCCGTTACGTATGCTGGAGAATCATTGGACTTCGATACAGCGATTTTGACTAAAAGTCTGATCTCAGGTTTCTTTAAATCAAGAGTTGATGCAGCTGTCAATGAAGTGAATGCCTTGCTGATCGCAAAAGAGCGTGGCATCACAGTTGGTGAAAAAATCTCTACGGACTCTTTAGGGTACTCTAACTTAATCAGCCTTAAAGTAAAAGGTGACAACCGTGAATTAACAATCAGTGGAACCTATATCGAAAATTACGGTTCTCGAATCGTTAGTTTGAATGATTTCAAAATCGACTTTCATCCGGAATCGAATTTACTTTATATCCAGCATACCGATAAACCTGGTGTAATTGGTAACGTAGGTAAGGTCCTTGGTGACCACGGAGTGAATATCGCCACAATGCAGGTAGGTCGTAAAAAAGCTGGCGGGGAAGCCATCATGGTTCTGAGCTTTGATGTACCCTTAGAAGACAATATGAAACAATTTTTAATGGAAACAGATGATATTACGTTCATGGCCCGTATTTCATTATAAGAAGAAAAAAAGTGTCCGTCATGCGCGGGCACTTTTCTTTTAGGGTGTTTATTACGTACGTTCTTTTCTGCACCATTACATGTACTTCTCCCCATCATTTAGCCTAACTCCCTGCATCAATTCACTTGGTTCGGTGCTTTGGGCACCACTATGTCTTCAGTTAAATTCAGTTGGCCTACCTCTTCAATGGGAGCATTTTCAAATTTCACTTTTTCAAAACCAAAATCCTTAGCAATGAAGAGAATGGCTTCTAAAGCTTGAAGGGATTCCTTGCTATTTTCAATAGCAGCTTGATCTGATAGTTTAATGATCACAAGATCTCCTTTTGAACGTATACTTTCCCAATTAAGGTCATCCGGGATTGCAGGTGATATTCCCTCAATGTCCGGCTTCCCTTTTCCAGCTTGAAGCGCCTCTTCGAAGTCCTGATAATCCAGATTGCTTGGAACAAGAAACCTTGGAGAGGATTCATCTCTTTGGTAAAGAAGGTATGTGCGTTTTTTTTGATGAGGTATATCCGCCTCCTTTAAAAACCCTGCATGTGCAAACATTGCACCTTGCTTACCACCTGTAGAAAAAGTCATCTTCTCTATATTATTATAGGAAAGCGTTTCTTCCATCGAGTGGAGAAAAAGTGTATCATCATCCAATAGTCGGCTGTTTTCCCGAAAGTCAATATGAGCAGTGGTCATATCGTTTCCTTGGCTAATCTTTATATCAAGCGGAAAATAGTCAAATAGCCCATATTGCTCTTCATCGATATCGGACATTTGATTAACTAACCGATTCAGTGTATTCGCTTCGTCATTATTTTTGAGTTTTATTGAGATGGGAACGATGAAATTCTTTTGATCATCTGGTACGCCCACGGTAATGATCGAAGCATTTTTCAGGTCGTCTTGATAAATCGCATGTACAAAAGTTTTTTCCTTTTCACCTTTTAATGGTTCTATTTCTGAAACCTCGTCTTTAGATTCAATTTCCACTTTCTTACCCAAAAACTCTTGATTATCCTGTTTATCTTCTGAGATATCTTCTTTGATACCATGCCGTTCATGCCCTGTCATTTCCTTATTTTCAGAAATGGATAATTTCCCAGTACTGCCAGTCTCCTCTTGACTTGTCGTTCCTTTTTTTCCAATAATTAATGATGACGCAAAAGCAACCAATAAGAATAAGGAGGCAACACCCGCAATTAGAGGAATCCAGTGTTTTTTTCTCTTTTTATCATGTATTCTTGCAAACACCTCTGCCTTTGTTCGGTCATCTTTTAATTTCGGAAGTTCGCGCAGCATATCTTCAATTTCGTTTTCTTTCCAACGGGTTCTTCTCAATGCGGTGGCCCTCCTTCCCGGATGAAAAATCTTCCATCAATTTTTTGATTGCCTTTAAAGCACGGTGCTGGGTCGTTTTTACCTTACTTTCACTCCAATTCAATACTTCAGCAGTTTCCGTAATGGACATGCTCTGAATATATCGTAAAATGATGACGGATCTTTGATCGACGGTACATCGGTTTAAGCATTGATAAATATCTTGGATATCATCGTTCATGATAGCCACTTCTTCCGGAATGGGCTGTGTATCTTTAATCAATTGCCTATCCCAATCAAAGTTAGGGAAGATTTTGTCTTTCCACCCTTTTTGTTTCCGAAAAAAATCAATCGTCACATTTCTTGCAATCGAATAAATCCACGTTTTTTCACTGCTTTTTCCTTCGAAGCGCTCATAGGCCTTCAACACCCGGATATAGACCTCCTGAACAAGGTCCTCAGCCGTTTCACGATTTTTAGTCATATAATAAATGAATTGATAAATTTCCTGATGATATTTTTCATAAAGATCGTGGAAAACGGAATCCATCATTTCCCCACATCCGTTCATAAATATAGTCGTCATTCCTAAATAAAAGTTACATACTTCGGCTTTAATCTTATTATAAAATTCCGTCAATTTCCACATATTCGGGACTTCTTATCTTTCTTCCTAAAAAAAAACAAAGACAAGTTGGAAATGAATCCAATTGCCTTTGTCTTCACGTTTCTTATGAAACAAGATTTTTTGGCAAGCTACCCGTCATTCATTCAGCATTTTCCATAATTCGAGGCAGGATAAAACTGAACGTTGTCCCTTTATTAGGTAAACTGTTTACCGAAATGTAGCCGTCATGGGCATTGATTATATTTTTTACGATTGCCAAACCCAATCCGGTACCTGATCTGCCGCGGGTCCTTGCTTTATCCGCTTTATAAAACCTCTCGAATACAAAAGGTAAATCTTCTTCGGGAATACCTGATCCAGAGTCCGTCACATCAATGATCAGACCCCTTCGATCACTTGTCCTCTGGATCACATCAATGTTACCGCCTGAAGGAGTATGACGAATCGCATTATCAATTAAATTAGTTAAAACCTGTTCAATACGGTCAGGGTCAAATTGCCATTCGATTTCATTGTCTTGAAGACTGGCTGATATTGTGATCCCTTTTTCTTTGGCAAGCCCGGAAAACTTACTTGTTATCCGCTTTAAATAAGGAGATATCGGCACACATTCATAGCTAAGATTCATTTTTCCCGATTCCAATTTAGCCAGATCAAGCAGGTCATTGACTAAACGTCCCATTCTCAAAGACTCATCATAGATGATTCGGGCCATTTCCACCTTTTCCTCTTCACTGCTCGCAATGTCATCTACGATTGCTTCACTATATCCTTGCAACATGGAAATTGGCGTTCTTAACTCATGGGAGACATTCGCTATGAAATCCGTCCTAAGTTTGTCCATACGTCTTTCATCACTCATATCCCGTATGATGGCCACCGCTCCCCGAATATTGTCGGCATTTGTATATAGCGGGCTGACTATCAATCCCCAATCACGGCCTTGCAAGGTAATTTCACCGACTCGCTCCTTATCGAATGACTCTGATTCATCAAAAAGATTCATCAAAACCAAGGGGACATTCACGTTATCCTCCCGGTTATAGCCCTTCTCAAAGTACCAGGATTGCAGAAACCTTTCCGCTGGCGGATTCGTTTCAAGGATTGTGCCATCTTTATTGAATGTAATGACCCCATCAGCCATACTGCTAAGAATGCTTGAGAGATGTTCTTTTTCCTGACTAAGTGCATTCATATTGAATTTCAGTTGCTTTCTCATCTGATTAAACGCTATGGCCAACTCACCAATCTCATCTTGAGTCAAGATAGGAACCTTTGTATCAAATTTCCCCCGGGCAATCGCTAGTGCGGCTTCCCTCATCTTCACCAATGGGGCATTGATTCTTGTAGATAAAAAGAAAGCAAAAATCGTGGTCAATATGATCGCAATGCCCGCAGCCAATAAAATGAACTGTGTAGTGGACTTTGTGGTTTCTTCCATGGATTCCAATGATTGAAATAAGAAAACTTCATCCTGTTCCCCATTCAATTCAAGTGGAATCCCTACAACAATTGCGGATAACTCTTCTTTACCCCCATCATCGGATAACGCGATTTCCTTTTTCACTGTCTTTCTTTCCGTAAAAACCTTGAGCAATTCGGGATCATTCTTAATGAATTCCGGTGTGATTTCAAACTCCTTATCTCCTCCGATGGATGAGAATATCATTTTGTCATCGTTAAGAATGATCATTTTCGTTTCGTTGCCTATTAATTCCGAAGCTATTTGTAAAACCTCATTGTTAGATCCCTGATGGTCATTGGTTACCTTAATGATTTGTTCAGCCGTTTTGGTTAAATCATTTTCAATATTTTCAATTTGGAAATTCTCAAAGAATTCGACCAACAGAACGGTTAAAACGATTAATACAAACGACACGAGCAATAGGATCGTTGCCCATAGCTTCCCTACAACACTGCCCCATAGCATCAGTCATTAATGACTTCGAACTTGTAACCTACACCCCAAACAGTGACAATCATCTTGGCTGCGTTTTCGGATATGCGGTTTAATTTTTCACGTAAGCGTTTAACATGCGTGTCTACAGTTCGAAGATCTCCAAAGAATTCATAGTGCCACACTTCTTTTAACAATTGCTCCCTATCGAAAACTTTATCGGGGGATTTCGCTAAGAAATATAATAATTCATATTCTTTTGGTGTTAAAGAAACCTCTTTGTTATCAGCAAGTACACGGTGGGCATCATTATCGATCGTTAGATGTGAGAAGACGATCACATCTTTTGCCGTTGTTTCCGTCTGCATGTAACTCGTGCTTGAAGATCGACGTAATAAAGCTTTTACCCTTAACACGACTTCGCGAGGACTGAACGGCTTTACGATATAATCATCGGTACCCACTTCAAACCCTTGAACGCGGTTCACTTCTTCCCCTTTAGCAGTCAGCATGATAATAGGTGTCGTTTTCTTCTCCCTTAATTCACGGCAAACTTCGATTCCATCTTTACCAGGCATCATAATATCCAATAAAATTAAATCATAATCATTTTCAAGGGCTTTTGATAAAGCCATATCTCCATTTTCAGCTTCATCGATTATGTATTCTTCTCTTTCCAAATACATCTTTAACAGCCGGCGGATTCTTTCTTCATCATCCACCACAAGAATTTTAATAGCATTATACATTATGTAATCAGCCTCCTATCATATATTCTACAAAATGAAAACTTCAATGACTAATACTTTTTCCTTTCAAAGGACGATAAGATACCATTTTGTATTAGATTCTTTGGACTTTTTCACCATTTTGTCACAAAAAAAGACTTCAACCGCTTCACTAAGAATTCATGATGGCCATTTCACCGAAATATCCTTTTAAAGTGAGAGGCACTTAAAAAGGGATCATTCTCCAGAAAAATCGATTAGCCAACTCCTCGACGTTTCTATCAAAAGACCCCCTTTATCTAATTATTACAATACAGATTCAAGCATATGAATGCAAACCAGCAATAACAAGATTAACGAATATCAAGTTAAAAATCATTATGGCAAAACCGATGACGGCAAGCCAAGCTGATTTTTCCCCTTGCCACCCCTTTGACATGCGCAAATGTAAGAAAGCCGCATAAAACAACCAGGTAACCAGTGCCCATACTTCTTTCGGATCCCAGCCCCAGAATCGTGTCCAGGCCACTTGAGCCCAGATCATTGCAAAAATGAGGGCACCGAGTGTAAAGACCGGAAAGCCGATAAGGACCGAACGATAACTAATCTCGTCCAATAAATTCAAATTCACGTTTTTAACGATCGGTTTAATCAAGGCTGCCACTCTTTTGCGAGCAATTAGCCTTATTAGACCATACAGGACGAGTCCCATACCGATTGACCAAATGACTGTATTTAGTTTCTTAGCATTGATCAGCGCAGGCATGTTCACAAGTGGTTCAAACCGATCCGCCTCGGTTAGTTTCCCTTCATTTGGACCCACTAACGCCGGGAGATTGAATTCCTGTTTAACCTCAGCACCATGTTTATCGACCCAATCAAAATTCGCCTTATAATCCATGGCCGCAAAAGTAGAAGTGATGATGACAAAACCGATGGTGCTGACTAATGTGAACATGATGACTTCAAGCCAGAACGTTCTTTTGCTTGATTGTGTCTGATCGACGAATTTGACTAAGTAAATGATGGCTGCAACGAAACTTATGGCTAGGATCGACTGTCCTGTCGCTGCAGTCGTTACATGGATATGTAGCCAATCGCTCTGCAATGCAGGAATGAGTGGCGAAATTTCTGTAGGGAACATACTTGCATATGCGATTATCAATAACGCAATCGGTAAAGCGAATAACCCAAGGGCGGGTGTTTTATAAAGGAAATAAATTAATATGAAAGCACCGACCAGCATCATTCCGAAAAAGGTCGTAAATTCAAACAGGTTACTTACCGGGGCATGGCCGGCAGCAATCCATCTAGTGATGAAATACCCAATTTGCGCAGTGAAACCTAGAATGGTAATGAAAATGCCCAGTTTAGCCCATCTATTTTGTTTCTTTTCCTCCGCTCCACGTTTATCCTTTATCGATCCCCCAAATAAAAAGGTAGCGAGCAGATATAATAAGAAAGCTGCATATAAAAAGTTACTGCTTAATTCAGCCATTTAAAACTTCCCCCTTAGTAGAAGATTTCTCCTCCTCTAGTTGATCCGTTGGTTCGCAAAGAGATGTTGATTCTATCGCCTGTTCTATATCTCTTTTAATACCGTGCCAGTTTTTGTTTGTATGGCCGGCCATTAATATCTCATCATCCTTCCTCTTGATCCATATACGCCGGTGATTCCAATAAGAGCCTTGGACAACTCCTATCATGAAAATGATTCCACCCGTGAATAGGATCCAAAGCGTTAAATCCTTCCTTACGGTCAAAGCCGTGACATCTTGAGTTTCCACACCATTAAAAGCCATTTTATAAGTGTTTTCCCCTAAAGGCTCCACAGTCTCTTTAATCGCAACGAAACTGACTTCACCCTCAGGCTTATCCGGAGTATGCATTTTAAAGATAAATGCTGGATTATTCGGAATCTTCGATATCGTTCTAGGTACACCTTTTTCATCGAATTCGAAATCAGGGAAGTAACTGATCAAATCAACAGAATATCCTTCCTTCAACTCGTATTTCTTTTGAGGATTATTCAAATCAACCTTTAAGCTGCCATATTTCTCTTCGGTTTTTTTATTTATTAAATTAAAAGCCATCGTACTGAGCTCATCCAGTTTATAATCTACTTGGTAGAGGGCATAATGATCATATTTCAGAGGTTCATTGACTTTGATTTTATAATCTTTAAGCTTATGAAGATCCGCCTTTTCCCCTGGTATTGATTCTCCCTTGCGCTCATAGAGCGTAACATCGGATTGATAGGTTTTAGCTATCGTGCCGGTTTTATCTATTGCAGCACTGTATTGTTCATCTTCTTCATTTCCTTTGTCATACACCTCTAAGGTGAATTCATTATTTTGAAGATAGTATTCACCATTTGTACCCGGGATTTCTTTTCTCTCACCTTCCCGTAGCCAAAGTACTTTGTCGATATACATCCCAGGGACAGAACGCAATAATGCTCCAATTAAAAAAATGATAAGTCCAATATGATTTACATAGGGTCCCCAACGTGAAAAACGCCCCTTTTCGGCAAGTATATGACCGTTTTCCTCCCGAATATGATAACGCTGCCTTTTTAATCTATTCTTTACTGCTTCAAGGTTTATATCTTGGTCTTCAAGCTTTGTCACTCCATAAAGCCTCTGTCGCTTCATGAAACCGTCATGACGTGTGACCCCTTGTTTTTTTAACGATCGATATAATGGAAAAAAACGATCGATACTGGCAATCAGGAGTGATATGCCCAGCATGCCTATGATAATCAAATACCACCATGAACTATACAAATTATGGAACCCGAGTTCATAATACACCTTCCCAAACCAGCCGTATTCCAGTTCATAATGCTCTGCAGGCGTCGCGGTTGAAGGTATATACATTTCCTGGGGTAAAATCGTCCCGATAGCTGAAGCGATCAAGGCAATGACAATGAGCGTCACCCCTACCTTAACGGAAGAAAAGAAGTTCCATATTTTATCGATGATCGTTTTTTTATATGTTTGTGAACGCCTGGCACTTCCTTCATATCGCATATCAATAAGCTTGTTTTCATTTTCGTTACCAAGGACCATCCCGCATTTCCCACAAATCTTTGTGCCAAACGGATTTACATGACCACAATCGCATTTTACTTCTTTCATGTCAAAAACTCCCCAATATTATGGTTTAATTCTCTCCATATGCTTTTGGATGCTCTCTTCTGTCAAAGCTCCGGTGATGATATCTACCACTTTCCCCTTTTTATCGACCAAAAAGGTGACAGGCAAAATATCCACGCGATAGGCATTTTCCACTTCCCTGCCTTTATCGATCATGACTGGAAAGGTAAGATTATGCTTTGTAATAAAGTTATTGACAGCATAGTCAGATTCCCCGACATTGACCGCTAATATCTCAACGCCCTTGTCCTTAAAGTTTTTATATTGATTTTCCATATAAGGCATTTCATATTCACACGGCTTACAATATGTACCCCAAAAGTTCAGGAAGACGCCTTTTCCTTTGTATTCGGAAAGTTTATGTTCTTTGCCTTCCATATCAGTCAAAACGAAATTGGGTGCATCTGATCCTTTTCTCAGACTTTCATTCTTATCTTTAGTGAAGTTCGTATAAAGGGCAAACACTAAAGCTGCACCTAAAATCAGAAGAATGATGGTCCTGCTTATTAGGCGTCGCTTCTTCTTATTCATAGAGATCCTCCTAAGGCCACACTAAATTTAACCATACCATTATACCATTCAATACCATGCGCATTTTATTTACATTTCTGAAGGTTTTGTGACATTCAATCCCGATTCATGAAAAAAAAGGTATTTACAGGTTGTTTTCCACCACCCATTCTTCCAGAGAAAGAATAAGGTAGTGGTTTCAACCTATTAATAAAGAAAAAATTCTTTTTTACATTCTCCGCTGTTTAGGTTCGGTCGATGCTAAAGTCCTCATTAATTTTACTTCATGTGGAGTTAGCTCCCTGGAATCTCCTGCTGTTAAACCGTCCAAAGTCAAGAAACCATATTGTTCCCTTTTCAATTTTATGACGGGATGGCCGATTGCTTCAAACATCCGGCGGACTTGCCTGTTCCTGCCTTCATGTATTGTGATTTCAACAATAGCCGTTTCCTTTTTTTTGTCGGTAGACAATACCCTAGTCTTGGCTGGAGCAGTCTTGCCATCCTCCAATTTGATGCCTTTATCCAACTTTTTCAAGCTTTCACGCAAAGGTATCCCTTTTACTTTTGCAACATACACTTTATCCACTTCATGCTTCGGATGCATTAACGTGTTTGCAAATTCTCCGTCATTGGTTAAAATCAACAAACCTGAAGTATCGTAATCCAAGCGGCCAACTGGATAAATCCGTTCATTGATGTAAGGGAAATAGTCCGTTACGACTTTTCTATTCTTATCATCCGAAACTGCCGAAATGACACCGCGCGGTTTATAGAATAGGAAATAAACAGGAGCTTCTTTTTCAAGCGGGACTTCATTAACCTGGACCTTATCATTAGGACCCACCTTCACACCTAATTCCTTCACTACTTTGCCGTTCACTTTTACCTTGCCTTCTAAAATCAACTCTTCTGCTTTACGGCGGGAAGCCAGTCCAGCATGTGCTATTACCTTTTGTAATCGTTCCATCTATCTTCACCCCATAGTATAATCATTCGTTTGTTATTGTCTATACATACACAATCATACAATTATTACATATGGAGAGGCAAAAACAAAAGGTTTTTCGCGATTAAGAGCTTTTCTTTTATTAATACACCAATAATGAGACTGTTAAATGGGCTGGTTTCCATAATGAGTGTAACATAGCTTATTTTTCCATACAAAAAAATGTTTCTTTTAGATGAAAGTTTGAACCCCTTATAAAATTGATAGCCAAATCATAGCCGTTAGTTTAAGAAAAACACAAAAAAAAAAGAAATGGGATGCCCATTTCCTTACCTTTACTTCATTCCGAAAACTAGTGTGACAACGATAACAGCAGCTATGATTCCGATCAGGTCCGCCAAAAGACCGACCTTAAGGGCATCACCCATTTTTTTGATCCCGACCGCTCCAAAATAAACGGTCAATACGTAGAAGGTGGTGTCTGTACTTCCCTGAATCGTGGCAGCCAAGCGTCCAACGAATGAATCCGGTCCATAAACCGATATAAGGTCGCTGGTCATGCCTAAAGCGGCTGTTCCGGATATTGGTCTAATAATCGCAAGGGGTAAAACCTCAGACGGAAAATGAAGCAGGGAAAGCAAAGGGTTTAAAAATTGTACGATGAAGTCCAATGCCCCTGATGCCCTAAATACCGAAATCGCCACAAGCATGCCTACCAGGAAAGGGATGAGGGAAAAGGACATGTTGATCCCTTCTTTCCCACCCTCGACGAAGGTCTCATAGGTAGGGACCCTTTTCAATGTACCGTACAGTAATATACAGAGGATCAAAATCGGTATCATCCAAATTGATATGGTGGTCATCCAGTGCAACATCCTATTCCCTCCCGCTTCTTTTTCTCCTGTAATAAAAATATCGATCTATCGCGATTCCTCCAACGGCAGAAATGGCTGTTGCTATTATGGTCGGGAAAACGATGTCCGTCGGGGAGTGGGCATCGTAATTCATGCGGATTGCAATAACAGTCGTCGGAATCAACGTTACGCTTGAGGTATTGATTGCTAAAAAAGTGACCATCGAGCGGCTGACCGTTGCTTTTCCTCCATTTAGTTTCTTTAGCTGCTCCATGGCTTTAATACCAAGAGGTGTAGCGGCATTCCCCAAGCCGAATGTGTTTGCCATCATATTCGAAAGTATATATCCCATAGCCGGATGATTAGGCGGTACTTCAGGGAACAGCCATCTCATGAATGGCTTGAACAAGTTGGATAGTTTATCAAGCAATCCCGATTCTTCCGCTATTTTCATCAACCCTAGCCAAAAGACCAGAATGCTCATCAGTCCCAGACAAAGGGTGACCGCTTCCTTTGCGCTGACAAAAAGAGCTTCATTCACCTGATCCATGGTCCCATTAATCATGCCAAATACAATACCGATCACAAACATCCCAACCCAAATGTAATTAACCATTTCGTTTGATTCCCAATACCGCTTCAAATACCTCGGCCCATGATGATTGGAACGATTGTTGCTTGAAGCTTTCTTTTGATTCCCCATAAAAAATTGAACGTGTTCCTATTTTCTTTCCATCGAGATAGATGGATGCCCTGCCGACCACTTCCGGGATTCTCCTTTTATCTTTCCAAGCTTTCTGTGGCTTCAACAATTTCATTTTCACATTGACCATTTTTCTTTCTTCTTTTGTTAATGGGTACGAAAAATCATTTTTAATGTAAACATGACCTTTATACATTTTATTTTGTATATTTTTCACCATGCCTTCAGGTAAAATTTCTGTAGGCTTATAATCCTTAAAAGCGGATTCGTACATTTGAATATGATCATTCCAATCATCAGGACCATTCAATGTCACAGCTATCAGGTCATGCTCGTTTTTTGTTGCCGTCGTGACCAAGGTACGTTTTGCTAGTTTGGTATACCCTGTTTTCCCGCCTGTGCAATACTCATATAATTGTGTAAGAAGGCGATTTTTGTTCTTCCACACATAATCCCATTGTTCTGTAGAATTAGGCGCCCTGTGCTCCTTAGTGCCGGCAATCTTTGCATACGTTTCGTTTTGCATAGCATAACGAGTAAGTATGGCCATATCATATGCGGTTGAATAATGGTTTTTCGTATTATCCAGACCATGTGGATTTGAAAAATGGGTATTTTTCATACCGATTTCTTCTGCCTTTTGATTCATCATCCAGACGAATCCATCCAGGCTTCCACCAACCTTTTCGCTGATTGCGACTGCTGCATCATTACCGGAACGAAGCATCAAGCCATAAACCAAATCTTCGAGCTTAATCTTTTCTCCTTCTTTTAAAAAAAGGGAAGAGCCCTCCGTCCCGAAGGCATTGCTGCTCACTTTAACTGTTTCGTCCATTTGTCCAGATTCAATGGCCAAGATAGCCGTCATTATTTTTGTAATGCTTGCTATACGATTTTTTTCATGAGCATTCACTTCATAAATGACCCTTCCGCTATCCTCATCCATTAAAATCGCACTATGGGCACTTACGGCTACATTTGCATTGGCTCTTTGTACGGGTGCCATAAAAGACAACAGGAGAATGACGATACACAAACTTGATAACCCTTTATATAGAAAACGCATGAGTGCCCCCTCGTCTCTTTACTTGTTTTTGTACAAGTTTATGCAAATGGACAAGGGTTATGAATAAAAAGAATGTAAACCTTCATGATATCTATTGATTTTCAACATAAAAAAATCGATAGGGGCCCCTATCGATTTAGTGTTCTATCATACTAATAATGCAGCGATTTCATCAATTTTCTTAGCTCCGAATACCACTTCTTCATCATTGATGATCATGGCCGGCACGCTCATGACTTTATATTTCTTCTTGATATCCTGGAAATTGCTTATATCGACCATTTCAGCTTCAACGTTAGGGTTTTCAATGGCAATGCGTTGTGCACCCACTACAACGTCTGGACAGTAGTGACATGCCAATGAAACCATAACCTTAATGTTCGCTTTTTTACTGATTCCCTTAATTGAATTCAATACGACTGAATCCAATGCTTGACCAGGACCGGCCAAGTTATAGATAGCCAAAATGAAGGAATTCAACTCATGGCCGCCTGGTACACCGTGGTATTTGACGCCACTGTATTCACCATTCGAATTTAAGAGGGAGACGACAGGGAACTTATCTGCATTGATTTTTTCTTCAATTTCCGGACTTTCTCCCTTGTTGTATAACTCAAGATGCAGCTTGTCTCCTAATTCCGCAACATCCAACAAGAAGTCTCGCAATTCGACTGATTTTGGCAAACTTTCATCGACGATGGACACCAATGTTACTTCGCTCTCCATCTTGCTGAAGATTCCCTTTAATTGGCCGCGTAACGCATCACTTAATAAAGCGCTCTTACCTGCCGGGACAGCGGCCTGTTCTTTTTTCGCCGATTTTTCAACTTCAGGTTCATCTTTGATTCCTAGGCGATCTTTTTCTTCTTCAATATATTTACCGGCATCCGTTGCTGCAATCGCTCCATCAGATACAGCTGTGATAATCTGGCGCAAGGATTTTGGCCTTAGGTCGCCCGCCGCATAGACACCATTCACATTAGTCTTCATATCATCATCAGTTAAAATGTAACCAGCATGATCCATTTCGATATGGCCTTTGAAAATCTCTGTTTTCGGCTCGTAACCTATGAAAACGAATACTCCAAACGTATTGTCTTCTTCCTTCGCCTTATATTCAAATTCTTCTTTGGTAACGTTATTGATGAAACGTGCACTTTGAATCATCCCGTCTCCATGAACCCCAAGGATTTCAGTATTGAATTTCACTTCAATCTTATCATTTGCCATCACTTTATCAACAATGGACGGGGCACACGAGAAGCTTGATTCCCGGGCGATGATTGTAACTTTTGTAGCAAAGCGGGTCAGGAATATAGCTTCTTCGGCGGCTGCATATCCTGCCCCGATAACGAAAACTTCCAACCCTTCAAAGAATTCACCATCACATGTTGAACAATAAGCTACACCGCGGCCAGTGAATTCCTCTTCACCTGGAAATCCTAGCGTTCTTGGAGTAGCACCCGTTGCAATGATGACGGCGCGTGCATGGTAGTCCCCGCCAAGGGTTTTAACGACTTTCACCTCACCTGAGAAATCCACGCCCGTTACATCAGCTTTGGCGAATTCCACGCCAAAATCTTCGTTTTGAAGCTTCATTTCTTCAACTAATCTAGGGCCCGATATATGACGGATACCAGGATAATTGGCTATTTCCGATGTAGTTGCAGCTTGTCCGCCGCCAGTTCCTTTTTCAAGAATTATTGTCTTTAATTTAGCTCGTCCCGCATAAACGCCCGCCGAGAGGCCTGCAGGACCGCCGCCAATAATTAATAAATCATATATTTTTTTCATATTTGTTCTCCTTGCTGAATGATAATGCGTGCTAAACTGATTATTTTGAAAAACAAAAGGCACTTATTTTAGGTAAGTGCCTTTTGTCATTAGATCTTGTCGGACGAATTGTCCCAGTAATCGTTATATCCATTAACTGAAGAAAGGGATCATCCCATTAAAAATTAAAGTTTACCTACAAGGTCTAGGCTTGGTTCAAGAGTAGCTTCACCTGGAGTCCATTTTGCAGGGCAAACTTTATCTCCGTGTTCTGCTACGAATTGTGCAGCTTGAACTTTTCTCACAAGTTCTTCTGCATTACGGCCAATCCCTAAGTCATTAATTTCGTATGCTTTAATTTGTCCTTCTGGATTTACGATGAAAGTTCCACGTAGAGCCAATCCATCTTCTTCAATTAATACACCGAATTGACGGGATAAAACGTTTGCTGGGTCAGCTAACATTGGATATTGAATTTTACCGATTGTATCAGTAGCATCAGCCCATCCTTTGTGGCTGAAATGAGTATCTGTTGAAACTGAGTAAACTTCACAACCAATTTCCTTGAATGTTTCATAGTTATCTTGAAGATCAGCTAATTCAGTTGGACATACGAATGAGAAGTCAGCTGGATAGAAAAAGAATACTGCCCATTTTCCTTTAACATCTTCAAGTGTAACTTCTTTGAATTCTCCTGCATGGTAAGCTTGTACTTTAAAATCTTCAACTTGTTTATTGATCAATGACATAATAAATTCCTCCAATAGCTATTTTTTTATATGCTCCTATTTATAATAATTATTAAATAGAAATTAGTCAATAAATATACCTTAATAATTTTTAAGTTCACAAATTAGTCACAGTTTTTATATTGATATAAATTAATTATTTTTAAAAACCCATGGCACTTCAAAATCGCCTCTTTAACACATTTTAAATGTTATTTCAAGGTTAAAAACAAGACACATGCTCATTATTTCGGAAGTTGATATCATCCCCTTTCCAATCAAATAAAAATATTCAAATGAGAATCAATGGCCGTTTCAAATAAAATTGTCAGTCATTCCTTTATATCATTGCCATATTTTCCCTAAAAGATTCTTAATACAAGATTTCAGACAAAAAAAAACGAACCATCACGGCTCGTCTGCGAATTGGTTCTCCTTAGACATTCTTTATTTTATCAATTATTGTTTTTTCCAAATAAGCTTCTTCGCTTCTGTGAACCTTACCGCTGTTTGCGGCCAGTTTACAACGTCCCACCATTTGTCCACATACCCTGCCCGATTATTTTTATATTGAAGGTAATAAGCATGTTCCCATACATCAAGAACAAGGATCGGGATCGTATCCCACTGGGTCAACAACATATGCAATTCCGATTGAAGTATTTCTAGCCGCCGCGTACGTGGAACCCAGACTAAAATCGCCCAGCCAACACCTACTACCTGTTTGGCCGCTTCACTAAAATGACTTTTAAACGCTGCAAAGCTTCCAAAATCTTTCTCAATCTGTTTAAGTAAATCTCCCTTTGGCTGTCCGCCTCCTCCTGGAATCATTACTTCCCAAAACAGCGTATGGAGATAATGGCCTGACCCATGAAAAGCTGCTTCCTTTTCCCAATGCTTCAATAAGGAAAAATCTTTCGTCTCCCTCGCTTTTTGCATCATCAATTCCGCTTTATTCAGCCCATCGACATATGCTTGATGATGCTTATCATGGTGCAGATACATGATTTCCCTTGAAATCGTCGGTTCCAACGCTTCATAGGCATAAGGTAATGGCGGAAGTGTATGCTTCCCAATCGGCACTGATTGCCTTTCCTGCATACTGAATTCTCTAGCGAGTTCTTCAATTTCTTCGTAGACCCGAGCCATCTCTTCTTCAATCAGAACCATATCCTCATAATCCATTTCTTCCTCATTCAAATCTTTTGTCAACTGGGAAAGCCGTTCAATGTTTAACAACACTTGCGAATCGGTGATATCGATCTTCTCAAGATATTCCATGACTCCATCAACCCATTCACTTACGTCTTTTGCATACTCTCTTTCATCAGACATCTTCGAACCTCCTCTTAACCTTCATACACTTTTAATCATCAAAGTATTTTATGTTTCGATTAAGCGGAGATTCCATTTAAAGCTAAAAAACAGCTAGGCCTGTAAAGCCTAGCTGCTTCTCTATCTTGACTGTAACATTTTCGTCCGATAATCCGTTTCATAAAACTCCAATTCTTCACGCATGGTCTGGAATCCACTTTCCACGGCCTTCAGAATGGACATTATGCTGTCAGGTACACTTTGGTGAAATTTAATCGAGTTTTTTCCTGTATAGGCAGATCTGCTGTCCTCAAACCACCGATCTGATTTTGGGGAAAAGTATTCTTCGATACATTGATGATAAACCCTATAAAGCGTCTTTTCAGCTGCAACTTTATTGAAAACATCATTTTTCAGAACGATTTGGCAAGCCTCCAAGCCCTCTTCACAACTTACAAGCATTCTTCTTAAACTAGAAAGGATCCCTTTATAATAGGTTTCATCCCCGCTTTTTTCCTCTTGCAGCTTAGAATAGGTCGTCTCATTTATAAATTCTTCTAGTTGAGCCACTGTCGTTTCTAAAAAGCCTTTTACATCCTCAAGCTGAGATTTTACCAATGTATTCCCCAACCGTGAACCCTCCTCAAAATGATTTAAGATTGAATATAATAGTCAACATGAGATTCTATATCATATGGTTTAGCTTGGTCAATAGATATAAACACTTTCTCCAATTTTTCAAAATCTATATTTTCGAAATAACCAGCAAGCTCTTTTTCTGCATTTATATATATACGTTTTCGGTTAATCAAGCTCGGGTCTTTGAGTAGACAGACCATGGCAATGATATCAGCCATATAAATATCTCGGTTAGGGCTTTTGAATAGAGGATTGGCGGGATATGGGGTCCAACGAGTGACCATCTCATCAAAATAGCGAAGATACAGTACATTCAGCGTCTTCTCTTCTCCATCCTTTATGTATTGTATAACGGATCGATTAAAGAAGTCCTCAGGTGAATTTGACTTTTCCTTTTCAAGCCCAAATCCATTGCATGCTACAATTCGCACCCGCAATCCCCCCGCATTCATTTTTTTCTATATTATCACAATTTAAAGAAAAATGTTATTCGATTGTTTGCTGAAATTTTTCAAAAAACAGATCGGCTTCACCATTTTCAAAGCTATCATCCGAATTATCCGCGAGTGGCGGTAATTCATCTATGGAATTCAGGCCGAAGTAATCCAAAAACTCTTTTGTTGTCCCATATAAATAAGCCCGGCCGGATCCTTCAGCACGTCCGACCTCTTTTATTAAGACTTTCGTGACAAGTGTATGGATGGGACGCTCCGTTTTGACCCCGCGAATTTCATCAATTTCAGCTCTAGTTATCGGCTGCTTATAGGCAATGATTGCGAGTGTTTCCAAAGCCGCCTGGGACAAACCTTGAGTGCTTGATGTTTCCACCAGTCTTTTCAGATAATCCGAGTGTGCTTTTTTTGTCGTCATTTGATAAACACCCGCTATTTCGATCACCTGAATCCCGCGTATATCCGATATATATTCTTCCTTTAAACTTTCAACGATGTCTCTTGCTTGATATTCCGTAATTTCAAGGACAGAGGCAATTTGTTTGACGGAGAGTCCTTCATCTCCAGCAGCAAACAATAATGCCTCAAGAATCCCTTTCCAATTAATAACTTCCAACTTGCTCTACACCTTCCTTAGCAGCAATCATGATTTCCGAAAAATTATCTTCCTGTTCAACGATGATTTCATTTAGTTTCATTAATTCCAGTACTGCCATAAAAGTGATGACGATATGCTCTTTAACCGGAAGCGAAAACAGTTCAAAAAAACTTTTCTTCCCATTAATTGATTGTAACTCAATCATGATTTCATCCATTCGTTTTTCTATCGATATCTCTTGTTTCGTTACTTTCGTGTAAAGCGGCTTTTGTATTTTTTGCCTTCGGAGCAGTTTTTGGAGAGCTCCGAGCATATCGTATAGACTTATATTCAACTCTTGTTTATCACTTTCCGCTTCTTTAACATATACAGATAAATCACTTGGGGGTTTAGTGAACATCAGGCTGCGTTCTTCTTCCATCCCTTTAAACTCTTCAGCTGCATACTTATACTTTTTATATTCTAATAGTTTCTCCACAAGCTCATCCCGTGGATCTTCTTCAAATATTTCCCCATCCTCATCAATCAATTGTTCATCTTCATGCTTTGGCAGCAGCATTTTACTCTTGATGGCAAGCAGTGTTGCAGCCATCACCAAATATTCGCTGGCCACATCCAATTCCAGGTGCTGCATCGTATGGATGTATCCTAGATATTGATCTGTAATATCAGCCATCGGAATATCGTAGATGTCTATTTCAAGGCGATTAATCAAATGCAGGAGTAAATCCATCGGACCTTCGAAAGCGTCAATTTTTATATTATAACCCATTAAATTACCCCATTTAAATCTAATTGGCCGATAATAGGCCTATTTCTTTTACTAATCAAGTATAGTGGATTGCCGCCCTTTATCCAATAATAATAATTTAGGACCTTAGGAAAGTTCTTCAAAGGGATTTGTGAAATTGGGTCAATGCCCAATCACATTCTCAAATCCAACATAGTCTAGAAATGTAAGAACAGCAGAACAAAGGAGGTACTTATTATGGGTGCAGGTGGTTTTGGGCACGGCGGCGGATTCGCGTTTATTGTAGTATTGTTCATTTTATTAGTTATCGTCGGTGCTAGTTGGTGTTAATTGACTTATGAATCAAGCTGATTGCCTTGCAATCGGCTTTCTTTATTTTCCAAGAAAAAATTCTATGCTAAACTTAGGGAGTATACATGGCGGGTATTTAGCTATGGAAAATGGCTTTTAGCCTTACCTTGGATGATTTCATCAAACAAAAGGGGTGCTCTTATTGAATTACGCGGAAGATTACCTTTCTTTCCTTGTCCATTTCCATGGAACAAGGGATTACTTCGAATGTCATGAAATTCTTGAAGAATATTGGAAGGAAACCGCTCCAAAAGAACGTGACTCCCACTGGGTCGGGCTCATCCAAATTGCGGTTGCCCTATACCATGATCGCAGGGAAAACAAAAAAGGGGCTGTAAGGACACTTGCTAAAGCCCTTGCAAATCTCCGCACTAAACAAGCCGAGCTCCTGAAATTGGGGCTCGATCCAGAAAAACTGTTCAAATTGCTCGAGGACACACATGAACGGATGTTATCCCAAAAGCCATATGAAAGCATTAATCTTCCGATAGCGGATCAAGGGTTGATCGAAAAATGCCAATCCATGTGTTTGCAGGATGGGTACATATGGGGCGAAGGAAGCGACATGGCTAATTCATCAATAGTTGATAAGCATTTAATGCGCGACCGTTCGGATGTCATTTCTGAAAGGGCTCGGCAGCTATCCCTTCGAAAAACAGGAATGGAGGACCGCCCTTAAAGGTGATCCTCCATTCCCACTTTCATATTCAGACTTCTTCACACCTGTCAAGAAAGCTTTCCGTAAACTCATTTGCTTTTAGTTCTTTGTCAGGATATTGCTCCTTGATGGCCCTTACCATCGTTTTACCAATACCTTGCTTCCGAAAGGATGGATTTACAGATATATGCTGTATCTCAATGTGGGTTGGAGAGACTTCTATTCCGATCAAGCCCGTAATCTCTTCCTCTTTCCATAAGTACAGCTGTAGATTTTCATCCGTTTCATAATTCTTCATCGTATTCCGAAGCGTTTTTATCTCTTTTTCTTTTGGCATGAAAGATAATAATCCCATGGCAAACTTCTCATAACTTTTCTTATACTTAATCAACATAATATCCCTCGTTACTAAATAACGTTTTTATTATCTACCTGTTTCCAATTAATTCGCTTTGAATAATAAGCTCACATATAACATTTCCATCATACATAAAAAATTCGTTCGTTTCAACATCACTTTCAGCACTTGATTTATCGATGTGCTATGTGCTATGTGCTAAGCGATAAACAGCCAATATACGATTCCCCACATCAAAGCGATAATAAGCATCATAAGTAAAAGAGTTTTATTACTTTTCCTCATCCCATACTCCTTTTATGAATGGTCCAAATATTTAAATAATGAATTCATTCTACTATAACTTAACACAATCTGACAATATCCTTGCAATCTTGCTTCGATTTTACTACATTGGTAAAGTGACCTTAGGTTCATAGAGTGCCTAATAAGTATAAAAGACAAGGTACAATCACTTCCTCCTTTGAAAGAGCTATAGCTATTTTGAGCTATATAAATATTTTTCAGGAAAATATGTATCTTTTTTATCCTTTGTTTCGTCAAATACTATGAATCTTTATTTAAAGCGCCAACCTTTTAATGAAAGGTCTCAATTCAGCAGGAAAAGTTAAGGAGGATTATCATGAAAAAAACGAATAAATGGGTCATTTTAACCATTCTTTTATGTCTATTATTGCCATATAAAGCTTTTGCAGATGCAGCTGTTGGTGAAATGATCGTCACACTAGGAGAAAATTTGACAAATGAACAAAAAAATATGATTTTGTCAGAAATGAAAGCCCCTAATGATGTTGAGGTTCTAACGGTTACAAATGCGGAGGAACATGAATACTTAGGAGACTATATCGCTAAGCGTCTGATTGGTACAAAAGCTATTTCATCCTCTGCCATTACTTTGGAGGAAAAAGGCACTGGCCTTAAACTGGAGTCGAAAAACATTAACTGGGTCTCAGATGAAATGTATATCAACGCACTGGCAACTGCTGGCGTAAAAGATGCTACCGTTTATGTCACCGCACCTATACCCGTTTCCGGTACAGCAGCTTTGACAGGGGTCATTAAAGCCTATGAAATCTCTTCAGACAAGAAGATTCCGGAAGATGTGAAGCAGGCAGCGAATGAAGAAATGGTGAAAACAGCTAAATTGGGTGATGAAATCGGTACAGAGGAAGCCTCTGCACTGGTAACGAAAATCAAAGAGGAAATGGCTGAAAATCCTCCGGCTAACACCGAAGAGGTCCGCGAGGTTGTCGAGTCTTCAGCAAAAGAACTGGGAATTTCCTTAAATGATAATCAAGTTCAAAGTTTAATTGATTTATTCAATAAGCTAAAAGAATTGAATATTGATTGGAACGCCGTCGGGGATCAGCTTACTGCCGCTAAAGATAAGCTTTCCAATTTTCTAGAGTCCGAAGAGGGTCAATCCTTCTTAGATAAATTGAAAGAAGTCTTCAGCAGTTTAATAGACGCGATCAAATCTTTTTTCAGCTGATTTGAATAAAAAAAAGGATGGCCCATGCCGAGGCTGCTGAAAAACTCACGTTTTTCTAACTAGTACGGTAAATCAAATTAAAAAAAGACGATTCTCATTCGATACTTGAATGGAAATCGTCTT